>NZ_JBIAQF010000005.1:0-473032 GCF_042888885.1 Streptomyces sp. NPDC002742
ACCGGCAGCATCTCCTTGGGAGTGGCCTTGGTGGCCGGCAGGAACCGGGTGCCGAGGCCTGCCGCGGGGATGACAGCCTTGCTGATCCTGGGGTGTGACTCAGTCATGTCCGCAACCATAACCGGCGGCTATGTGCAGAATCTGTGGCCCCGGCCAATTCGCCATCATATGAGCGGACTGAGAGAACCATGGAGTCACCTGTGAGCCGCGTCCGACGTGAACCAGAGCCTGACAAGCGAATGTTGCGGCGAGGATTCCTGTCGGTGAGAAGCGGGTTGACGGCCGATGACGTGCGGGAGGCCGCCGCCGCGCTCGCCGCCCGCGCCCTGGAGCTGCCCGAACTGGCGCACGCCCGCACGGTGGCGGCCTACGTCTCCGTGGGGAGTGAACCGGGCACCCTCGCGCTCCTGGACGCGCTCCGCGCCCGCGGAGTGCGCGTCCTCCTGCCCGTCCTGATGGCGGACAACGATCTGGACTGGGGCGCGTTCACCGGAGCGGACTCCCTCGACCCGGTCCGACGCGGCGGGAAAATGACCCTCTTGGAGCCCGCCGGCGAGCGGCTGGGGCCGGCGGCCGTCCAGGACGCCGACGTCGTTCTGCTGCCCGGTCTCGCCGTCGACGCGCGCGGGATGCGGCTGGGGCGCGGCGGAGGCTCGTACGACCGTGTACTGGTCCGCCTGGAGCGGTCGGGCGCCGATCCCGCGCTGGTCGTGCTCCTGTATGACACCGAAGTCGTCGACCGGGTCCCGGAGGAGACGCACGACCGGCCCGTCCACGCGGTGGTGACCCCCTCCGGTGTACGCCGGTTCCGCTGAGCAGCGACGGGACCGACGGGACGAAGAACGGGCGGACTTCGAACGGGCGGACGGCGGACGCGAAGTGGCCCTCCACGCACGCGTGGAGGGCCACTTTCGTCAGGCACCGGCTTCAGGGCGTCAGGACCTCGACGCCCGCGCCGGCGTCACGGTTTCAGTTCCAGGGTGTCGGCGGTCTTCTTGTCGACGGCCTTCTTGCTGAAGGCCCACGGCAGGAGTTCACCCTTGGCCCACTTCTCCGTCTGGTCGGTGTAGTGGGCGCTGTAAGCGTGCCCCGAGGCGCCCGAGAGGTTTATCCACTTGGACTTGTCGAGGTCCTGGAGGTTGACGACCATCCGCATCGAGGGGACCCAGACCACTCCGTAGCCGCCCGCCGCGTTCCAGCCGGTCGCGTTGACCGTCGCCTCGCCGCCGCTGAGGTTCCAGGGGCCCCGGTTGAGCATGTACTGCAGGAAGCGGGGGCCTTCGGTACCGAGGGTCTGGTTCTTCAGGAACAGGCGGTGCAGCCGGCCCCAGCTCCAGGTGTCGATGTCCTTCCCGAGCTTGGCGGTCAGCTCCCAGCGGGCGTCCGTCATGGCCTGGCCGAACAGCTCGTCCCGGGTGTCGATCGGATTGTCCTTGCCCGTCACGCTCGTCCTACGCGGCTTGGGCGACTTCCACCAGTCGTTGTTCTCGTCGTCGATGATCTTGCGGACGACCTCGAACCAGCGGTCGCCGCCGTCCGGCTGCGCCTGGTCCGCGTCGCGCTCGCCGCACTCGCGCACCTTCTGGCCCTCGTCCGCGGGACCGGTGCTGTCGACCCGGTCGACCCACAGGCACTGGCCCTTGACCCGCAGCTCCTTGGGCAGCTTGTTGCCGAAGGCGAGCTTGAGGATGTTGCGCCAGGTGGCGTTGAAGTACGCGGCGGCGGCGGAGTCCGAGTCCTGGGTGTAGTCCCAGCCCTCCAGGAGCTTCTGCGCGTCGCGGACGTCCTTGTCGGCCACGTTGATCGCGAGCAGCTTGGGCACGATCAGCTTGGCGATCTCGCTGCTGTTGTCGAGCTGCATCTGGCGCATGTCATCGGTCGAGATCTTGGCGCCGCCCTTGGTCTTCGACTCGATCAGGTCGGTGATCCGCTGGCTGCGGGTGCCGTAGCCCCAGTCCGTGGTGAGCGTGTACGGGTACTTGTCCGGTGCGACGACCGCCTGGTTGGCGGTCACGATGTAGCCGCGCTGGGGGTTGTACTCGTAGGGCAGGGCGGACTGCTTGATGTAGCCGGTCCACCGGTACTTGGAGTCCCAGCCGGGCGACGGGAGCGAGCCGTCGTCGCCCTTGGCGCGCGTGGGGATCTTGCCGGGCAGCTGGTAGCCGATGTTGCCGGCGCCGTCGGCGTAGACCAGGTTCTGGGACGGCACCTCGAAGGACGCGGCCGCCTTGCGGAACTCGGTCCAGTTCGACGCCTTGTCCATCTCGAAGACGGCGTCCATGGTGTTGCCCGGGTCCAGCGCGGTCCAGCGCAGCGCTATCGCGTAGCCGTCGCCGCGGTCGGGCGCCCCGGCGTCGACGGTGGCCTTCTTGCCGACCTGGACCAGTTCGTCGTCACGGTCGGAGAGCAGCGGCATTCCGTCGTCCGTCTGCCGGACGACGATCGTCTTGGAGGCGCCGCCGGCGACCTTGATCGTCTCCTTGCGCGTCGTGAAGGGCAGCACCTTGCCGTCGTACTCGTAGCCCTCGCCGGTGATCTTCTCCAGGTAGAGGTCCGTGACGTCGACCCCGGAGTTGGTCATGCCCCAGGCCATGTCCGCGTTGTGGCCGATGACCACGCCGGGCATGCCCGCGAAGGTGTAGCCGGAGACGTCGTACTGGCACTCGGCGGAGACGGCGGTGCAGTGCAGGCCCATCTGGTACCAGACCGACGGCAGCGACGCCGACAGGTGCGGGTCGTTGGCCAGCAGCGGCTTGCCGGTGATGGTGTGGCTTCCCGCGACGACCCAGGAGTTGGAGCCGATGCCGTTGCCGTTCACGCCGACGGCGGTGGGCAGGCCGTCGAGGACCTTGTAGAGCCCCGAGAGCTGGCTCTGGAACCCGGTGGGTGCCGCGGTATTGCCCGTGAGCCCCGTGCCCGCCGCGGACGTCGAAGCGGTGCCGGTCCGGCTGTACGTCCCGGTGACACTGTCGTACGCGCCGGTCCGGACGATCGTCTTGTTCCGGCTGTAGGGGTACTCCGGGTAGAGGTCGGCGATGTCCTGCGGGCCGAGCCGGCTCGTCATCAGGGAGCGGTCGATCTCTTCCTGCATGTTGCCGCGCAGGTCCCAGGCCATCGCCTTGAGCCAGGCCACCGAGTCGACCGGGGTCCACCGGGTCGGCTTGTAGTCGTTGGTGAAACCGAGGGCCGCGTACTCCAGGGAGATGTCCTCGCCGCTCTTGCCCTTCAGGTAGGCGTTGACTCCCTTGGCGTACGACTGGAGGTACTTCTTCGTGGAGGCCGACAGCTTGGTGTCGTACTCCTTCTTCGCGACCCGGTCCCAGCCCAGCGTGCGCAGGAACTCGTCGTTCTTGACCTGGCCCTCGCCGAACATCTCGGACAGCCTGCCCGAGGTCATGTGGCGGCGCACGTCCATCTCGTAGAACCGGTCCTGCGCCTGGACGAAGCCCTGGGCCATGAACAGGTCGTCGTCGGAGGAGGCGTAGATCTGCGGGATCCCGTTGCCGTCGCGCTGCACGGTCACCGGCCCCGACAGGCCGTCGAGCCGGATGGAGCCCGTGGTCTGCGGGAAGGAGGCACGCACCGTGCTGATGCCCCAGTACCCGCCGAAGGCGATGCCTCCGATGACGGCGAGAACCAGGACAATCAAGAACAGTCGGGCTTTGCGCCCCTTCTTCCTGCCGGACTTGCCGGGCTGCTGGCCGGAAGAGGCGGTGGTGTTGGGGGGCATCGCTGTCCTTGCTGTCCTAACGCGAGCGGCAGGCGGTCCTGGAGTGCTGGGGCAACCATAGGCGCAGGGCCAACCGCGCCTTGACGCGGAGTAGGAAACCGGGAAGCACGACCGTTCGATCTTGCCTCCGGGAACGTCAAGAAAGCGTCAAGAGTTAGGTAAGGTAACGAAGTACTTGCACTGAAGTGGCCGGCTTCCGGTGCTCAGATCCGGGGGCCGCCCGCGGCGGGACCGGATCGGCGAGAAAGGAACAGCCCCTGACTGTCCACCACCTCAACCAGCTCCTGCTCGTGTGCTCGCTCGTCCTGCTCATCGCGGTCGCGGCGGTCCGGATCTCCTCACGCAGCGGGCTCCCCACGCTGCTCGTGTACCTGGGGATCGGTGTCGCGATCGGCCAGGACGGAGTCGGCGACGTCCACTTCAGCAACGCCGAGCTGACCCAGGTCATCGGATACGCGGCCCTGGTCGTGATCCTGGCCGAAGGCGGTCTCAGCACGAAGTGGAAGGAGATCAGACCGGCCCTGCCGGCGGCCTCCTCGCTGGCGGTGGTGGGCGTCGCGGTGAGCGTCGGCGTCACGGCGGCGGCCGCGCACTACCTGATCGGCCTGGAGTGGCGTCAGGCGCTCATCATCGGGGCGGTCGTCTCGTCGACGGACGCCGCGGCGGTCTTCTCGGTCCTGCGCAAGATCCCCCTCCCCGCGCGCGTGACGGGCATCCTGGAAGCCGAATCGGGCTTCAACGACGCCCCGGTGGTCATCCTCGTCGTCGCGTTCTCCACCGCGGGACCCGTGGAGCACTGGTACGCGCTGATCGGCGAGATAGCGCTGGAGCTGGCCATCGGCGCCGCCATCGGTCTCGCGGTCGGCTGGCTCGGCGCGTACGCCCTGCGGCACGTGGCACTGCCGGCCTCCGGCCTCTATCCGATCGCCGTGATGGCCATCGCGGTCGTGGCCTACGCGGCCGGCGCGCTCGCTCACGGCAGCGGCTTCCTCGCGGTCTACCTCGCCTCCATGCTGCTCGGCAACGCGAAGCTGCCCCACTGGCCCGCCACGCGCGGCTTCGCCGAGGGCCTCGGCTGGATCGCCCAGATCGGCATGTTCGTGCTGCTCGGCCTACTGGTGACCCCGCACGAGATGGGCGACGACATCGTGCCCGCGCTGGTCATAGGCCTGGTGCTGACCATGGTGGCCCGGCCGCTGAGCGTCGTCGCGAGCCTGCTGCCTTTCCGCATCCCCTGGCAGGAACAGGCATTGTTGTCCTGGGCGGGACTGCGCGGCGCCGTACCCATCATCCTGGCGACGATCCCGATGGTGAGCGGCATCGCGGAGAGCGAGCGGATCTTCAACATCGTCTTCGTCCTGGTCGTCGTCTACACCCTCATCCAGGGCCCGACCCTGCCCTGGCTGGCCCGCAAGCTCCGCCTCGGGGAGTCCCCCGGAGCCGCCGACCTGGGCATCGAATCGGCTCCCCTGGAGCGGTTGCGCGGCCATCTGCTGTCCGTCGCGATCCCCAAGGGGTCGCGTATGCACGGTGTCGAGGTGGGCGAGCTGCGGCTGCCGCCGGGTGCGGCGGTCACCCTCGTCGTCCGCGACGCGAAGTCCTTCGTACCGATGCCCACGACGGTGCTGCGGCTCGGCGACGAACTGCTGGTGGTGGCGACCGACCCGGTCCGGGACGCGGCCGAGAGACGGCTGCGCGCGGTGGGCCAGGGCGGCAAACTCGCCGACTGGCTGGGCACCGGCGAGGGAGACGGTGGGGCGGAACACCGGACGAGGCACCGCACAGGTCTTTGAGGCCGCGCCGGACGGCTTCCAGCGGGACACCGGACGGGCTTCCTACGGAACCCCGAAACGGGCCTCAAAGACAACGAGAGGCATTCACAGGCGCACGATCCCGTGGTGCTCATTTTCACAGGCCTGGCGGCACCCGCCCCCTGTACGATGAAGGCACACCTTGATCGAACCAACTCTGCCTGACGCAGAGCTGGCGCGACCGTATGGCGGCCGTGACGTCCTCCCGCAGGAGGCGCCGGTATCTACCGCAGATCCGCGCAAGAGGACAGCTCTCGGCGCCCCCCGCACGGGCGCGCTACCAGGCGGCAGAAAGGCACGGGCCGTGGCATCCACGGTCACCTCCCGTCCTGGATACGGACAGCTGCTGCGCACGCGCGGCGCCTGGACGTTCCTGCTCCCCGGCTTCGCCGCCCGCCAGCCGTTCGCCATGCTGACGATCTCCATCGTGCTGCTCGTGCAGCACACCACCGGCTCGTACGGGGCGGCCGGCGCGGTCGCCGCCGTCACCGGTGTCTCCATGGCACTGTTCGCTCCCTTCACCGGACGTCTGGCCGACCGGCACGGACAGCGGGCCGTCCTGCTGCCCGGCGTCCTCGTGCACGCCGTCGCCGGCTTCTCCCTGACCGCGCTCGCGCTGGGGGGCGCCCCCTTGTGGGCGCTTTTCGCGGCGGCCGTGCCGACCGGCGCCTCGGTGCCGCAGGTCGGCCCCATGGTGCGGGCCCGCTGGGGCGTGAAGCTTCAGGGCTCGCCCCTGATGTCGACCGCGGCGGCCTTCGAGTCCGTCACGGACGAGCTGACCTTCGTCTTCGGGCCGCTGCTCGCCACCGCGCTGTGCACGGCCCTCGACCCCGCCGCGGGCCTGCTGACCGAGGCTTCGCTGACTCTGATCGGCGGTCTGCTGTTCGCTGCGCAGAAGAGCACACAACCCTCTGTCGCCGTCGCCGGCCACGCGCGCGTGGAGCACGGTTCCGCACTGCGGATCCCCGGCGTACGCGTTCTGATCGTGACCTTCCTGGGCATCGGCTCCGTCTTCGGCGGCATGCAGGTCTCGCTGGCCGCTTACAGCGAGTCGATCGGCGAGCCCGGCCTGAACGGCGTGCTGTACGGCGTCTTCGCGGCGGGCAACATGCTCTCGGGCATCGTCTGCGGCGCCATCGCCTGGAGGGTGGCCCCGCAGCGGCGGCTCGTCCTCGGGTACGCCGCTCTCGCGCTGGCCGCCTCCGGACTGTGGGCGGCGAACTCGGTGATCGTGCTCGCCGGCCTCGGTCTCGTGGTCGGTATGTGCATCGCCCCGACCCTGATCACCGGCTACACCCTGGTCGAGAGCCTGGTTCCGCAGGGCGCTCGCACCGAGGCCTTCACCTGGCTCACCGGCGCCGTCGCGCTGGGCCAGGCCGCGGCCGTCACGGTCGCCGGACAACTGGAGGACAGGCTCTGGGGCGGCGCCGGATTCCTGGTGCCGATGGCCGGTACGGCACTGGCTCTGGGGACTCTGGTGGCACTGCGTTCACGCCTCGCCACACAGGCCCCGAGCCGTGCCGTCGCACGTGGCGTCGGTCACCGCGTGCCGGTGACAGTGGACTGATCTCGCGGAATACGTCAGTATGGACCGTCGTTAGCACTCACTGAGTGAGAGTGCCAGGAGGAAGACAAGTGCCGACCTACCAGTACCAGTGCACCGAGTGCGGCGAGGGCCTCGAGGCGGTGCAGAAGTTCACCGATGACGCCCTGACCGAATGCCCCGACTGCAGCGGCCGCCTGAAGAAGGTGTTCTCGGCCGTCGGCATTGTCTTCAAGGGCTCCGGCTTCTACCGCAATGACAGCCGCGGGTCCTCGTCGAGCAGCTCGCCGGCGTCGAAGCCGTCGACGTCCACGTCCTCGGACTCGAAGTCCTCGTCGTCGACATCCACGTCCACGTCGTCGTCCTCGGACTCGAAGTCCTCGGGCGCCGGCTCGTCGAGCAGCTCCGCCGCATAGGGCCGTCGCGGGCCGCCGGGGCTCCTGCCCCCGCCCAGCCGTCTTGGTGAAGCCCCACAAGGCTCGTTTCCACGTGACCCCGTCGTCGTAGACGACGGGGTCTTCGGCGTTCCCCCGTCCCGGCTAGGGTGCCGTTCATGGCGAACACGGAGAACCCACAGACCCCGGCCGGGAAGCAGTCGACGGCCGTGGCCGAGATCGGCGTCATCGGCGGCTCGGGCTTCTACTCCTTCCTCGACGACGTGACCGAGCTGCAGGTGGACACCCCCTACGGGCCGCCCAGCGACTCCCTGTTCCTCGGCGAGATCGCCGGCCGGCGGGTCGCTTTCCTCCCGCGCCACGGCCGCGGCCACCATCTGCCGCCGCACCGCATCAACTACCGGGCCAACCTGTGGGCGCTGCGTTCCGTCGGCGCCCGCCAGATCCTCGGCCCCTGTGCCGTCGGCGGACTGCGGCCGGAGCACGGGCCCGGAACCCTGCTCGTTCCGGACCAGTTCGTGGACCGGACGAAGTCACGGCCGCAGTCCTACTTCGACGGGCTGCCGCTGCCGGACGGCTCGGTACCGAACGTGGTGCACGTGTCGCTGGCCGACCCGTACTGCCCCGTCGGACGGGAGGTCGCCCTGGAAGCGGCGCGCGGCCGGGACTGGGAACCCGTGGACGGCGGGACGCTCGTGGTCATAGAGGGGCCGCGGTTCTCCACCCGGGCCGAATCGCTCTGGCACCAGGCGCAGGGCTGGTCGGTGGTCGGCATGACCGGGCACCCCGAGGCCGCGCTCGCTCGTGAACTGGAGCTCTGCTACACGTCGTTGACGCTTGTCACCGACCTCGACGCGGGGGCCGGGACCGGCGAGGGCGTCTCGCACGACGAGGTGCTGAAGGTGTTCGCGGCAAATGTCGACCGGCTGCGGGGGGTGCTCTTCGACGCGGTCGCCGGACTGCCGGCGAACGGAACGCGGGACTGCTTGTGCACGACCGCGCTGGGCGGGATGGATCCCGGCTTCGAGCTGCCGTAACGACCGTCGCCGCGGCCCCTCCCAGCCCTGACCGGACTCCCGTCCTGGCCGGTCCGACCCCGGTGGCAGGTGGCAGGTGGCAGGTGCAAGGTCGCGGGTTACAGGTCGCGGGTGGCAGGTCGCGAGGGCAGGTGCCAAGTGGCCAGGGTCGGGTCGCGGGGCGGTCGCCGTGGTTCCCGCCGCCGCCGTGACCTCACCATCGCGGTCACCCTCACCATCGCGGTCACCCTCGTCGTCGCGGTCACCCTCGTCGTCGCCGTGACCCTCGTCGTCGCGCCGGGCCCACCGTCGCGACGGGCAACCCCCTCGGGCCGGAACGCGGGCGGAACCTCCCGTTCGGGTGAGGGAGTTGTCCACAATCCCCAGGTGATCCACGGACTCCAGCGGGCTCCGCCGCGAGACCTCATCGTGGGATCGCAAGCCGATCCCTCGTCGCAGGTGGTGGTCCCCATGGCACAGCTCCCTCAACTCATCCGCCCGCCCGGCGCGGACGCGCCTCCGACTTGCGAGGTGCCGCAGTTCGCGCCCCTCCACGTGCGGGGCGGGCGGTGTCGGCTGCGGCTCCTCGCGCGCCACAGGAGGCGGGCGGTCGCCGCCGGTCTGGCAATGACGGCGGCCGCCCTCGTGGCAGCCGGGCCGGGCGACGCCGAGCGGGCGCGCGGGCATCCGAGGTCCGCACCCCCCGCCGCGTCCGCCTCCACCAACGCTTCCGCGCCTGTCCGCGGGCCGGACGCCGTCGAGACGGTGAGGGCGCCGGTCCGCATCGCGGACGGCGCCACGGTGAGCCTGTTGCGTCCCGGCGACCGGGTCGACGTGGTCGCCGCGGACAATGGCGGTGAGGCCCGGGTGGTCGCGGCCGGGGCGCGGGTCACCGGCGTTCCGGACGCCGGAACCACCGACGCCGGAGCCCTGGTCGTCCTCTCCGTCCCGCGCACGACGGCCGCACGGCTGGCCGGTGCCGGCACCACATCCCGGCTGGCGGTGACGCTGCGATGAGTGACGAAACTGTGTCAAGTCCCTCGTTCAAGCGACCCAGTTGGACTGGCCAGACAGGCCCTGCCGTAGGTTGCGGAGCTGTTTGTTCCACAACCTGTGCGGAGGGGCCTCCTAGTGAGCGTAAACAAGCAGCCCAGCGTGTGGGAGGGCTTCAAAGCCTTCCTGATGCGTGGCAACGTCATCGACCTGGCCGTCGCCGTGGTCATCGGCGCGGCCTTCACCAACATCGTCAACTCCGTGGTGAAGGGGATCATCAACCCTCTGGTCGGTGCTGTCGGTACGAAGAATCTCGACAACTACAGCTCCTGCCTGAAGGACCCCTGCAACGGCAGCGGGACGACCGCCCACGGGATCCGCATCATGTGGGGCTCGGTGCTGGGCGCCACGCTCAGCTTCGTGATCACCGCGGCCGTCGTCTACTTCCTGATGGTGCTGCCGATGGCCAAGTTCCTGGCCCGGCAGGCGGCTCGCCAGAAGGCGAAGGAAGGCGCGCACGAGGTCATCGAGGTGTCCGAGCTGGAGGTGCTGAAGGAGATCCGCGACGCGCTGGTCGCCCAGCGGGGTCCGGGACGCCGCGAGTACTGACGGCGAAACCGTGGCCCCGCGCCCGGGAACTCGGGGGGCGCCTGCCCCAGGAGACCGAGGGCCGGGAATCCAGGCGTCACGAGGCCGGGAGCCTGGACCCCGGGCGCCCGGAGAACGCGAGCCTGGAATCCAGGCCTCAGGAGACCGGTCTCCGGGAATCGGGGAGCCTCGAACTCAGGGACCTGGAATCCGGGAGCCACAAAGCCGAGTGCCGGACTCAGATGTACCGGACTCAGATGTGGTGGGGCGGCTTCTCGTCGAGGAAGCGCTTCAGGTCGGCGGCACTGTCACCGGTGCTGTCGGCCCGCTCACCCCACCCACGGTCCGTATCGTCCGAGGACTGCCTGCTCAACGGATCGTCGAAGACCAGCGCCGGCTTCGGATCGCGCGGTTCGGGGGCGGGGGCGGGACTCATGGTCCCAGGGTACGCCGCGGGGGTGGCGGCCCACCCCGCCCCGCCCGGGCCCGTCGCCGTCACGCCGGACGCGCGACCACCAGGAGCGGGTGGGCCGCACGAGGCCCTGACCCGAGACCCGGCACAGGCTCGTGTCGAGCGGCCCCAAGAGTCCTCCGGCCCAGCCGATCCGGATCTCCGTGACGCCTCCGACCTGGCATCCCGTCGAGCATTCGACCCCAGGCCCGCTTGTGAACGCATTCACAAGAATTTCCGGGACTTTTCTGCTGTGCTTGGCCGCATGACGTCCCGTTCCACTCCGGAGCCCGCCGCGACACCACGACCCTCAGGCCACCGCCCGCTGCGCAGAATGACCGCACGCGGCCGTGACGAGGAGCACCGGGTCGCCTCGCCGCTGGAGCTCCTGTTCGACCTGTGTTTCGTGGTGGCCATCGCCCAGGCGGGCACCCAACTGGTGCACGCCGTGACGGAGGGGCACGCGGGTGAGGGCATCCTCGACTACGCGATGATCTTCTTCGCCATCTGGTGGGCCTGGATGAACTTCAGCTGGTTCGCGTCGGCCTACGACAATGACGACGTTCTCTACCGGGTTGTCACTCTGGTGCAGATCGCCGGCGTCCTGGTGCTCGCGGCCGGGGTGTCGAAAGCCTTCGGGAGCCACGACTTCCTGGTGGTCTGGCTCGGCTACGCGATCATGCGCTTCGCGATGATCGCGCAATGGCTGCGGGTGGCACGGTCCACCGACGGAGCCGAGAGAACCATGGCACTGCGGTACGCGAGCGGTGTACTGCTGTGCCAGGTCGGCTGGCTCGGTCTGCTGTTCGCCCCGGAGGCGAGCCGCCCGTGGGTGTTCCTCGTGGTGGCCGTCGCCGAGCTGTGCGTCCCATTGTTCGCGGAGAAGGACTTCACCACGTCCTGGCATCCGCGCCACATCTCCGAGCGGTACGGACTGTTCACGATCATCGTGCTGGGCGAGACGATCGCCGCCGCCACGGTCGCCGTGAAGTCGGCCGTCGACGAGCACGACGCGCTGGGCGAGCTACTGCCCATCGCCGCAGGTGGGCTGCTGATCGTGTTCTCCGCCTGGTGGATCTACTTCGTGGTGCCCATCCACGGGCATCTGCGGTCCAACGGGCAGGCCTTCCTGTGGGGATACGGCCACTATCTGATCTTCGCGTCGGCTGCCGCGATCGGCGCGGGTCTGGAGGTCGCGGTGGAGCAGACGATCGGCACCGCGCACATCTCGGCGCTCTCCGCGTCCGCCGCGGTGACACTGCCGACCGCCTTGTACTTCCTCTCCGTCTGGGCGCTGCACTCCCGCCATTTCAAGGTCGGCATCGCCCAGCAGCTCGTTCTGCCGAGCACCGCGCTGCTCGTCATCCTGTGCACCTTCCTGGGCGACTGGGCGGTCCTCGCCGCGGGCCTCGTCTCGGCTCTGGCCGTAGCCGTCGGGGTGGTGATGACGGCGCGGATGGTGACGCGGGAAACGGCGGGTGGCGCGCCAAGGAGCGCGTAAAGAGACGAGCAGGGGTGCCGTGGGAAGGCCGGACCGGCCGAACCGGGGGTGCGCGGGAAGGCCCCGAACCGGGGGTACGCGGGGAGATAGAAGCAGGGCGTGCATAGGGAGAGGAGCAGGGCGTGCGTGGGGAGAAAGAAGCAGGGCGTGCGTGAGGAGAGGAGCACGGCGCGCGTGAGGAGATAAAAGCAGGGCGTGCGTGGGGAAAGGGGCACGGCGCGCATGAGGAGAGGGCGGCGCGTCGTCGGAGTCGGGCGCGTACTCCTGGGCGCGGCGCGCGCCCCGGGCCGTCGGGCTGCCGGTGACCGGGTCCGAAGCCGGGGAACACTGGGCGCATGACAGTTGACGCTCTGACAGATGTCGTGGGCCTTCGGGTGGGACACACGACGCGCACCGGGGACGGTTGGCTCACGGGGACGACGGTGGTGCTCGCTCCCGAGGGAGGTGTGATCGCCGCCGTGGACGTGCGCGGCGGCGGGCCCGGCACCAAGGAGACGGACGCGCTCGATCCGCGCAACCTCGTGCAGAGGATCGAGGCGGTCGTGCTGACCGGCGGCAGCGCCTTCGGGCTGGACTCGGCGTCGGGCGTGATGGCGTGGCTGGAGGAGCGGGGTCGCGGAGTACGCGTGGGGCCGGACCCCGCGCACGTCGTGCCCGTCGTGCCCGCCGCCTGTGTCTTCGATCTCGGGCGTGGCGGCGACTTCCGCTCACGGCCGGACGCTGCCACCGGACGTGCCGCGGTCGAGGCGGCCGACGCGAGCGCGCTGCGCGCGCCGGTGCGCGAGGGAGGTGTGGGTGCCGGTACCGGGGCGGTGGTCGGGCAGCTCAAGGGCGGGGTCGGGAGTGCGAGCGCCGTGCTGGAGTCCGGGATCACGGTGGCCGCTCTGGTGGTGGCCAACGCGGCGGGCTCGGTGGTGGAGCCGGAAACGGGTGCGCTGTACGGAGAGTTGGCGCGAGGACGGACCGTGTGCCCGTCCGCCGCGGTGCGCGAGTCCGCCCGGCGGCGGCTCGCGGAGGCCGCCGCGAGGAACGCGCCGCCCCCGTTGAACACCACGCTCGCTGTCGTGGCGACCGACGCCGCTCTGACACGGGCGCAGGCGCAGAAGCTCGCCGGTACGACGCACGACGGGATCGCGCGCGCCGTGCGGCCGGTGCATCTGCTGAACGACGGGGACACCGTGTTCGCGCTGGCCACGGGCGCCCGGCCGCTCGCCGCGGAGAACCCTCTGGCGCTCAACGAGATCCTCGCGGCGGGCGCGGACCTGGTGACCCGCGCGATCGTGCGCGCCGTGCGTGCCGCGGAGTCGGTGGACGGGCCGGGCGGGGCTTGGCCGTCGTACGAAGAGCTCTACGGAGAAAGCCAGTTGGGCGATCACCCCGGGTCCCCCACGTGATGGTGTTCGACTGGGTGGCGGCGATCCGTCTCGGGTGAGGACGTCCGGCTCGGGTGGTGGTGATCGGCTCGGGGCTACGGGAACCGGTTGAGTCGCCGCTCGCGTTCTCTCCACGTACCGGGGCGGATCACAGCTGGCTCGTCGGGGAAGCCATAGCGGTCGGGAACTGTTCCGGCAAGGCCGTCGTGCCGGACAGTGGGCTCAACGGCTTGAACCTTTCGTGGAGCACGCGAACCGCGGGAAGTGCCGTCTGACGAGGCCCTTTTGACGCCCTTGCGAGCGGCGTGGGAACTTGCCGCGCGGCCCGCCCGTTTTCCGTCCGTACGTTTTCTCGGTTCGCGGACATGATGTCCGACCGAGGGGCTACGGTATGCACCCACAAGGTGACATGCAGCAACGCCGGGAGAAACCTTGAGCGTTCCGTACGAGACAGCAGCGTACGAACCACCCGAGTCGCCCGAGTCTCCGGAGGAGCATCTCGCACGACTTCTGGGCCGCGCCCTGAACTCGTTCGAGCTGCCCGACGAGGCGATACGGCGACTCGACTGCGCGCTGGCGCACGACAGCTCGCTGCACTCCGCGCACCACAGCGCGGGGCTGCACCGGGAGACGTACCGGCACACGTGGCTGCTCGCCGACGGATCCGCCGTCACGCTGTGGGAACTCGTGCACAACACGGCGACCGGTCGCGAAGCACAGCACGAGGTCTACGTCGACGAGGAGGAGTTGCGCGCCGCCACGGCCCGGCTCCCCCTCCCACCGGACGCGCCGGACTTCGAGCTGCCCGTGTTCGTGCAGTTGTCGGCGATTCCCGAGCCGCGTCACACCTACGTGCCCGACGACTCCGCCGATCACGCGCGCCGGCTCCTGCGGCGCGCGGAGAATCCGGACCGGCCGGACGCCGACCTCACGGCGCTCCTGCTCCGGGAGGCGTTCGCGCACCAGATCACGCAGGCCTTCGGGCGCCCCTGCCGTGCCGGTCAGGCGGGGCTGTGCTTCTCGCTCTACGAGCACGCGTTCCTGCTGCGCGACGGGCAGGAGATCTCCCTGTGGGAGGTCGAGCACACGGCGACGCCGGACCGGCGGCACATGTGCGAGGTGTACGCGACCGAGGACGCGGCGCGGGACGCGATGGAACGGCGCGCTGCCCGACTGGGCTGACGTCCGGCCGAGGCGCGCACCCGTGAAACCGTGCCACACCCGTAGAGCCTGAAGTGACCCCGGCACCTGATTACCGGGGTCACTTCAGGCTCTCAGACTTCCACCTCGCACCGTGGTGGCGGACCTGGACGGGACTCAGCCGACGAGTTCCGCCTTCCGGTCCTGGAACCGGTCCTGAGCGTCCGTCTCGTCGTCAGCGCCCTCCGAGCCCTCCACGTGCTGCGCCGGCCGCTTCGGCAGCGCGAACATCAGCAGGAAGATGACGGTCAGCACGGCGGCGACCCAGCCCAGCGCGTGTTCGAAGGCGTTCGCGAAGGCCGGGCCCACCTGGGCGAGAGTCAGCCGGTCGCTGATCTCACCGAAGAAGACGACCGAGACCAGGCCGAGGCCGAGCGCGTTGCCCATCTGCTGAACGGTGTTGATCAGTCCCGACGCCGATCCCGCGTGCTCGCGCGGGACCTCCGAGAGCACCGCGTCCGTCAGCGGGGCGACGATGAAGCCCATCCCCGCGCCCATGACCACCAGCGGAAGGGCCATCTGCCAGGAGGCGATGGACATGCCGTACCGGTCGGACTCCCAGATGTAGAGCAGGACTCCGAGCGCCATGAGCAGGGCGCCCGCCTGGAGCACCTTGCGCCCGAAGCGCGGAACCAGCAGCTGCACGGACATGCCCGCAGCGGCCGAGACGGCGATCGAGAACGGTACTCCGGTCAGCCCCGCCCGCAGGGCGCTCCAGCCCAGTCCGATCTGCATGTACAGCGTCCAGACCAGGAAGAAGATGCCGAGCGCGACGCCGAAGACCGTCTGCACGGCGATGCCCGCCGCGAAGCTCTTCACCTTGAACAGCGACAGCTCGACCAGCGGCGAACCGTCCCGCGCCGACTTGCGCCTCTCGTACGCCACCAGCGCCGCGAAGACGACGAGGGAGCCGGCCATCGACGCGTACCCCCACAGCGGCCAGTGCAGCTCACGGCCGCGGGTCAGCGGGTAGAGCAGCATCAGCAGGCCGAGGGTGACGAGGGTGACACCGACGAGGTCGAGCTTGAGGGCCCGCGGGGCCTTGGACTCGCTGATGAAGCGGCGGCCCAGGATCAGCGCGACGATGCCGACCGGCAGGTTGATGAGGAAGATCGGCCGCCACTCCAGGCCGAACAGGTTCCACTCGGTGAGCAGTGCGCCGAGGAGCGGGCCCGAGACGGCGCCCAGGCCGACGATCGCGCCGAAGAGGCCGAAGACCTTGCCGCGCTCGTGGGCCGGGAAGGTGGCGTGCACGATCGACAGCACCTGCGGCACCATCATCGCGGCCATGGCGCCCTGCAGAATGCGCGAGGCGACGAGCATCTCCGGGTTCGCCGCGAAGCCGCACAGCGCCGACGCCACCGTGAAGCCGCCTACGCCGAGGAGGAAGAGCCGCTTGCGGCCGTGGATGTCACCGAGCCGCCCGCCGGTGATGAGTCCCGCGGCGAAGGCCAGCGCATAGCCCGCGGTGATCCACTGGATCTGGCTGAACGTGGCGCCCGCGTCCCGCTTGATCGACGGGATCGCGATGTTGACGATCGTGACGTCGACCAGGTCCATGAAGGCCGCGGTCATCACGATGGCGAGGGCGAACCAGCGCCGTCGGTCGGCCGCCGCGCCGGGTGCCGGGCTGCTGAGAGCTGTCTCAGAGGTGTCGGTGGAGGTCATGCGGTAAACCTAGGGCCCGATTAGGTCAGATCATGTCCTAGTTGTCCGGCACCCTGGAAACCATGACGACCGATACACCGGCGAGGCTTCTCCAGCTCCTCTCCCTCCTGCAGACGCCCCGCGAGTGGCCCGGCGGCGAGCTGTCCGAGCGCCTCGGGGTGTCCCGTCGCACGGTCCGCCGCGACATCGACCGGCTCCGCGAGCTGGGCTATCCGGTGCAGGCGACCAAGGGATCGGACGGCGGTTACCGGCTGGTGGCGGGCAAGGCGATGCCACCGCTCGTCCTCGACGACGAGGAGGCCGTGGCCATCGCTGTGGGCCTGCGGGCCGGCGCCGGGCACGCGGTCGCGGGCGTGGACGAGGCCTCGGTGCGGGCCCTCGCCAAACTGGAGCAGGTGCTGCCGTCCCGGCTGCGCCGTCGCGTGTCCACGCTCCAGGCCGCGACCACACCCCTGACCAGCGGAGACGGGGCGAGCATCGCGCCCGAGACGCTGATCGTGATGGCGTCGAGCATCGAGGGACGGGAGCGGCTGCGGTTCGCGTACCGCTCGGGGGACGGAACACCGTCGCGTCGGCTGACCGAGCCGTACCGGCTGGTCTCCACCGGACGTCGCTGGTACCTCGTCGCGTACGACCTCGACCGCGAGGACTGGCGGACCTTCCGCGTCGACCGGGTGACCGAGCCCTTCGCGACGGGCGCCCGGTTCGCGCCCCGCGAACTGCCGACCGGGAACGCCGCCGAATTCCTGCGGCAGTCGATCCACCGGCGTCAGGAGACGTACGCGTTCGACGTCACCTTCGCCGCACCGGCCGACTTCGTCGCGGCGCGCGTTCCCGTGTGGGTCGGCACTCCCGAGCCGATCGACGAGCACAGCTGCCGCCTGCGGGCTTCCTCCAGTGACCCGGTGGAGTGGCTGGCGGTGCGGATCGCGATGGTGGGCAGCGAGTTCACGGTGCGCGAACCGAGAGAACTCGTGGAATACGTGAGGGACTTGGGTGCGCGGCTGAGCCGGGCGGGGAGCGCTTCCGCGGGCTGATGGCTCTTGGCGGTCGGTGACGCGGTCCGGAGCCGGCGGTCCGGAGTCGGCGGACCGAGGCCGGCGGACCGGGGCCGGCAAACCAGGATCAGCAAACCGGGGTCAGCGGCCGACGGACCGGGTCCGGCGCTGGTGACGCCCCGGGGCCGGTCAGGCACGGCAGGTTATGCCGCTGTGGCAGAATCTGCCATCCGGGTCACCCCGGGGTTCAGGTTCGGGGTGGCCCGTCTCATCCTGCCCAAACCCCTGGCGGCTTCAGTGGGCCCGCCCTGCCCGGTTCGAACCCTCGGCTCACCCCCGGAACAAGAGTGGAGCCGAGCTTCGGCGCCAGGGGGGGGGAGGCGCCGAAGCTCGGCTCTGGGAGAGTCCCGGCGCGGGGGGGGGTGTGCGTCGGGACTCGGTTCTTGGGGCGGTGTACCTCCGCCCGGACGGGACCCTGATGCGTGGACCCTGAAGTCTTGTTCCCAGAGCCCAGCAGGTTGAAGCGGCCTTACATGGCCATGTCTGGTCGACTTGTGGCCAACGTGGCGGGCGTGCCCGTGCGCGGACCGGGCGGGGCGGGTCTCACGCCCTCACGGTGAATGAACCCGTACGGCCCACCCACCCGCTCACCCGGCACTCCCCGTACGCTCCGCGCGCCCCTCCGTCGTTACGCCGCCGCGTCGAATCCCGTGTCACGCGCCAGCTTCTTCAGTTCGAGCAGGGCGTGCTTCTCGATCTGACGGATGCGCTCGCGCGTGAGCCCGTGCTCCTTGCCGACCTCCGTGAGCGTCCGCTCCCGGCCGTCCTCGATGCCGTACCGCATCTTGATGATGGAGGCCGTGCGCTGGTCGAGGTGACCGATCAGGTCGTCCAGCTCCTCGCTGCGCAGCAGCGTGAGAACCGACTGCTCGGGCGACACGGCCGAGGTGTCCTCCAGCAGGTCGCCGAACTGGGTCTCGCCCTCGTCGTCCACCGCCATGTTCAGCGAGACCGGGTCGCGGGCCCAGTCCAGCACGTCGCCCACGCGCTCCGGCGTCGAACCGAGCTCGGCGGCTATCTCCTTGTGCTCGGGCTCCCGCCCGTTCTCACGGTTGAACTCGCGCTGCACGCGACGGATCCTGCCCAGTTCCTCGACCAGGTGGACGGGCAGCCGGATCGTGCGCGACTGGTCTGCGATGGAACGGGTGATGGCCTGCCGGATCCACCAGGTGGCGTACGTCGAGAACTTGAAGCCCTTGCGGTAATCGAACTTCTCGACCGCGCGCACCAGGCCGGCGTTCCCCTCCTGGATCAGGTCGAGCAGGGGCAGGCCGCTGCGCGGGTAACGGCGCGCCACGGCCACGACCAACCGGAGGTTCGAGCGGATGAATACGTCCTTCGCGCGCTCACTGTCGGCGAACAGCGCCTCCAGCTCCTCACGGGACGCGTCCGCCTTGGCCTCCGCCTCGCCGTCGAGGATCTGCCGCGCGAACACACCCGCCTCGATGACCTGGGACAACTCGACTTCCTTGGCGGCGTCGAGCAGCGGTGTTCGCGCGATCTCGTCGAGATACATGCCGACCAGGTCGCGGTCGGCGATTTCGCCGCCTCCGGCGCGAACACTGCGTGCCGCGTCGGCGGTCCCGCCGGTGGCGGACTTACGACGGGCGACGGCACGGGTTGCCATGCGTGCTCCCTTGCGTGGTGGGCTTGCGGGTGGTCCTGGACATCGGGCCTCACCCTCCCGGGTGCCCGGCATCTGATGGAAACAACGACTGGAATCAGGACAGAATTCCCAACCCGCACCTTGATTTTTCTGATCATGCAGTACCCTGTCGCACCACACGGGAGGGCTGATGCCGTCAGAACGTACAGATGTGCAGGTCAGGCCGGGAGCCGCAGCCGACCTCGGCGCACTCACGGACCTCTACAACCACTACGTACGTGAGACGCCCATCACATTCGACACCGGCGTCTTCACGCCGGAAGAACGTCGTCCGTGGCTGCTCTCCCACCCTGAAGACGGACCGCACCGCCTGATGGTTGCCACGGACACGGAATCACGGGCGATTCTTGGGTACGCCACTTCCAGCGCTTTTCGCGCGAAGCCCGCCTACGCGACCTCCGTCGAGCTGACGGTCTACGTCGCCCCGGACGCCGCCCGCCGCGGCGTCGGCACGCTCCTCTACGAAGCCCTCTTCGCGGCGCTCGCCACCGAGGACCTCCACCGCGCCTACGCGGGCATCGCGCTGCCCAACGAAGCGTCCGTGCGTCTGCACGAACGCTTCGGGTTCCAGCACGTCGGCACCTACCGGGAGGTCGGCCGCAAATTCGGCCGCTACTGGGACGTCGCCTGGTACGAGAAGGAACTCGCCCGCCGATAGGCCGGCACTCAGCCGAACTGCACCGACCGCTTCGCCATGCCCAGCCAGAATCCGTCGATCACGGACCGCTGCCCGTCCAGCTCGCCGGAGGCGTCGGCCGCGCCCATGGTCACGAAGAGCGGGGCGAAGTGCTCGGTACGGGGGTGGGCGAGACGGCCCGCGGGGGACTTCCGCTCGAAGTCGAACAGCGCGTCCACGTCACCGGCCTCCAGCGCGCGGTGTCCCCAGTCGTCGAACTCGCTCGACCATGCGGGCACTCCCGCGCCGGTGTGCCGCAGGGCCGCGAGGTTGTGGGTGAAGAAGCCGGAGCCGACGATCAGCACCCCCTCGTCGCGCAGCGGCGCCAGCTTCCGGCCGATCTCGAACAGCCGGACCGGGTCGAGCGTCGGCATGGAGATCTGGAGCACCGGGATGTCGGCCTCGGGGAACATCTCCACCAGGGGGACGTACGCGCCGTGGTCGAGCCCGCGGTCCGGGATGTCCTGCACCGGCGTACCGGGCGCACGCAGCAGCTTCCGTACGGACTCGGCGAGCCGCGGAGCGCCGGGGGCGGCGTACGTCACCTGGTAGTAGTGCTCGGGGAAGCCCCAGAAGTCGTAGACGAGGGGGACCGCCTCGGTCGCGCCGAGGGCCAGCGGGGCCTCCTCCCAGTGGGCGGAGACCATGAGGATCGCCCTGGGGCGGGGCAGGCCGGCCGACCAGGCGGCGAGCTGGCCGGGCCAGACCGGGTCGTCGGCGAGCGGCGGGGCACCATGACTGAGATAGAGGGCGGGCATGCGCTCCTGCGCGGGGCGCTCCTCGGTGGCGGCGGACATGGCGGCTCCCTCCAGAGAGTTCGATCGTACGGCGGTAGTGCTCCGCCTTTGAAGGAGTTGCTTAAAGTCTCAAGTTCTTTATCGAGACTACGGCGCCTTTGTTTAAGTTTCAAGAAGGGGCTCGTAGAGTGGAGTACATGAACACGGCACCCGCTCCCGCTGAAGAGCCGCGCTGGCTCACCGACGAGGAACAGCGCATCTGGCGCGCGTACATGCACGCCACGACCCTCCTGGAGGACCACCTCGACCGCCAGCTCCAGCGCGACGCGGGCATGCCGCACATCTACTACGGACTGCTCGTGCAACTGGCCGACGCACCGCGCCGCCGACTGCGGATGACCGAACTGGCCATGAACGCGAAGATCACCCGTTCCCGGCTCTCGCACGCCATCGCCCGCCTGGAGAAGAGCGGCTGGGTGCGCCGCGAGGAATGCCCGTCCGACAAGCGGGGGCAGTTCGCGGTCCTGACCGACGACGGCTACGAGGTCCTGCGGCGCACGGCGCCGGGCCATGTGGCCGCCGTACGCCAGGCCCTGTTCGACCGGCTCGGCGCGGACCAGCAGAAGGCCTTCGGCGAGGCCATGCGGATCATCGCCGAGGGGCTCCAGCCGAAGGACGCGGGCGCTGATCTGCCCTGGTTGCGCTAAGGGTTGCCGGCCGTTCGGCGGCCGGCGGCGGGGTGGCGGGATGGCGGGGTTCCCGGGTCCGGACAGGGGACTGCCCCGGCTCCGTCGTGCGTGGAACCGGGGCAGTCACCGGGAGTCGTACGGACAAGGCGTCCCCACCCTCGTCCGTACGCGAAGCACCGGAGTGCGGCTACGGAAGTACCGGAGTGCGAGACGGTCGGTCGCGGGGTCAGTGCGCGATGACCGGCACCTTCAGCTCGTCCTCCGCGCCCTCGCCCGAGCCGGCGACCACGGAGGTGTCCGGACGGCCGGTGTTGATGAGGGTGAAGGCGATTCCGGCGGCGGCCACGAGGATGCCGACGGCGAACCAGATCGCGTTGCTGTAACCGTGGACCATGCCCTCCGCCTGGACGAGCTGCTGCTGCGCCTTGGTGCCGGCGCCCGCCATGTGGTCCTTGATGTAGGCGGTGGTCGCGGAGGCCGCGATCGTGTTCAGCAGGGCCGTACCGATCGCGCCGCCGACCTGCTGCGAGGTGTTGACCATCGCGGAGGCGACACCGGCGTCACGCGGCTCGATGCCGTGCGTGGACAGCGACATGGCCGGCATGAACGCCGTACCCATGCCGAGGCCGAGCAGCAGCATCGCCGGCATCACCAGGGAGACGTACGACGAGCCGATCTCCAGCTGCGCGAGCAGCAGCATGCCGAGCGCGGCGACCAGGAAGCCGGGGCCCATCAGCAGCCGCGGCGCGACGCGGGTCATCAGCCGGGCACCGATCTGCGTGGAGCCCGTGATCATGCCCGCGATCATCGGCAGGAAGGCGAAGCCGGTCGAGATCGGCGAGTAGCCCTTCACGATCTGCAGGTAGTACGTGAGGAAGAGGAAGGTGCCGAACATCGCGATGATCGCGAGACCGAGGGAGAGGTAGACACCGCCGCGGTTGCGCTCGGTGACGACACGCAGGGGCAGCAGCGGGGCCTTGACCCTGGACTCGGTGAAGACGAACGCGGCCAGCAGAAGAGCCGAGGCCACGAACATGCCGACCGTCACGGAGTCGCCCCAGCCGTCGGACGCGGCGCGGGTGAACCCGTAGACGAGGGAGACCAGACCGAGCGTGGACAGGACCACACCGGGGATGTCGAGCGGTGAACGGTTGCGGCCGCCCTTGGGCTCACGGATGACGAAGTAGGCGCCCGCGGCCGCGACGATCGCGAACGGGATGTTGACGAAGAAGGTCCAGCGCCAGTTCAGGTACTCGGTGAGGACACCGCCGAGGATGAAGCCGACGGCGCCACCGCCACCGGCGATCGCCCCGTAGATGCCGAAGGCCTTGGCGCGCTCCTTGGCGTCGGTGAACATGACGGCGAGCAGCGAAAGGGCCGCGGGCGCCAGCAGCGCGCCGAACACACCCTGAAGGGCGCGGGCGCCGAACATCATCCCGCCGCTCTGCGCGGCACCGCCGAGCGCGGAGGCCGCGGCGAAGCCGACCAGACCCACGACGAACGCCCGCTTGCGGCCCCACAGGTCGGCGATACGGCCGCCGAAGAGGAGCAGACCGCCGAAGGCGAGGGCATAGGCCGTGACGACCCACTGGCGGTTGCCGTCCGAAATACCCAGGTCCTGCTGGGCGGAGGGAAGGGCGATGTTCACGATGGTGGCGTCGAGCACCACCATCAGCTGGGCGAGCGCGATGAAGACGAGCGCCTTCCAGCGGTTGCTGTGCGCGTCGGACGCTGGGTCCGGGACGGCCTTGACGGTTCCTGTTTCAGACATGGGGGTACCCACTCCGGGACTTCGTAGCGAAAAACTCAGTGAAAGGGGACGGCTCGTCGACGGTGACGGCCGGGAGCGCCTCGGCACGACTCGTCCCTGATGACGAGCACGCCTCGCGCGTGATGTGTACGGGCTGTAGCAGCCGTACGAGTTATGAGTGGTTGTCGAGCACGAGTACGAGTACGAGTACGAGACGGTTACGAGTTCTGACCGTCGCTGGGTGCCGGGCTCATCGGTCCTCGATGGCCCGATCGCTCCAGCCATCTGTCAGCCGACCGGCCGGCCTGTTTGTTTGTCTGTCTGTCTGTCTGTCTGCCGGCCTGCCTGCCTGCCTGCCTGCCGAGGTGACGGCAACCGACGGGTCGGTCACCGGTCGCTCACCGGCCGTCGATCGATCGTCGACCGATCGGCCATGGCACCTCACGTATCGGTCACGCTCGTCGCAGTTCCTCCAGGTTGGCGGCCACTCCGGGCAGTTCGGAGCGGGCCGGAGCCCGCATACCGTCCAGGAGCAGCTGCAGATGACGGTGCACGAAGCGGTCGATGCCCTGGCACGCGGTGCCGGGCAGCGGCCTGGTGAGCTGACTGACCGCGATCATCACATCGCCCAGCTCGACGTCGGGGCGCAGCTGACCGGCCTCGCGGGCGCGGGCCATCAGTTGCTGGAGCAGATCGGTGATCCGGTCGCGCGCGGCGACCAGGTCGGGATGGTTCTGGTCGAAGTTCTCGGAGAGCATCGGGCACAGGGCACCGATCCGCTCATCGGCGGCGAAGTGCACGAAGCCGCTCAGCGACTCGAAGGCGTCGCCGCTCGCCGCGAGCGCCTCCTCGACCCACTCCGAGGTGCGGTCCATCACCGAGCACACGACCTCGCGGGCGAGGGCGTCGCGGTCGGGGAAGTTGCGGTACAGCGTGGCGTTGCCGACACCGGCCCGGCGGGCGATCTCGTCGAACGGCACCTCGGCGCCGAACTCGACGAACATCTCGCGGGCGGCGGCGACGATCCGCTCCCGGTTGCGCAGGGCATCGGCACGGGGCCGGGCCACTCGACGCTGCACGGGGGTTGCGGTCTCCACGGCGTACTCCTCGAAGCATCTCGAAGCTTGAGTGCGATCCGGGGATTGGCTCCCCGTTTCGCTCGGACGTATGGCTAAACGGGGAAACGATCCCCGGTTATTTCCCGACCCGGAAGAGAAATGTGTGACCTGCGTCACACCTCGGTCGGGGAGCCTTCCGCCGGTGGCCCGGCGCGTCTCCGGGCGGTCGGCCGCACCCCGGATCCACCCGACCGCCCCCGACTTTCCCCGCCCCTCGCCGACCCTCCCCCGCTTCCAACCCGGCCTTCCTCGGCTCCCGTTCGCCCTCCCCGCCTCCCGTCCGGTCGGCCTCCCGCCGGCTTCCAGGGAGGCCTCGCGACCCCGCTGTGCCCTCCCGGGAGGAAACCGTTTCAGGCCCTCCCGGAGATGAACCCGATCGGGCCCATCCAGCGCGCGCCCGGCGCGTCGGCGACTCAGGGTGATCGAGAGAGTGCAGTCGGAGACCGGTGGCTGCCGTGGAGCGAAGGGCCCCCGCATGCAGCCGTCCAGCCGCCGGATACGCCCGCGCCGTGCGGCCGCGCTCGTCACGGTGACCGTGCTGACGCTGGCGGTCAGTACCTCCGCCGGCAGCGGACACCTGACGGTCGGCTCCGCCACGGCGGGCTCCACCGCGCTGGCTCGCTCCACGGCGCTCGGCCCCTGCATGATCAACGGCCCGTCCGGTGTCCAGATGGGGGAAGGCATCCCGACCCCACCCGGTTACGCCCGCTCCACCGGCACGCTCCGGGCCCTGACCCTGATGGTCGACTTCTCCGACGCGCCCGGCAAGGGCAGCGCTCTCGACCGGTACGACGAGTTCTTCCCGAAGACGCAGGAATGGTTCCGCACAGCCTCCTACGGCCGCCTCGACTACCGCCCCGAAGCCCCCGTCCGGCACTGGCTGCGTATGCCCAAGTCCTTCAAGGCGTACGGCATAGAACGCGGCGCGCCGTTCGACCCCGGGTACCGCGAACTGGTCCAGGACATCGTGACCGCGGCCGATCCCGAGGTCGACTTCCGCTCGTACGACATCCTGAACGTCCTGGTCACTCCGAATGCCGGGCCCTCCGCGCTGGACACCGTGCTGTCCGTGACCTTCGCCGGCAACGCCGAGGCACCGGTCGCCGACGGCGTCCCGGTCGCCAACGCGTCCTTCGTCTACAGCCGCCAGGACGACGGCTCGGGCTCCTACTCCGACACCGGATACCGGGTACTTCCGCACGAGAACGGCCACACCTTCGGCCTGCCCGACCTGTACACCCAGGACGGCGGCGGCGCGGTCGGGCACTGGGACATCATGAGCGAGGACTGGGGGGCAGACAACGACCTCCTGGGCTGGCACAAGTGGAAACTCGGCTGGCTCGACGCCTCCCAGGTCAGCTGCGCGGCGGCGCGCGGCACCAGCGAGTACAGGCTGACCCCGCTGGCCCTGCGCGGCGGCGCCAAGCTGGTCGTCATACCCACCAGCGCCCGGAGCGGGTACGTCCTGGAACTGCGCACCCGTGCGGGCAACGACTCCGCGGTCTGCCATCCCGGCGTCCTCGTCTACAAGGTCGACGCGGACGTCGACACCGGGAACGGACCCGTCACGGTGTACGACTCCCACCGCGACAGCGGCGGCTGCACCCGTTCCCCGAACGTCCAGGCCGAACTCTCCGACGCGCCCTTCTCCCCCGGTGAGACCTTCAAGGACGCGAAGGCCGGGCTCACCGTCCAGGTCGCGTCGGCGGACGCAGCGGGGAAGTATCGGGTGTACGTGACGCGCCGCTGACCGCCGGACGATCCGCCGGGCGACCGGCAGGCAGCCACCCAGCCAGCCAGGCAGGCAGGCAGGCAGGCAGGCAGGCAGGCAGGCAGGCAGGCAGGCAGGCAGGCTCATCGGAAGCCATACGAAACCGGACAGTCAATCGGACGGACAACCGGACGGACAACCGGACTGGCAGGGGCTCGCGCGGCAGGCCGGCGCCCGTGCCGGGAAACGGCCGACCCGCATCCGCAGCCGGGCAAGCACTACCGTGGCTCTTCTGAGATCCGCCACACGGTGGCTCATCTGAGACGCGCCAAACGGTGACTCTTCTGAGAGCCGCATCGGAGAGCCCATGCCATCGAGCCCTATGTCGTCGAGCCCCACACCGTCGAACATCAAGTCGTCGAACGTCACGCCCCCGAACGGCAAGCCCTCGCAGGCCGGGCCCGCAACGGGGTCGGGCAAGGCAGTGCCGGCCACCGAATCCGGGGCGGGCCAAGGGGCCGCGGCAGACCAAGGGGCCGGGACGACCGTCTCCGGGCCCGGGGCTGCGGGGACTGCCGGAACTGCGCGGGCTGTGGGGACTGCCGGCACCATGCGGACTGCCGGCACCGCGGGGGCCGAGGGCACCGCGGGGGCCGAGGTGCCCGACGAGGCGGTCACGCCGCTCATCCGTGGCATCGCCGTAATCCGACGGCTCACCGAGGCGGACGGGATGTCCAGTCTGAGCGGACTCGAACGGGCCACCGGGCTGGCGCGGTCCACCGTCGACCGGATCACGGCGACCCTCGCCCGCATGGGATACGTACGCCTCGACGGGCGGGACGCCGTACTGGCCCCCCGCCTTATGGAACTCGGCAACGCCTACCTCGCCGCACTCCGCCTGCCCCGTCTCCTGGACGCACACGCGGACGCGCTCGCCGACGAACTCGACGAGTCCGTGTCCCTGGCCGTCGGCGACCGGGACGGCGTCCGCTTCATCCATCAGGCGACCCGGCGCCGCGCGATGTCCCTGAGCTTCCGCATCGGCGACCTGCTCCCCGCCGAACGCACCGCCCCGGGCCCCCTGTTCGCTTCCGAATGGAGCGAACAGGAGTGGACACAATGGCGGGAGCGCCGCACGGCGGACCCGGAGGACCGCGGCTTCCCCGCCGTACCGGCACGGAGCAGACCGTACGAGGGGAGCACGGACGTCACCACACGCCCGGCCGCCCAACTCCCCACCGTAGGGGATGACTTCGAACAGCGGGCGGTAGAAGCGGGCGGGTTGGGCTGGGCGTTGGACGACCAGCTGATCGAACCGGGCCTTGTCGCCGTGTCGATGCCCGTACGGGAGGCGGGGCGGATCGCCTGCGTGGTGAACGTGGTGAGCCACACGAGCCGGCACAGCGCCGCCGGCCTACGGGACACGCTGCTGCCGCGCCTGCGGACGGCAGTGGCCGAGATGGAACGGGCGTTGGCCCTGGACCGGGAGCCGACGCCGGAGCGGACCACGCCGCCCGGGAAGAGCGGCGCACGAGTCGACGCGTGGGCGGCGGGGAACGTCACGCCTCCTTCCCCTTCCGGACTCGCCGACTGGACAAGCGCCTCCAAGCAGGAACTGGGGCGCGAGTTCGTCGAATCACTGGCCCGCGGACTGACCGTGATCACCGCCTTCGGTGAGGGCCGGGCCGAACTGACCCTCACCGCGGTCGCGCAGGCGACCGGACTCGCCCGCGCGACCGCCCGCCGCGCCCTGATCACGCTGGAACACCTCGGATACGTCACCACGCACGACCGCGTCTTCCGGCTCACCCCGCGCGTCCTGGGCCTCGGCTTCCCGCCACTCTCACGGACCTCGCTTCCCGAGATCGCGGCCCCGCATCTGGCCGAACTCTCCCGGCGACTGCAGGACTCGGTGTCGCTCGCGGTGCTGACCGGCGACGAGATCCAGTACACCGGGCGCGTCTCCACCCGCCGCATCATGAACGTCAACGTCACCGTCGGCACCCGGCTGCCCGCGTACGCCACCTCTCTGGGCCGAGTGATCCTGGCCGATCTCCCGGAGGCTCGCGTGACGGAGGTACTGACCGGCGGACTGCCGGAGCGGTTGCACCCACTGACCCCACCGACCCCTTTGACCTCATCGACCCCGCGGACCATCACGGATCCGGATCGGTTCAGGGCAGAACTGGACCGGGTGCGGAAGGCTGGATACGCCATGGTCGAGGAGGAGTTGGAGCAGGGACTGCGGTCCATCGCCGTCCCCGTGCGCGACCGCGGCGGACGGGCCGTGGCCGCGGTGAACGTCGCCATGCACAGCAGTCGCCGTACCGCCGAGGCGTGCGTCAGTGACGTACTGCCCGAACTCCACGCGACGGCGACCCGCATCGAGGCGGACCTGCACATCGCGGGCCGCTTCGGCCGAGTGCAGTTGAGCTGAGAGAAACGCCGGAGCCACCGAGCGCAGGACGCCCGAGCGACCTCGCCGCTCCTTGGACCCGGCCACCCGGCCCCTCCTCCGCTCCTCCGCTCCTCCAACAATCGCTTCCCGTAGGGGAATTACCGCCATGGCGTGAAGATGATCTGCGCGACCCGGCCCCGTTGACAGATCCAAAAGCAGGTTCCTAGCGTCGCTTGCGGCAGGACGAACAGCAGCCGAACGACAAGGAGCGTCCGGGTGGTCGCGTCGTGGTGAAGCAGGAGAGGTCCGAGCGAACCAGGCGCAACCTGATCCGGGCCGCGTCGACCGTGTTCGACCAGGCCGGGTACGAACGTGCCACCCTGTCCGCGATCAGCGAGCGCGCGCAGGTGACCAAGGGCGCCCTGTTCTTCCACTTCGCGGCCAAGTCCGATCTCGCCCGCGCCGTACAGGCGGAGGCCTGCGTCACGTCGGGCGCCGCACTCGTGAAAGTGGCGCGGCGCGAGACCCCCGCCTTCGAGATCGCCACCGCCATGGCCCACACCCTCGTAGGGCTCCTGGAAACCGACATGATCGTCCGCGCGGGCGCGCGGCTGACCCAGGAGATCAGGACCCCCGGCGACCCGTCACTCCACTGTCACCTCAACTGGCTCGGCGCCCTGCACAGAACCCTGAGCCGTGCACGGAGCGACGGTTCACTGCTCCCCGACGTCGATGTCCGCGCGGCCGCCGTCCTGATGCTGTCCATGATCACCGGCACCACGACCCTGCCCCGTCTCCCCACCGACCCTGCCTCCCCCAGCCTCCCGCCGCTCCCCCACCCGCAACGCGCTTCCGGCCCCCACCTCGCGCCCCACTCCCCGGGCGAAACAGGAGACCAGTGGCTGACCCGCATGCTCCACCTGACCCGCCCGGCCCTGTCCGACCTCCCGACGACATGACCGCCCACCCGCCCCAGAACCAGCCTGCTCACCCGGACCACCACGCTCATCCCGCGCCCGAGCCAAGATCACCCACGCGCTCGCCGCCTGAGCCGGTGCGCACATCCCTCCGCCCTCGGATCAAGCACCACCCGCTACACCGACCGCGGTGGCTGCGCCCTCACGGGCTGCCATCACGACCTGTCGCCAAGCAAGCCTGAGCGGTCCGCCGATCTCGGCAGACTTTCAGACACGCTTTCCGACAGATCCCCGCCTTCGCGCCTTCGTCGCCTTCGTGGGATGCGTCGAAAACCCTTGAGGCCCAGGTCAGCGCCTTAGCGCGGGCAGCCACCAAACGGCCCACCCTGGTTTTCAAAACGCGCCGGCTTGTGCGCACCGACCGGCCGGCGGACCGCCCGTCGTGAGCGAAAAACACCAGGACTCCCCACCCGGATCACCCTCTTGTCCCGAGGCCTGCCCTCGCCCCGAGCACCCCGAGTTGCTTCAGCTGCCCCCTTCAGGGTCGGCATGGTGCCTCTCGTCCATCACCAGGTTCAGGCAGTTGTGGACGAGTACGTCCCGGGACGGCGTTCCTCTCCGATGTGGTCCTGGAGAGGAACGCCGTCCGTGCCGCTATTGCTGTTCGGCCAGGTACCTGACGGAGTCCACGACGAACTCGCCGTACCGGAGGTCCGCTCCGATGGCCTCCAGCCTCGTGTACTGCTCGGGGGACAGCGTGGGGTGATCAGAGGCGCATCTCATTACTCTCAGCAGCACTCGGAACGCCACCTCCGGGGTGCAGCGGTTCGCGCAGTCGGTGAGCGCCGCGCGTACCTCGGCCTCCAGGAACTGCGTGGCCTCGATCTCGGCTACGACCGCGTCGAGGCAGTCCACGCCGTCCTCGACGTCCGCCCCCGCGAGCGGGGGTACATCCGAGCTCTCCGAGAGTCGCGCGTCGCACAGGGCGACGACCGTCCGCGTCCACTCGGCTCCTCCCCCCACGCGCTCGAAGGCCGGAAAGTACTGCGATCCGGCCTCCCACAACACCTCCAGCGTCGGCGAAGGCAGGTTGCCGAGAGTCCGCGCGTCGCGGCGTATCGCCAGGACCTCCTCGTCGTCGACCAACGCCGAGAGCTGCTTGGCGACGACGTCGGCAGCCGTGTCCCCGTCGTAGATCCAGTCTTGATGGAAGAGACCCATCACCGTCGACACACCGAAATCGAATTCCGTGAAACGTGGCATCGCGTTCCGTCTCCTCACTTCATGTAGCACCCTTCCTGGCCCCGAGCACTCCGAGTCACCTCAGCTGCCCCCCTTCGGGGTCGGCATGAGGCCGAATGTCTCGGGGACACTGACGGAAGTCCCTGACCGGGCCCTATTCGGGTGCCTGAGTGCAGAGGCGAGCACAATCGATGCCGCCGCCCGTACCCTGGCCTCCTCCAAGAACCGTGCCTCCTAGAGCACGGCGAGCACCGCGTAGGTCTGGGTCCCGCCGCCCTCCGCCGAGCAGCGCCCCGATGGCGTGTGATGGCGGGGCGCCACTCGTTGAGGCTGTCTCAGCATCCGCCTACGACTGCGGGCGAGTGGTCCAGATGACGCTGCGGTCTTCGCCTTCGAAGGCGAATCCGACGGGATCTTCTCCGCCGCGCTCAGCCGTGACGTTGTCAACGGAGTTCGAACGGGGTGGGGGTGCGTCATGTGGGCGCGGACCGCCCGCCGGTCAGGCGTGTTCCACGGACTGCCACAGCTCCCCGGTGACGTGGTGCTCGCCATAGCCGAACCGGCTGCCGAGTTCCTGGTAGTGACTGTACTGCTCCTGGGAGAGAGGCACGGACGCCACGGCGAGCAACCGCAGCAACAGACGGAATCCGAGGTCCGCGTCCACGTCGGTGACGACTTCCCCGATGGCGTGCCGGGCCCTCTCGCCGGGAATCGCTTCCCAGTGCGGGCTGATCTCCACCTCCGGCAGGAGCGGTTTCGCTTCCCGCACCACCCGCAGTACGGCGTCCCGGAGATCAGTCCGGACAGGTGGTGGGGCGTGGCGGTACTCGGGGGCGACGTCACTCAGGCGCTCTTCGCACACGTCCTCGATCTGCCGGAGCCAGTCCCGCGCGTCGATGCCGAGGAGGTCGATGTTGTAGCCCCGGCCCGAGACGGACAGCCAGAGCACACTGATCGTCTCGGAGGACAGCGAGGAGTCGCGCAGGCGGCGGGCGTCGGCGAGCAGCAGGGCCGCCGCCGAGCCCGGAGTCTGGGCACTGTCGTCGGCGGCCGCGGCCTGTCGGACACGTTCGCGCGGGGGGTCCTCCTGCCAGGCTCCTTCGAACCAGGGCGCGAGTGCCGAGAGACCGAAGTCGCCCGAGGCGTCGCGGCGCGCGGTGTCGATGGGAGGCCACAGGACGTCGAGGCCGTCGTACACCAGGGGCCCGGGCCAGCCGAGCGCGGTGTCCAACGCCATGAGACGGTCGTACTGCTCCTTGCCGACCGGTACGCCGTATGCCTTCAGCACGCGCAGGAGGAGCCTGAGCCCGAGGTCGCCGTCGCCTTCTCGGACGATCGCCTCCAGGGATTCCGCGACCGTGCCGGGTGACAGGGCGGCGGGGCCGGTCCCGGCGACGGCGCGGTCCAGCGAGCCCGCCGATGCGCGGATCTCCGCGACAACTGCCTCGCGCAGTTCGTCCTCCGTGATGCTCGGCCGGGCGAGCCAGTGTCCGGGAGCCCGCTCCCGCCCGAGGCCCGGCCATTGTTCCGCGAGGCGGTGCAGCCAGCCTCGGACGCCCGACTCGTACGCAGCGGGATCGAAGCGCCCGTGCGTGGCCGCGAGCCACGCTGTGCGGATGACCTCGTCGGGCAGAGGGGAGTCCAGGAGACAGCGCGCGTCCACGCCCAGTTCGACCGCGCCCTCGCCCTCGCAGACGGCGGCCACTTCGGACGCGAGGCGCAGTGACCGTGCCTCGTCGGGGGAGCCTGTCGCCGCCGACAGTTTGCCGGCGAGTGCGCTGAGGCCGAAGTCGCCCTCGTAGAACCGGCCGTACTGCTCACGCTGTCTCGCCATGGTGGTGTCCTGCTCCTAGAGAACGTCGTCGGGTGGGCCCGTCCCATTCGGGGCGGGCCCACCCGGGGTGGATGTCGGTCAGCCGTTCATGTCATGTGCCTCGGTGCCCGTCGGGGCGCCTGTCACTTGGGCAACGGATACGACGTGTACACGATGAAGCCTTCGTGCTTCTTCTTGCCCGGCAGTCGCTTGAGGACCACCCGAACCTCGTTGCCCGCGGCCTCCGCGGGGCCGCTCGCCTTGTACACGGTGCCCAGCGAAGCGTACTTATCCCACTTGCCTGTGATCGGGAACTCGGCCTTGTCGCGCCACTGTCCCCGCTTGTTCAGGAAGTTGTCCAGCGCCTTGAAACTGTCCGCCCTCCGCGTGCCGTTGGGGAAGAAGTACTGGGAGACGACCCGGTCGACGGCCTGCTGGGCGATCTCGGCGTTGGTCCACACCGTGCTGATCGGGGCCAAGCCGTTGCGCTCGTTCGCCTGAGCGTCGGCAATAGCCTGCCTGGCGTTCCGGTCGACGTGCTTCGAGAGCGTGTGCGCCCCCGATTCCGGGTAGGCCGTCTCATCGGCGAGGTTCACGCAGTTGTGGACCAGCAGGTCAGCGGCGTGCTGCCCTTCGGAGCGCACGTAGAACGTGTGCAGTCCGTCGACGGTCAGGTCGTACACCTGGCGCGGTGCCGTATCGGTCAGGTCCCGCAGAGCGGTGACGGAGTGCGTCTCACCGTCGGGTGAGCGCAGCCGGTCGCCCTGGTGCAACTCGTTCACGTGGGTCCAGCCGAGACCGACGACATAGACACGGTGACCAGGGGTGCTGGTGATGCTGCTGCCGCCGGCGAGGACGATCCGCACCAAGTGGTCCGTGTCGTGCGCGAAGGTGGCGCTGATCGCCTGAGGACGCTGCGCGCCGCTCTCCGGATCAGCGGCCAGCACCCGGTCGCCGGGCCGCACCGTACTGATCGCCTTGAGGCTGCCGTCCGCCATCAGCACCCGTGTCCTGCCGGGGAAGCTGTCGACCCGGCAGGAGGCGGCGATATCCTCGTAGAGGCTGGCCGTCTTCTCGATGCGGTTGAGGGCCGCCGGGTCGAGCTCGTCCAGGGCCCTCAGGGCGTTGAACGCGTCCCGGATGCCGACGCCGGTGGCGAGTGAGGCGTCCACGGCGCGCAACGCCTTGGCGAGGGGCGCGAGGATCTTGCCCGCGAACAGGCTCGCGACGTCCAGGCCCGCCCAGGCGCATCCGGTCCAGCTGCCGGACTGGAAACCGGAGCTGAATTTCTCGGCGCACTTGATCCAGCTGCCGAAGAGGATGTCGACGGGGTCGACGCCCCTCTGGTACTCCTCCATCGTGATGGTGCGCGTGACCGTCTGCGACTGTTCCTTGGTCTGGGTCTTGCCCAGGTACAGCGTCGCTTCGGAGGGGCATTTGTACTTCTGCGGATCCAGGTCCTCCGCGGTGCACATGTAGAGGTCGAGGAACTGGATGTACCGGATCTTCACGGTGATCGTGCAGTCGCCGTTGTAGAAGAGCTTGTCGATGAAGCCGTCGCAGCCGTCCGACTTCTTGGTGACCTCCGGCTCGCCGACCTTCTGGACGTGGTCGACGACGTAGAACATCTTGCCGATCGTGCCGCCGTTCCCGTCAGGGACGGTTCCGGTGTTGATCTGCTTGGCCTTCTCCGCCTTCTCGGCTCTGTCGGCTGCTTCTTGGGCTTCCTTGGCGTATTTGTCGGCGTCTTTGGCGGCCTGTTCGGCTTCGGTGGCGGCGGTGTCGGCGCGGGTGGCGGCGGCTCGGGCGTCCTTGGCGTCCTGTTCGGCCTGGGTGGCGGCGGTGCGGGCGGCTGCGGCGTCGAGTTCGGCGGCGTCGGCGCTGTCGCGGGCGTCCTTGGCGTAGCCCTCGGCGTTGCCGGCCGCCTTGTCGGCGGCGGAGGCGTCGGTGGTGGCCTGGTTGTCGTAGTCGATGGTGCGGGCCAGGGAGGCTGAGGCTGCCGCTGCGGCCTTGGCTGCGTCGGCGGCGTAGCCGAGGGCGTCCTTCGCGTACGTGCGGGCGTCCGACGCGTATCCGGCGGCGTTGGCCGCGTGCTGGTAGGCCTCCTTGGAGTCGCCCTTGGCCTGGTCGGCGAGGTTCTTGGCCGCCCGGGCCTCGGCCGCGGCGTTGGTGGCGTGGGCGTCGGCGACGGCCTGCTGCTGGTCGGCGATCGTCTTCGAGCCCTGTCCGGTCAGGACGACCAGGCCGGCGGCGGAGTCGGTGTCGGCGTAGGCGGAGCCGAGCTGGATGGCGTCGTTGGCCGGGTCGGCGACCTGTTTGGCGGCTGCGCCGGCGTCGACTGCGGCCTGGGCGGTGACGTGGGCGTAGCCGGCGGCCTTCGCTGCGGCTGCGAGTGCCTTGGCCGCCTCCGTGTTGGCACCATTGGCCTGGGTTTTGGCGTCCTTGGCGTGCTGTTCGGCTTCGTCGGCGAGTTTGACCGCGTCCTTGGCCTCGGTGGAGGCGTCCTGGGAGGCCTTGATGGCGTCGGCGACCGCGCTGGTGGCGGTCTTGACGGCGGCGTCTGCCTTCAGTTTGTCGGCCTGGGCGGCGTCGGAGTCGGAGCGGGCGCTTTTGGCGGCGGCCTCGGCGCGGGTGGCCGCGGCGTCCGCGTCGGCTGCCGCCCGGGTGGCGGCGTCGGCCTCGGAGCGCGCCTTGGTCGCTGCCGTTTCGGCGTCGTCGGCCGCCTTGTCGGCGTCGTTCGCGGCGGCGCGGGCGGCGGTCGCCGCGTCACCGGCGTCCAGGGAGTCGGCGTACGCCTCCTTGGCGTCGGCCTTGGCGCGGGTCGCGTCGGCCTTCTGCTCGGCGTCCCAGGCGTCGTCGCGCAGGGACTTGGCGTGGTCCTTCGCCTTGACCGCGTCGTCGCGCCGGTCCCCGGCGGTCTTCTCGGAGGCTTCCGCCTTGTCCTTGGCGTCCTTCGCCTTCGTCGCCTCGGACTCGGCGTTCTTGCGGTGCTCGGCAGCCTCGGACCGCTTGACGGCGGCCGTCTCCTTCTGCGCCTTGGCCGTCTTCTCCTCGGCCTCCGCCGCCAGCCGCTTGGCGTGCGCGTCGGCGGCGTCCGCCTTGGCGTCGCCCTCGGCCGTCAGCGCGTCGGTGAGCTTGGCCTGCGCGGTCTCCTTGTCCTTCTTGGCGTTGTCCCGGTGCGCCTTCGCGGCGTCGGCGGCGGCCTTCGCCTGCAGCTCGGCCGTCTCAGCGGCCTTCTTGCGGAACTCCGCCTTCGACTGGGCGGCCTGCGCCAGCGCCCGCTGCGCGATGGTCGCGCTGTCCCCGGCGGAGGCGCGGGTGGCCGCCTCGGCGGTCTCACCGGCCTTCTCCAGCGCCGTCAGCGCGGCGGCGGCACCCTGCGTGACCTGGTCCTTCTGCTGCCCGACCAGCAGACCGCGGCCACGCGGCGCGCCGCTGGTGTCGGCGATGCCGTAGGCGGCCTGGACCGCCGTGTCCGAGGTGGTCGAGGCCTTCTGCGCGGCAGCGAGCTGCGCCTTCAGGACAGCCAGTTGCTTCTTCGCGGCGGCCTGCGCGGCGGCGATACCCGCCGTCGCCTTGGTGAACTGCGCCTTGTCCGGGTAGTCCAGCTGTCCGGTGCCGTTGTGGCCGGACGGCTTGATGTCGAACTGCTGCGCAGGGGTGTCGTTGCAGGTGTAGAGCTTGGCGTCGTTGCCGTTGTCGAAGGTGTGCAGGTCCAGGCATTTGCCCGTACCGACACTCTTCAGGCTGGTGGCGCCGCGCAGTTCGGACGCCCAGGTCTGCGACGTGGAGTCCTTGCACGACGAGATCTGGATTGTCGTGCCGTTCGCCGTGTTGTTCCCGGCCACGTCCATGCACTTGAGCGAGTTGACGTTCTGCAGGTGCAGCTTGTCCTCGCTGCCCAACAGCACCCACTTCTGCGCCGCGGAGCCGTTGCACGTATAGACCTGGACCGGTGTGCCGTTGTCCTTCTTGCCGCCCTGGACGTCGAGGCACTTGTCCTTCGCGGCGTGCACCTCGATGACGGTGGGGCTGTCGCCCACCCAGCCCAGACCGCCCGGCATCCAGTAGTCCTGCCACCGGGTGAGACGGTCGGCGTCCCAGGACTGGCCCAGCATGTCACTCAAAGCCTTCGCACCCTTGGAAAGGGCGTTGACCGCGTCCTTGTTCGCGCCCAGGATCTGGTTGCGCTGAGCGGCCTGCGAAGCGACCTCCTGCTGCCACTCGCCGGCCGCCGTGGAGGTGATGTCACCCAGCACGCCGTCCGGGTCGACCGGATCCCGCCAACCACACGCGGCGAAGCGGGACTTCACGTCCTCGACGGCGATGCGGTACTCCGGCGTGCCCGGCTGCGGCGCGCTGTGCGGGAAGCCACCGGAGGACAGGAAGAGACGGGAGTCGTCCGCGCCGGCGTTCGTCGCGGGCCCCCCGTGCATCCACTCAAAGGCGCTGCGCTCGGCGAGCGCGCGATTCCACTCCGCCTGCGTCGTCCCGGTGGGATCGGGGTCCTTCCCGTAGAGGGGGTCGCCCACCTGGTCGACGGCCTTGAGGGTCTTGTCGTCGGCCTTCGGGGTGGCGTCGTCGTAGAAGTCGGAGTCGGTCTTCCAGAACCGGTCGGCGACCCAGGCGGACAGACCGGTCTGGGAGTAGAAGCTCTTGTCGCCGTCGGGCGGCCAGTGGAAGTCGGTGTCGGTGAATCCGCCGGGCGTCGCAAGACCGTCCAGAGGTTTCTTCCACCCGTCGCGCTGAGCGGAGAGTGCGTCCATCTCCTTGCCCGCCGCGTCGCGGTCGTTGTTGTACGCGACGGCAAGCGGTGTCCGTTCCCAGTTCTTGCGGTCGGCCAGGACGTGGAGCTTGTCCGGCGTCTGGTTGAGGCCGTCCTGCGCGGTCGCGGCCATCAACGGGCCGCCCAGGCGCAGTACGTCGGCCATCAGGCACTGGTCCTGGCGCAGTTGCTCGGCGGCGGTGTCGTCGTACCAGGGGTAGGAGTCGGCCACCGGCTCGGTGTTCGGCCTGATCGAGCCGGGCTGCACCGCGAGAGCGGCCAGAACGGCCAGCGCGGCTGCCGAGGTGACGGCGGAGGTGAGCTTTCGCGATCTTCGTGCTGCGGGCAGCCGGAACCATGGTCTGGGGTGCAAGAAGGCATCCCTTTCTGCGTTCACTGGGGGGTACGAGCCCGAGGAGCGGCCGAACAGCGGAGAGCGGCGAGCTGCTCCTGAGGGGTGCTCAGGAGCACGCTGGACCAACCGCATCGATACATGCGCCGCGCCGGTACGACGGCATGGCGACGCAACTCATCCCCGTGAGCGACAGTGTTCCCCCGGTCGCTGAATGACGTGCGCGAACGCGGAACGGGTCAGGTTCCGCGTCATACGCGGCGCCACCTTATGCAGACATACCAGGATCCGCACAGAGATTCGATACGCCCGTGAGGGCGCTGGCGTGAAACCTCCTGCCGCCCAACGGTCCGCGGTCGGGGTCCCGGTCACCCGGCGGCGCATGGATTTTCTGTGCGCTTCCTGTGCCCAGGAGGTGGAGTGCGGCCTGTGCCCGTCCGGCAAAGTATGGCCGGTTTTCGACTCCACCCAAGTGGCCTGCGTGGGGCGCAACCGCGCCCCGCCGGAAGAACTGGAGAGCCGCGATTCGAAGCGGACCCGCTTCTACCACCGGCTGACCATCCCCTGTCAGATGAAGAACCACACCCTGCGCATCCGAGTCGACGAGACCCCGGAGGACCAGGAGATCGCCCCCTCGACCAGGCGGCAACACTTCAACCGCACCGAGCACCTGCGGCAGATATCGCCAGACACCCATGCCGGCCGCCGCCTCAAGGGATTCCGCCAGGACAGCGAGTTCCAGCACTCCCGCTTCGACCAGAGCTACCCCCACAAGAGAGTCCCTGCCTACGGGGCAGACGCGGCCCGGCTGATCTACATCGGCTACGCCTGGCTGAGCAACTCCGTCGCCCGAGCCAAGATCACCCACGCGCTCGCCGCCTGAGCCGGTGCGCACATCTCTCCGCCCTCGGATCAGGCGCCACCCGCTACACTGACCGCGGTGGCTACGCCCTCACGGGCTGCCATCACGACCTGTCGCCAAGCAAGCCTGAGCGGTCCGCCCATCCCGGCAGACTTTCAGACACGCTTTCCGACAGATCCCCGCCTTCGTAGCTCAGGGGATAGAGCACCGCTCTCCTAAAGCGGGTGTCGCAGGTTCGAATCCTGCCGGGGGCACACAACTAAGGGCCAGTTCAGAGGCTTGATCCTCTCGAACTGGCCCTTTCTCATGATCACGGCCGTGCCACACTCGTGCCACAAGGTCCGCCAGTGCCGTGACCGCATGGGTTCGCCGGATTGCTGGTCGGGACTGGTGGCCCGGTGCGCTCTCGCCGCGGTAAGGGCACGATCATCCGCGTGGCGGAGACTGAAGCCGATCCGCTCCTATGACCGGGGTGTGCTGTCCCAGCGCCACGTAGTGACACGAGGGTGCCCCGGCAGTTCGGCGCGCCCGGTGGCCCACAGCAGGGTGGGCCAGGGATCCGCGCCGCCCGGAGCCTCTGGAAACAGGCGGGCGAGCACGCGCGAGCAGAGAGCGGAGGGCGGGGTCCAGGCAAGCCCGAAGCCTTCCGCCAGATCGTGCATGTGTACCAGCGCCTCCACCACCCCCATCGCCGCGAAGCCCTCGGGGTCCGACACTCCGGCGGCGTGGTGGGCGCGGACCCTGGGCGGCGTGGTGCGCACCATGGCGACCAGCAGCGCGCCGCTCGCCTCCAGCGCCTGCACCAGGCCGGCCGGACCCGCATCACGGTCCACGAAAAGGAAGTTCGCGGGTCCGTCCGGCCTCTTCCGGCTCAACGCGAAAGGCACATGGGTGTCCAGCGGCGGGCTCTGCGGCCCCATCTGCACGGCGTAGTAGAACAGATCGTCGGCGAGGTGCTCGACGGTCTCCCAGCAGTCCCACTCCAGCGAACCGGCCTTACCGCCCCACCCCGCCGCGGGTGCCTCCCGAAGGACGCCCACGGCGAGCCGCACAGCAAGGTCGACGTCGTCCGCGGTGACGGGAGACAACTCTGATCCGGTTTCGCCTGATCGTGACATGACAGCACCGTATCGCTCGGAGTCCGCATCACCCCGCGTCTTGCGGATCATCGAGCCGAGCCGATCAGCGATCTCACGGTCCCGACCGCTCACCACGTGCTGATAGATCAGTGCCGCCCGCGGCGTGCTGTGGCCCATCCTGGTCATCAGCTCGCGCAGCTCGCGCAGCTCGCGCCGGCCGCGGCGAGTCTGTTTCCCGTGTGTCGGGGATCGTGGAAGTGCACGTCTGCCGTGATGTGCGCCTTGGCCCGCGCTCTGATCCAGTCATCCCGGAAGTCGCTCCGCCGCAGCCGACCATCCTGCGGACCGAGGAAGACGCGACCGTCACGGCCAGCCCCCGCGAAGCCGTCGAGGTGACGTTTCACGTCCGGCAGGAGGTGGTGGGAGAGGTGAGGGGGAGGGTGGCACGTTGATGGCCTTACGAACGGGAGTCACGATCCCGCAGGGCACTGATGCTGCCACTGGCATCGCTGAAATGCTCATAGGCGTGAGCCTGCCGGCGCGCATCACGAAGGCCTCTCGTCGCCGCCGTTTCGATTCGCCGCGCTTCTGGACTGGCAGCCATCCGGCGCCGATCGCGGCGCACCAGCACGACTGCCGCGGCCGCCACGATGCACACGACCGCTATCGCAGTCATCACCAGGTAGACCATGGTCACCCCCGTACTCGCCACAGACCGCCGCTCATCACGACCCGCGTCCCAGCGCTGATCGCCGAAGACCGCCCAGGCAACGGTAGCCATTCGGTTGTCGCCGCAGACCGGGCACTCCCCGGCAGCAACAACTCGCTGAACTCTGCCGTCCTCCGGCAACTTCCTGGCACGACGCCTGCAGGGAGGGAGTTCCAAGGACCCGCGGGAGCGGATGAGATCCGCGTAAGGCGGGGCTGTCGGACGAGCGGTCAGCCACGCTGTGCACCAGGGGCGCCCCCGGGAGACGGCAGGCAACGTTGCGCCCGCGGCCCACTGCGAGATCGTCCACGAGATCCCGGTCAACCGTCGGCAGAGGTGTCGGGCGACGTCAGAGGGTCAGGCGCCGTCACCCGGTCCGAAGGACGCCCCTGGGCGTTCGGAAACAGCGCGGCCCAAGTGTCAGTGGGCGTTGGCAGGATGGGCCGCATGACTCTCGCGACCGCAGCCGATTACGGCTGGATACGTTCCTCGTCCTCGCTGTTCGCCTACGGATTGGAGGTCGGGTACACCCTGACGCTGGTCCGGGGAGTCTCGCCCTCGGAGTTGTTCCGGATCGTGGGGGCCGAGCCGCGAGGCGTGTGTCAGGGCCTCAGTGGGTTCATCGCAGCAGAGCAGGAGTTCTTGGACGGGTACGAGGAGTGGCCCGAAGCCTTCCTCGCGGGAGCGTTCACCGCGCAGGGCGAGGGAGGGGACTGGACTCTCGCTCTGGAGTTCGGAGGCGATCTGGGAACGCGCCCCATGGAGGCACTCTCCGCGGGGACGCGTGCTGTCTCGCATTCGAGCAACGGCGGGAAGCCCATGCACTTCTTCCACTGGTACGAAGACGGCGAGTTGCGGACGACTTTCGAGTGGCCCTCGAACAGGACCGGCAGCACTCCCGATGAGCTGAACGGCCTGATGACGGAGGTCGGCCTCAACCCGTCGGGGGACGAAGATCCCGATGTCGACAGGAAGGCAGCGGTCCTGGCGCTGGCAGAGCGGCTGACAGGCGTACGGGTGACCGAGGAGCTCCTGGCGGAGGCCGAGTACCAGGTGGGGGAAGTCCCGGAGGAAGACGCCGAGGAGTGGCGGAGCATCACCGTCGACGTCACGGACGCGCACGGCGCGGGGACGCACGTACAGCTGCGACGAGATCAGCCCTGACACACGAGGTGTCACCGACCACCGCCACTTCCATGTCGCCCGACGAGAAGCCTGCCTCGTTCGAGTCGCCCGGGAGCAGCAGGGCCTGTCGCCACCTGTGGCCACCTGTGGCCACCTGTCGAATCCGTGCCGGAGGCCCGTCCCCGAGACGCCGGGCAGTCCTGATACCGGACGGGCTGGGCGGTCTGTCGCTTCGTCAGTCGCCGGTTTCCGCCTCGTCGTAGGCGGCGGTCATGGGGACCCAGCCGGCGGGGTTGCGGTACCAGTAGAGCGGTAGCCCCTTGATGCTGGTGGTGCGGAACGGGCGGCCGTGGTCGTCGATGCGCACCGTTCCGGTCCGGCCCTGTGAGGACCATTCGAGGTCGAGGTACCAGTCACAGGTGCAGGACTCGGTGCGCGCGGAGACCTGCAGCACCTCCGGCTCCTGCAGGGACACCCGGTAGGGGAAATCCAGCGCGGGGATCGGCCTGTCCGAATCGTCGCCGGGCATCGACCGGGCCAGGGGTCGGCGCTCGTCGAGGTTCACGGAGAAGTAGCGGGGAGTGAGAACGGCGCCGCAGCCTTCGTACATGGAGTAGGCGATGCCCCGGCCGGCGGCGGGGGTGGTGCGGTTGACCACGCGCACATGCAGTGCCTCCAGGACTACGGAGGCGGAGCCTCGTCCCTGCACCGAGATCCGCAGATCGGTGGTGCGCCCGTGCACCGCGCGCTGGGACGCGGCCCACGCCGCGGCGTCCCCCGGCGTCGGCGGTGGCGGGACCTGCTGCGGTTGCTTGGCGATGACGTATTCATGGTCGCATTCGAGTTGCCAGACATGGGAGTCGGCCGTCCAGGTGAGCGGGGCGAGCGGTGGGACCGTGCCGTCGCTCGCCCGGTTCTGCTTCGGGCCGCCGCCGCGGTGCGCGGCAGGCGCGGAGGGTTTCGGTGTGGTGCGGGCAGAGGCCGACGGATGGACCGTGCCGACGCTCACTTGGTTCTTCTTCGGGCCGCCGCGGCTGTGCGTGGCAGCCCCGGAGGGTTTCGGTGTGGAATGGGCGGAGGCCGGCAACTCACCGCCATCGGAGGGGGGTCCGGCAGCGGATGTGGTGAGGCCGGCTAGCGCGACGGCGAGCGAGGCCGCCAGCGCTATCGATCGCACGGGCCGTCGTCGGGGGCGCCCGGAGTGGGGCTGCCGGTCGGCCGGCGGGATCGGACCCGGGAGCGGGTTGGCCCCCGAGGTCGGCCCCGGGAGCGGGGCGGCCGACGAGGTCGGCTCGGGGCGCGGGGCGGCCCGCGAGGTCGGCTCGGGGCGCGGGGCGGCCCGCGAGGTCGGCTCGGGGCGCGGGGCGGCCCGCGAGGTCGGCTCGGGTTCCTCGTCCGCCGGGCTGCTGTGGTTCGCGGATACGGTCAATGCCGCGCTGCTCGTGGTGTCGTGGGGCGTCGGTGCCCGTCCGGCATCGGATGGGCGTGGTCGTTGCCGTGCCGCGACTGCCAGGATCCACCGGCGGTGCAACTCCACGCGTTCCTCGGTGGAGGCTCCGCAGAGGGCGGCGAACCGCTCGATCCCGGCGAAGTCCAGGGGGACCGCCTCTCCGGCGCAGTAGCGGTGGAGCGTCGAGGCATTCATGCCCAGCCGACGGGCCAGCGCCGCGTAGCTGCGGTCTGTACGTTCCTTCAGACGCGTCAGCAGTGACGCCAACTCCGCTGTCTCATAGTGGATTTCACCCATGTGGTCCGTACTCGCATCCATCCGTCGGCCTGTGCGGTCATGTCCCGATCCGGGACGGCACACCAGGGCACTCCCCATGCCTGCACGTCAATACGGCTGGGATGGTTCCACGGTTGCGAAACGTGAGCTTGCACACCAGCGGGCCACTGCCGGTGATCTCGTAGTGGCGGCTGCGGACGGCTGCTCACCGTCACCTCCATCGCCTCGCGGGGCCTGCTGAACGACGGGCCGCCGACGGCGTACATGGCCGTCGGCGGCGGAGTCACCGGGCCGCTGTGGGTGCGCGAGAGGCCGTATCGCCGACGGCTCCGATCGGCCCGGCCCCCATCGGACCCACCACCGTCATTGCCACCGTCATTGCCACCGTCATTGCCACCGTCGTTGCCGCCGCCATTGCCGCCGTCGACTTGACCTCGACCTCGGCTTCGCCGGCGGACGCCGGATCCAGGGAGGCCCCCCGAAGGAGGCCTCCCCGAGGACACCGTGACCGGCCCCCGCCCTCCTCAGTTCTGGTACACCCGGTCGTTCCCCGGACCGCCGGAGAGTACGTCCGCGCCGGCGTCTCCGTGCAGGAGGTCGTTGCCGCTGTTGCCGTAGATCTTGTCGGCGCCGGTGCCGCCGTGCAGGCTGTCGTTGCCTCGGCCGCCCTGGATGAGGTCGGCGCCCGCGTTGCCGTAGATCGTGTCGTTGCCGTCGTCGCCGTACAGACTGTTGTCGTAGTCGGCGTTCTGCGGGTCGTACTCGGCGTCGCCACCGCGCAGAACGTCGTTGCCCGCGCCGCCGTGGCAGGTGTAGCCGCAGGAGGTGAGGGTGTCGTTGCCCGCGCCGCCGAACGCGCCCTCGCCGTAGACGCCGCCGCCCCCGGACAGGTGGTCGTTGCCGTCCTGGCCGTAGAGGACGTCACGGCCGTAGCCGACGAGGGTGTCGTTGCCCGTCCCGCCGTAGATGCTGGAGTACCCGTTGTTGTCGGGGTCGACCGTCGCGGTGTCGTTGCCGTCGCCGAGGCTGACGATCAGGGTTTCGAGGTCGGAGGCCGAGGTGTCGGGTTCGGTGACCGTGCAGACCGCGATGGTGCTGTCGCCCGAAGGGGGACGGACACAGCCCGCGCCCAGGGAGATCTTCACCGTGTCGTCGAACGTGTAGATGTAGTCGGCCAGTTGGGAGTCGGGGTCGGTCGCGCCGAGCGCCCAGGTGATCTTCAGGTGGTTCGTCTGGCCGGCGGCCGCCGTGTAGTAGAGCTTCTGGCCGGTGGAGACCGCCGTGGCGCTCCTGGAGGTCGCGGCGCCTGCCGCCGTCGGGACGGCGACCGTCGCTGACACGACGACCGTGACCGCGGCGAGCGCCAGCGCTTTCGGCAGGGTGACGGTATGGCGAGTGAACATGGTTCCCCCTCGGTGAGGTTCTGCGGCCCGGTGCCCCGGCGGCCTGCCGGCCTGCCGGCCTGCGGCTCCGGAAGTGACGGAGCTCTGGGCGCCGGATGCGCGCCCAGGCAACCCGTTCGACACCGGCGGAGGACGGGTGGTTGTGGCCGCTTTCGTACAACCTTTGCCGGTTCAGGTGGAGTTCACCTCGGATTGTCGCTCTCTTGGGGCGGACGACTCCGGGTGTTGGCGACCCGGGGCCGCCGTACGGCGGCGGAGCGGCGATGGAGCCAGGGTCAGCGTCACGGCGACCGAGGCGGCGGCCATGACCGTCATCGCCGTTCCGGGCGAGGCGAGTTGGGCGATCCCGCCCGCCAGTGCCGCGCTCACGCCCCGCATCGTGAGCATGCCCGCCGTGTGGAGCCCGAGCGCGTGACCGCTGAGCTCGTCGGGGATCAGGGCCAGCAGACGTTCCTGCTGGATCAGGCTCGATCCGAAGCCGATCGAGGCGACGGCGACGGGGACGGCCGCCACGGTCACGCTCGGACGGAGGGCGAAGAGCAGGTACGGCGTCGCGAGGAGCAGCAGGAACGGGATGCCGAGGCGGGCGCGCACCCGGGACGGCAGCAGGCGGCCGGTCGTCACGTCCCCGGCGAACATGCCGAGCGCCGCGAAGGCGAACAGCGCGCCGGCCCGGCTCGGCGCGCGGACGGCATCTGCGGGTGCTGCTGGACGCGCGGCTCGTGGAGCGGCGGCGGGCGGGACGGTCGGTGCTGTACTCGCGGACGGCCGCCGGTGAGGTGCTTGTCACAGCGCAGCGGGACGGACGGACCGGCGGGACCGGCGGACCCGTCACCTACCGGAGTTAGCATCCGCTTATGACTACTGACAACTCTGTGCTCGCCGTCGAGATCGGGGCCCTCCAGGGGGGCTCCGCCGATCTGTCCCAGTACGCGGGCAAGGCCGTCCTCATCGTGAACGTGGCCTCCAAGTGCGGTCTGACCCCGCAGTACGCCGGTCTTGAGCAGCTCCACGCCCGTTACGCCGACCAGGGCTTCACCGTCCTCGGCGTGCCCTGCAACCAGTTCCTCGGCCAGGAGCCCGGCAGCTCCGAGGAGATCGCCGAGTTCTGCTCCGCGACCTACGGCGTGACCTTCCCGATGACCGAGAAGGTCGAGGTGAACGGCGACGCGCGGCACGGGCTGTACGAGCGCCTGGTGGGCACCGCCGACGCCGAGGGGCACAGCGGCGACATCCGCTGGAACTTCGAGAAGTTCCTGATCGGGCGGGACGGCACGGTCGTCGGCCGCTTCTCCCCGCAGACCGAGCCGGAGTCCGCCGAGCTGGTCTCCGCGGTCGAGAAGGCCATCGGCTGAGCTCGTCTCCACGACCGAGAAAGCCATCGGCTGAGCTCGTCCCCACGACCGAGAAAGCCATCGGCTGAGCCCTGCGGTTGACCTTGTCCCTGGGGCAAGGGTGAGTATCCCTGTCACCGGGCGGAAGGCGCCCGGTGACGGAGGATGACAGGGTGGACAAGGACCTGCTCACCATCGGCGCGTTCGCCTCGCGGGCGCGGCTCTCGGCGAAGGCCCTGCGGCTGTACGACCGGCTGGGGCTGCTGCCCCCGGCCTACGTCGACGAGGTCAGCGGCTACCGCTACTACCGCGCAGAGCAGACCGAACGGGCCCGGCTCGTCGCGCTGCTGCGCCAGCTGGACATGCCGCTGGCGCGGATCGCGGACGTGGTGGAGGCGGGCGGCGGCGAAGCGGCCGCGCTGCTCGCCGCGTACTGGGACGGCGCCGAGGCGCGGTTCGCCTCGCAGCGGGCGCTCGCCGACTACCTCCGTGGACGTCTTTCCGGGAGGAGTTCCGAGATGTACGAGAAGTTCGTCGTCGAGACCGCCGAGGTGCCCGAGCAGGTCGTGCTGACCGAGAAGCGGCACGTGCTGGCGCCCGAGCTGCCGGTGTGGATCCCCGGCTCGCTGGGGCGGCTGGAGGAGGGCGCCCGCGAGGCCGGAGGTATCACGGGGCCACCCTTCGTCGTCTACCACGCGGAGGTCAGCGTGGAGAGCGACGGCCCCGCGGAGACGTGCGTGCCGGTCGCCGACGAGGCCGCGGCACGGGCCTGGGCGGAGCGACAGGGGCGGGCCACCGGGGCCGAGGTCCGGATCGAGCCGGCCCGGCGCATCGCCTGTGCCCGCATCAGCAAGGCCCAGGTCGCCCACCCGCAGATCCTCGCCGCCTTCGAGGCGGTCGAGAGCTGGGTCACCGAGCGGGGACTGTCCGTCGACGGCCCGTGCCGGGAGATCTACTTCGCCGACTGGGACGCCTCGGGGCCCGACGACGCGGTGTGCGATGTGGCGTTCCCCGTGAAGTGACGTGACGTGCGGTGACGTGCGGTGCGGTCGCAGCGCCACGCCGCGCCTACCTTTGCGTGGCGCAGCGCCCACCTTCGTGTGACATTGCGGGCGCCGCACCTGGCAGCCGTGTACGAGTGGGAGTTTCGGTGGTCTCGTCCCCTCTCGGGAGTTCGCTGTGCCTTCTGTCGCTTCCTCGGTCAACGTTCCCGCCCCGGCGCCGGTAGCCGGGGCATCCACGGAAGTGGCGGAGCACCGGCTCTCGTGGGAGGGCTACGCGTACACCGTCCGGGTCGCCCGGCACGGCCCTCCCGTCACGGAGCCGCTCCTCGTGCTCGGCGGGTCGGACCAGACGCGGTACTCGTGGATGCGGCACGAGCGGTGGCTCGGAGAACTCGGGACCGTCGTCACGGTGGATCTGCCCGGGTTCGGGGACGCGGACTTCCTGCCCGCCGAGCACGGGATCGACTTCCTCGCCGAGTGCGCGGGACACATGCTGCGCGAACTCGGGCTCGGCCCGGTGAACCTCTACGCCGGGTGCTACGGCGGGGCCGTCGGGCTCCGGCTCGCCCAGCGGTGTCCGGAGCTGCTGCGCCGGGTCGTCGTGCAGGGGATGTCGGACCACATTCCGGGGTGGTTCGCCGAGGCGCTCGTGGGATGGGTACGGCTCCTGGAGGAGGGGCGCGTCGAGGAGACCGCCGAGGAGTTCGTACGGTGCTTCGTACCGCCGCCCGGTGACCGCACCGTACGCAAGCACGCCGCGCTGACCCGGCTGATGTACCAGCAGTTCGCGGCACAGACCCCGCGCGACGTCGCCGTGACGGTCGAGCGGAACCGGCGGCTGCTGGCCCACGAGTGGTACCGGCGGGCGCCCGTGCCCGCCGTCCCGTATCTCGTGTTCACCGGCGAGCACGACACGCTCACCACGCCCGACCGGGTCCGCTCCGTGGCGGCGGACCTGCCGGGCGCCTACTTCACCACGATCGCGGAGTGCGGCCATCTGGCCCATCTCCAGCGGCCCGAGGACTTCTGCGACCTGCTCGTCCGGTTCTTCCGCGACCAGCGCCCGCAGGACGCCGGTCTGTCGTACTGCGGGCCGTTCGAGCGGTTCTAGTGCCTGCCACGGCACCGGCGGCACGGGCTCAGCGCAGCTCCTCCGGGCACGGCGTCCCCCGCGGGAGCTGGTACGGCGCCGCGAGCCGGTAGGTGCCCGGCCTCGGGGCCAGCAGCTCCGTCCACGTGTCGCCCGCCGCGGTCTCCTCGGTCGGCGTCAGACAGCCGTTGAGGTTGTCGTACGTCTTCGGGGTGCCGTCCTCGCGGCCCTTCGACGCCTTCGTCTCCTGCGGCGGCTTCAGGCTCTTGCCGTCCGCGCCGACGATGCTCAGCCACGGCGAGTACGGGATACGGATGAGGATGCGGCCCGCCTCCTTCACCTCGATGGTCAGCTCGCCCTGCTCGGCCAGGTCGACGACGGCGTGCGGCTCGGCGAGCGGGGTGGGGTCGGTGACGGTGAAGAGCTGCCAGTTGGCGTCGCCCCAGATCTGCCGGAGGTACGGCATGCCCCGCTGGACGAGCTCACGTTCGCGCTGGCCGCCGTCGCCGTCCGGTTCGCCCTTGGGCAGCACGACGTAGTGGATGGCCCAGCGCTGCAGCCACTCGTGGTAGTTCGCCGAGTTGAGCGTGTCGTCGTAGAAGAGCGGGTTGCGCTCCATGTCGGCCTGACGGTTCCAGCCGCGGGCGAGGTTCACGTAGGGGGCCAGGGCGGACGCCTCGCGGTGCGAGCGGGCGGGGACCACCTCGACGCGGCCCTTCTCTGCGTCCACCGACTGGAGCTGGTTGACGAGCGGGGCCAGCTCGCGCGCCCAGGAAGCCGCCGGGGTGGTGTGCACGATGTCGTCGACCGTCTTGAAGCCGATCCATCCGTTGAATCCGACGAAGGCGACGACGACGGCGTACCACTTGCGCGACTTCGGCACGGTGAACGGCAGCGCGGCGATCAGGGCGACGCCCGCGAACAGCATCGCCAGACGGGAGATGTTCGTACCGATCTGGGAACTGATCAGCCAGACGAGGAGTACGCCGAGGCCGTACACCGCCGCCGTGATCCGTACCGTCGTCCACTCCTTGGGAACCAGGAAGTAGACCGAGACGGCGCACGCGAACGGCAGGATGACCGAGAAGAAGGTCATCGGCTGGGTGCCCGAGAAGGGGAAAAGCAGGGCCGAGAGCGCGACCACGACCGTCGGCGCGATGCCGAGGGCGTAGGCGCCGGGGCGGCGCTTCTGGAGGAACAGGGCCGCCGCCAGCAGGCCCACGAACAGTCCGGCGACCGGCGAGGCGGCCGTCGCGAGCGCGGCGAGCGGCGCCGCGCACAGGGCCTTCGCCCAGCGTTTGTAGCGCCAGCGGTGGGGCCAGCAGAAGACGACGGCGACCGCGCCGAGCGCGAACATCGTGCCGAGGCCGTAGGTCACCCGGCCCGAGATGGCGTTGCAGAACAGTGCGAAGACACCCGCGGACGTCGCGGCCACCGGGTTCCGGACGGCTCGGCTGCGGATGAGGATCATCGTCAGCAGACCCGCCGAGAGCGTCCCGGCGATCATCATCGTCGTCCGGACGCCGAGCACCGACATCAGATACGGCGAGACCACGCTGTACGAGACCGGGTGCATTCCGCCGTACCAGGCGAGGTTGTACGCCGAGTCCGGGTGCCGGCCGACGAACTCCGCCCACGCGTCCTGCGCGGCCAGGTCACCGCCGCTGTTCGCGAACGTGAAGAACCACACAATGTGGAGCACGCCGGCGAGGGCGGTGAAGAAAAGGACGGGGTAGCGGCGGAAGAGGTCCTTCGGCGTTGCGCCGCCCGGTGCGAGCGGCTCGGTCCCGCCGGGGCCATCGGCGTCCCCGCCGCCTCCGGCCGTGTCTGTGCCTACGTCACGGACCGCCTCGCGGGTGCTGCCGTGCAGCGGTATTCGCGGGCCCGTTCCCCGGCCCGGATCGGCGTCGTCGGCGTGTGTCGGCTCCGCTGTCGCCACTGCAAGGTACTCCCCGTGTCCCGTTGTCCATTCTGGGCCGGGACCCGCGGCTCGCGAGCAGCCCCGATTAGCGCGACGCTAGCACGCACTCCGCCGTACGGCGCCCGAGTGGGCCGCCGTCCGGCGGAGTGCGGTGCGGGTGCCGCTCCCCGCCGTACGTCACCGATGCGTGCGCGCGTACGTCATCGGTGTGCGTGTCCGCTCAGCCGACGCGGGTCAGCTTCGCGCCGAGGCCGGGCTCGGCGAGGTCGGACCGGAGCGCGACGGGGATCGTCACGGCGTCGCTGGAACCGTCGCCGACCTTCAGCTCGCCGACGACCGTGCCCGCCTTGCCGGTGTGCGGGACCGCCGTCCCGCCCTCGCCGATCCTCAGCCCGGTCTTCAGACCGGGCCAGCCGACCGCCGTCATGTTCTTGGTGGCGACGACCGGGGTCCGGACGCCGAGCTGGTCGTCCACGTACCCGACGACCTGGCCCTTCTTCACCACGGTGGCGGTGATCAGGCTCTTCTGGACCTTGTCGATCAGTTTCTGGCTGTTCGTGATCGCCAGCTGGAGGCTGTCCCAGAGCTTGCCGGTGCCGGCGTTCTGGTTCATCACCGCGCCGTAGATCGTCTGCGTCTTGCCGTCCACGACCTTGGTCGCGGCCCACACCAGGTTGCCGCCGGCGGGCGTCGACGAACCGGTCTTCAGACCGATCACGCCGACCTGCTGGACCAGCAGGTCGTTGTTGTTGTAGATCGTGCCGGGCAGCCCCGGGATGTCCGCCTTGGCCATCCCGACGATGCTGCGGAACACGTCGTTCTTCATGACCTTCTTGGCCAGCTTTACCTGGTCGGTGGCCGTGCTGACCGTCGTCTTCTGCAGACCGCTCGGGTCCGTGTACGTCGTGTTCGTCATGCCGAGGTCCTTGGCCGCGGCGTTCATCTTGGCGACGAAGCTCTTGGCGTCGGAGTCCCAGCGGCTCAGCAGCCGCGCCACGTTGTTGCCCGAGGGGATCATCAGCATCTGGAGCATCTGGCGCTCGGTGAACTGCTGGCCCTTCGTCATCAATGCCTTCGACTCGTCCGGCAGCTTCGACTCGTCCTCGGCCTGCTGGTCGACGGTGATCTTCTCGCCCTCCTCGTTCCCCTTCAGCGGGTGCTCCTGAAGGATCACGTACGCCGTCATGATCTTGGCGACGCTCGCGACGGGGGCGGGGGTCTGCTTGCCGTCGGTGCCGAGGCTGCCGACACCGTCGACCTCGATCGCGGACTGGCCCTGACCGGGCCAGGGCAGGTCGAGGGTGCTGCCGCCGAAGGTGTACGTCTGGTCGGCGCTGAGCGCGAGACTCGGCGTCGGCAGCGGACGGAAGGCCTGCGCGACTGCAAAGATCACCACGAGCAGCAGGACCAGCGGCGTCCAGATCTTGACCCGCCGTACGAGCGTCCGGACCGGGGTCTGCGGCGGCGGCGGCGTGTTCGTCAGCTCGGCCAGCAGGTCCAGCGGGGGCTTCGGCGGGAGCGGCAGCTGTGTGGTGCGCTCGGGGCCGACCTGCTGGATCGCCGCGGTGGCCGCAGCGGGCCTGTCTGCGGTACCCGGGGCGGGCCTGTCGGCGGTGCCCCGGGCGGGCGCGGCCTTCGGCCACGCCGGGGCGCCGGGCTCGTCGAGCGGCTTGAGCGCGACGAACCTGCTGGTGCGCTCGGGATCGGCGGCGGGCGCGGCCCCCCGGTCGGTGGCCTTGGCGGCGGGCCGCTCGGTGGCCTTGGCGGCGGGCCGGTCGGTGCCGGGCCGCTCGGTGGCTTTGGCTTCGGGCCGGTCGGTGGCTTTGGCTTCGGGCCGGTCGGTGGCCTTGGCGGCGGGCCGGTCGGTGGCCTTGGCGGCGGGCTCGGCGGTGGCGTCCGTCGGCCCGGACCCGGGCTTCCCGGCTGCCGGGCGCCGGGTGGCGCCGCCCAGCTTGAGCATGGTGGTGGGCTGGTCCACGGCCGGAGGCCGAGGGGCCTTGAAGATGGCGGTGGGCTGATCGACGGGGGCCTCGGGGGCGGATCCGGCGTCAGGTGTCGCGGACTCCGCTTCAGGGGTCGCGTCGGTTCCCGTTGCCGGGGTCGCGTCGGTCTCCGCGTCCGCGTCCGCGTTCTCGTCACCGGAGCCGGAGCCGGAGCCTGAATCCGAGTCGCTCTGGCGGCCCTGGGACGCGGCCTCGGGCTTGTCCGCGGCGGACTCGGGCAGATCATCGGTCGCGGGTACGGCAGCTCGCGCGAAGGGGGCTGCGGGCCCGTCCTCGCGCTCGTCGTCCGGCGCGGCCCCGGGCTCGTCCTCGGGGTCGGTCCGGCCCTCGCCCTCGACCGTCGGCTCGGGCTCGTCCGCCGCCTCGGGCACGGCCTTGGAGGCGGTCTCGGCGGCGGCCTCGGCGGCGGCTCGGGACGCCAGGGCGGCGTCCAGAGCGGACGTCGGGGCCGACTCGTCCGCGGGCTCGTCCGCGGGCTCGTCCGCGGCGAGAGCCTCGCCGGAGGCGTCTTCCCGCTGCTGGTCGGCCTCGGGCTCCTCGGCGGTGTCGATATCGATGTCGAGGTCGAGATCGGCGGCGGCCTCCTCGCCCGTGTCGAACGCCACGTCGGACTCGTCGGACTCGTCGGACTCGTCGGACTCGTCGGACTCATCGGACGTGCCGTCGGCCCTCCGGGACGTCGCGGGCTCGCCCGGGTCGTCGCCGGGCTCCGCGCCGTCCGTGTCCGCGTCGGACCCGTCGGCGTCTTCGGCGTCTTCGGCGCCGTTCAAGGCGCCGTCATCGCCCTCGGATCCGGCGTCGGTCCCGTCGGCGTCCCCGGAGTCTCCGGCGTCGTCGGCGGCGCCGTCCCCGGATCCGGCGTCGCCGTCGGTCGCGTCCGCCGGAGCGGGCTCGTCCGATCCGGCGACCCACGCGGCCACCGCCGCGCGCAGCCGGGTGTCGCCCTCGACCCTGCCGCCGCCGGCCGCACCCGCGGCGTCGGCGGACTCGGAGGCCCGCTCCGGCTCCGCCGTGCGGGAGACGTCCGCCGTGCGGGGCGACTCCGCCGACAGCGCCTTCGTGGAGAACACCGCCGTCGCCTGATCCACCCGTACCGTGGCGGCCCTTTCACGGGCCATCGCCATTCGGGGGTCGGCCGGAGCCGAGCTCTGGGTCGACGTCGACGCCGGCGCGACCGAGCGCGCCGGACTCGGGACCGACGCCGGGGTCACCGGCGTCGCTTCTGCCGACGACGCCGACGACTCGTGCTGCTTCGACCTGTCGGGGGACTCGCCCGCCACCGATGCCTCCTCCATGCGGCGCACGCCCTCCGCGCGCCGAAAACGAACCGTCAAACCCTTGAACCGCCGCCCGGACACCGCTGTCCGAACCATGTACCAGTGTCCTGCTGTGAGGGCTTGACCCCTGCGGTAGACGAGAACGACATACCTGCCGGTTCCCCCATATTCCGGTCACGCGCCCTCGACAGACCAATGTGAGAGGGGTCACCCTGTCATTCATCCACGCGGGGAGGCATGGATGGGCAAGAGCCGCAGAACAATTCCGGAGGAGCTTCTGCTGCTGGCGTTGGACCCGGCCACGGGTACCACCGCGCAGCCGCAGTCGCTCGACCTCGGTCTGGCCGGAGCACAGCTAGTGGAGCTGGCGCTGGCCGGACGGATAGCCCCAGACGGGGATCGTATCGCCGTGGTGGTGCCACGGCCGACCGGAGATCCAACACTGGACTGTGCGTTGGAACTGCTTCGCCGACGCGGAGCACCCGTACGCGCGGTCAACTGGATCGGCGGACCCCGCCTGGGGCTTCGCCAGACCTACCTTTCGCATCTGGAGCGGTGCGGCATGGTTCATGCCGTGGCGGGCCAGATGTGCGGGGTGCTTCCGACGACTCGCTACCAAGCGACGGACACGGATATCAGCCGGGAGATCAGAACCCGGCTGGACAACGCGATCCGCACCGGCGTCCCGCCGGACCCGCGGACCGCGGCGCTCGCCGCGCTGGCCCATGCGGTCGGTCTCGGCAAGCACCTGTATCCGGGGAACGAGGGACGTTCGTCCCGCTCCCGGCTGCGGGACCTGATCAGGCACGACCCCATGGGCGGCCTCGTGGCACACGCCGTGATGGACGTTCAGAACGGTGTGGCCGCACAGCCACGCCGCAGCCCGGCACCGGCAGGCCGTCCGGCCACCGCCGGAGTCAGGTCCGCACCGGAGACCGCGCGCGGTGTTCCGATGCAACCGCGTCATGGATCGATGGCGCGCGCCGTGGTGCACTGAGCCGCAGCCCCACGGCGACCCGCACCACCGCAACGCCGGCAGTACCGCAGCACACGCAGTTCCCACAGCACCCGCACCGCCAGTACCACCGGCACCGCCGCACGACATCGAGCGCCGCACCGCAGTCCCCATGATCCGGTTCGGGAGCCGCTGGTTCGCGCGGGGTGGCTGAGACCGTACGTCCGGACGACGACACGGTCCCGCCGCCCCGCGTGGCCGCATCCGGGGAGAACCCGTCTCCAGGGGAGGACCCGTCCCCAAGGGGACCCGTTCGCCTTCTCGGCCGACCGGGGCGTCCTCGACGATCCTCGACGATCTCCCGTATCTCCTACGGGAGTTCGCGGGTCCCCGAGGGGGGCGAACGGCGCGTATACACGCCGAATCCGCGAACTTGCGCCCACCCGGCGCATATACGCAGTTTCCCAGCGGTAGAAAGCACCTTGGTGGCAATCTGCTCAACAGCAGATACGCAAAGTACAGGCCCGCAGCCGGAGGTGCACGTCCCGTGGCGTCAAGTGTCAATCCCACCGTCCGGCGGCGCCGGCTGGGCCAGGAGCTGCGCCGGCTCCGTGAACTCAAGGGCATGACGGCCGAAGAGGTCGCCGAGCGCCTGCTGGTCTCGCAGTCGAAGATCAGCCGCCTGGAGAACGGCAGGCGCAGCATCAGCCAGCGCGACGTCCGCGATCTGTGCGGGGTCTACGAGGTCGAGGACCACCGGATCGTCGACTCGCTGATGCAGATGGCCAAGGACTCCCGCCAGCAGGGCTGGTGGCACTCCTTCGGCGACATCCCGTACAGCGTCTACATCGGCCTGGAGACCGACGCGGCGAGCCTGCGCGTGTACGACCCGCAGGTCGTCCCGGGTCTGCTGCAGACCCGGCAGTACGCCGAGGCCCTGATCGCGGGGGCGCTGCCGGAGACCGCGCCCGCGGACATCGACAAGCGCGTGCAGGTGCGACTGAAGCGGCAGGAACGAATCTCCGCCCCGGACAACCCGCTGCGACTGTGGACCGTCCTCGACGAGTCCGCGCTGCGCCGCGCCGTCGGCAACCGATCCCTGATGCGCGAGCAGCTGGAGTACCTCGTCGAGCAGTCCCAACTGCCGCACGTCACCGTGCAGGTGATCCCCTTCGACATGGGCGCTCACCCGGGTCTCAACGGCCAGTACGCGATCCTGGAGTTCCCCGACGCGGCCGACTCCAGCGTCGTCTACATCGAGGGCGTGACCAGCGACCTGTACCTGGAGAAGGCGAACGACGTCCAGAAGTACAGCGTGATGTACGAACACCTGCGGGCTCAGGCCCTGAACGTGGAGCAGTCGCGCCAGTTCATCGCGGACATCGCGAAGGAATACGCGCGCTGAACGGCGGCCGGGGGCGGCCTCGCGAGGGCGCCCCGCCGATGAGCGGCCGGACCTTACACTGTCGCCGCCCTGGGACGGAAGACCCCCATGGAATATGCCATCCGGTCGAGTGAATAGTCGCTTCGTCAGCCGATGTTGGCGAGTAGCGTCGATCACGCCACCGAGCAACAACGTTGGCGCGATCCGGACCGCGGGTTTCCTGACGGATCCGCAGTCCGGTGACAGCGCGCCGGCGTTTCGGTGGTGGCAACTCACCGAAGAACGACTGCTTTCTGGAGCGATCATGGCAATTCAGCAGGGCGCCACCGACACGTGGACCAAGTCTTCCTACTCCACCGGGAACGGCGCCTGCGTCGAGGTCAAGTCCCCGGCCCTCTCGGCGATGGCCGTACGGGACTCCAAGGTCCCCGCCGGGCCCACGCTCGCCTTTCCCGCGGACGCGTGGAACACCTTCGTGGCCGAGGTGAGCCGAGGGTCCTCCGACCTCGTCTGACCCCACCATGACCCGACACAACTTCATACGCTCCACCGACAGAGCCCTCTCGACCGGCCCGCCGTCCTGGCCGAGGGGGCTCGGCCCCTCTTTTTTGGCTCGGTTCGCCTCCGGGACGAAGGGCGCCCTTCTAGCGCAGCCGGTCCACGTACGTGTCCGTCCCCGGCACCGTGGGGATGAACGGGGCCACCAACTCCACTCGCCCCAGGCCTGATTCGGCCACGGCCTCGTCCAGGCCGGTGAAGTACGCCTCCCAGCACTCGCGCGGATCCGCCTGCAGGAACCACAGCAGGGTCAGCCGGGTATCCACGCCCTCGACCTGCTTGACGTAGGTCATCCGGTCGCCGGGGAGCGGGGTGGGCCGGAAGAGCGTGACGAGCGCGGCGGGCGAGCCGGCCAGGCGCTCGGGGAGGTGGCGGGAGCGCAGCCATTCCAGCAACTCGGCGCGCTGGGCGGCCGATTCGGCGTCGACGACCTCGACCACGAGGCCCGCGTAGGGGTGGTCGAGGGCGTGGAAGTCGCGGGGGCCCGCGGCGCCGTCGCGGTAGACGGTGGCTTCGTGGTCCTGGAAGGCCGTGAAGACGTGGGTGCGTCGATGAAAGACGCGCCCGTCGCGGTTGAGCCGCTTGTTGATCCCGACGGTCCACCGCATGTGTTCCTCATAGCGGCCTGAGGTCAGCCAGTAGACCGTGACATAACAGCCGTCCGTGACAGGCTGGGCCACCGCCGACTCGCTTGGATACCGCAGGAGTTGCAGATCCCGCGTGGCCACCCAGCGTCGCCCCGAGTACATCCAGGGCATGGCCATGGCTCCCGCGATGAAATGATCATCTTCATACCATCTGTGGTAAGCGCGTTCGTGCCCAGGATCGGGTTCGACCATCGTGATCAACGCGTGCCCGACATCCACACCGTAGGGCCCGACCGACGCCAGCTTGCCGTACAGATCCGGATAGGTCTCTTCGCGTCCACTGTCCTGCATGCGCACTACCCACCTCTCCCGAAGTCACCCTCAAGCCATTTCTGACGATACGTCAGACACCAAACGGTGGGAACGGGCGTACGGCAAGTCGCTCAAACAGGCGATATGGGCTCAATGCGACGAAACATTCCTTTGAAGGAATTACGTTCAGGGGCGCATCGCACCACTTCGGGAGGGCACATGACCACCTTCAATGCCACAGCGACGGAAGGGGCCGACGTTGCGTCATGGGACGGAGTGACAATCCCGGAGCGCGTACGCAACCGGACCTCGGTCGCACTCGCCGTGGACGACTCGCTGCGCGCTCACGTTCCACAGCGGCCCGGCTGCTACCTCCGCACCTCTCGCGACCGCCAAGGCGACGAGAAGAGCCTCACCCTCCAGTTCGACGACGCCGAGGCGAGGCGCATCGCCCAACACTGGTCACCATTCGCCGAGATCTACCGGGAGAACGACACCAGCGCCTTCAAGAAGACACGGACGGTGCGAGCGGACGGCTCAGCCGACTGGGTCGTTGTCCGCCCCGAGTTCAGGCGTATGCTCGGCGATCTCCTGTCGGGACATATCGACGGGGTGGTGTTCTACGACACTGATCGACTGGCCCGACAGCCGAGAGATCTCGAAGATCTGATCGACGTCATCGAGTTCACAAAACGCCCCACGGTAGGCGTCACAGGCGAGCTCAATCTCATCTCTGACGCGGACAGGCACATGGCGCGAATGCTGTGCATCATGGCGCTCAAATCGTCGCAGGACACGTCGCGACGCGTCGCGCGGAACCATCTGGCGGACGCGACAGCGGGTGAACTCACGGGTAGGACGCCGTACGCGTGGAACTCGGACGGCACTCTTCGGCCCGACCGTGCCCGTGTGGCCCAGCGCATCTACGAGCGGTTCACGGAAGGCGCCAGCATCACGGGTATCGCCCGCGAACTCAACCGCGACAGAATTCCCTCACCGCGAGGCAGGAAATGAGCTCAACCAACCGTGAAGGCAATCCTGACCAACCCCCGATACTGCGGCTTCGTCTCGTATGAGGGGAAGCATCGCACCGAAAATCAGCGCCAGCGGGATGGCTGGGGACGCGTACTCGTCGGGCAGGACGGTCTTCCTGTAGTCGGCAAGTGGGACCCGGTCATCCCCCGAAAGCTATGGGCGGACACACAGCTCGAGCTGGACCACCGCAGGATGCTCAGCGTCGAGAAGGGAATCCCCCACAACCTCGAGGGGCTCAACCATCGCAAGTACCTGTTCACGGGGTACTTGCGATGCGGGATCTGCAAGGCCCCGATGAGCGCCAAACGGGTCGCGCAGCGTGGGCACGTCATCTACTACTGCCCAGGCCGAGTCCGCAACGCATGCGGCAAGGTCAGCCGCCGCGCGGAGCCAGTGGATCAGCATCTGGAGAAACTGGTCACCAGGTGGGAGGGCAAGCGGACTGCACCTGACGCCAGCGCCGCGCTTCCTGAAGCGCTGCAGGACGCGGCGACTCGGATTTCGGCGATCCGTGTGCGCAAGCAGACCCTCATCACCGCATGGGCCACAGGCGACGAATCGTTCTCGGACCTGCGCCCGGACGACTACTGCCAGACGATCGCCGTCATGAACGCCGAACTCGACCTTCTGGAAAGGAGAGCCGCTGAGCACGAGATGGCCACAGACGCGACTCGGCCACGCGACTACGCCGCCGAGTGGAGGGACGGAGGCTTCGAGCAACGCCGCGCATTGATCGGCGAGATCTTCACGGCCATTCATGTCATGCCGTCCGGCAAGGGGCGCGCCCCTTTCAACCCGGCCCACATCTGCCCCATCTACGCGAACTGATTCACACCGTGCGTGTGACTGGCCTTCTCTCCCGGACGCCCATACTCTGACGCTCCGTCAGACAATGCGCCAGAGCCGGGGAGGCCGCAGATGTCACTGCTCGCGGGGAAGACCGTCGTCGTCTCGGGTGTCGGGGCCGGGCTCGGCCATCAGGTCGCGGCGGCCGTCGTGCGCGACGGGGGCGACGCGGTGCTCGGGGCGCGGACGGAGGCCAATCTGGCCAAGTCGGCGGCCGAGCTGGACCCGGACGGCGCGCACACGGCGTTCCGCGCGACGGACATCACCGACGAGGGTCAGTGCGAGGCGCTGGCGGGGCTCGCGGTCGAGCGGTTCGGGCGGATCGACGCGGTGGTCCATGTCGCCGCCTGGGACAGCTACTTCGGCGGTCTGGAGGACGCCGACTTCGCGACCTGGCAGTCGGTCATCGACGTGAACCTGCTCGGCACGCTGCGGATGACCCGTGCCTGCCTGCCCGCGCTGAAGGAGCGCGGCGGTTCGGTCGTCATCATCGGCACGCAGTCGTCGGTCGCCGCGCCGAGCCAGGTGCGGCAGGCGGCGTACGCGGCCTCGAAGGGGGCGCTGACGAGCGCGATGTACTCCCTGGCGCGGGAGCTCGGGCCGCACCGGATCCGGGTCAACACCGTGCTGCCCGGCTGGATGTGGGGCCCTCCCGTCGAGGCGTACGTGCAGTTCACGGCGTACACCGAGCAGGTGCCCGAGGCGGACGTCCTGAAGCGGCTCACCGAGCGGATGGCCCTGCCCGAGCTGGCCACGGACGGGGATGTCGCGGACGCCGCGGTGTTCCTGGCGTCCGACCGGGCGCGGGCGATCACGGGGCAGTCCCTGCTCGTGAACGCGGGCGAACTGATGCGGTAGGCGGTACGGCCGGAGCGGCCCCTTTCCCAGGCGCACGGGACCCGCATCCCGTACGGCTGTCGGCTTGTCGTCGCTGGTCTGGGTCTGACGAAGTGCCCGCTCATGGTGTGGTCCACGTCACGAGCGCGACAACCGCCCGACAGGTAAAGTAGAAGCAAAATCGTTCTGCTTTCTGATCTGTGTTCATATCTGTGACCGCGCGAGGTCTTGACCGGCCGGTCGGACCAGCGGTTCAATCCCCCAAGTCCCCGCTCCCGCACGGGGGCGCCGCCCTCCCCCGAGCTCTCGGCTTCGTTCGAGCGGGGGGACCCACGCGTACTGGCGAAGTGCCGTCCGGTATCTGCAGGTTCACAAGGCGGACCCCTGGAGGGGGCACATGAACGGTCTCGACTGGGCCGTCCTGGTCGCGTATTTCGGTGTGATGACCGCGATCGGGGTCTGGTCCCACAAGCGTGTGGACGATGTCAGCGACTTCTTCACCGCGGGCGGCAAGATGCCGTGGTGGCTGTCCGGCATCTCGCACCACATGTCGGGCTACAGCGCGGTGATGTTCACCGGCTACGCCGGCATCGCGTACACCTACGGCATCACCTCGTACGTCACCTGGGCACTGCCCATCGCCATCGGTGTCGCCATCGGCGCCAAGGCCTTCGCGCCCCGGCTCAACCGGCTGCGCTCGCGGCTGCACGTGGCCTCACCCCTGGAATACCTCAAGGACCGCTACAACGTGCAGACGCAGCAGGCGCTGGCGTGGTCCGGCATCCTGCTGAAGATCGTGGACGTGGGCGCGAAGTGGGCGGCCATCGCCACCCTGCTCAGCGTCTTCACCGGCGTCACGCTCACCCAGGGCATCATCATCACCGGCGGCATCACGGCGGTGTACTGCACGATCGGCGGGCTGTGGGCGGACGCGCTGACCGAACTCGGCCAGTTCGTCATCCAGTTGCTGGCCGGCCTGTCGATGCTGGTCATCGCGCTGAACAAGATCTCCGACCAGGGCGGTCTCTCCAAGGCCCTGGACTCGCCGAAGCTGCACGGTCACGCGGACGGGTTCGCGGGCCCGTATCTGACGGTGTTCTTCATCGCGTACCTGTTCATCAAGCTGTTCGAGTACAACGGCGGCATGTGGAACCAGGCCCAGCGCTACATGGCCACCAAGAACGCCAAGGAGGCCACGCGGTCGGCGTTCCTGTCCGCCGGGCTGTGGTTCGTGTGGCCGGTCATCCTGTTCATCCCGATGTGGCTGTCGCCGCTCCTCGTCACGGCGCAGAAGCCGGACGGCTCGGACGCGTACGGCCTGATGGCCGACCAGCTGCTGCCGCACGGGCTGCTGGGCCTGGTCGTCGTCGGGTTCTTCTCGCACACGATGGCCATGTGCTCCTCGGACGCGAACGCCATCGCGGCCGTGTTCACCCGGGACGTGGCGCCGGTGCTCTCCAGGACCGCGCGTGCCTGGGACACCCGGGCGGGGCTCATCGCGGCCCGCGTCACCACCGTCGCCTTCCTCGGCTTCTCCATGGCGGTGGCGACCCAGGTCAACTCCCCCACGTTCAAGGACATCATCACCATCGTCATCAAGTGGGTGGCGGGGCTCATGGGGCCGATCGCGATCCCGTTCATCCTGGGCCTGCTGCGGCCGTTCCGTAAGTCCGGTCCGACGGCGGCGCTGACGAGCTGGGCCTGCGGTCTGCTCGCCTTCTTCCTCGTCAACTACAACCTGGACTTCTCCCAGCGCACGGACGTGAAGCTGGAGTACCAGGTCTCCGTCCCGATGGCCATCTCCCTCGTCCTGTACATCCTCATCGGCTTCCTGAAGCCCGAGGACACCCCGGAGCGGGACGCGATCATCGAAATGATCAACACGGACGACGACGGATCGGCCGGCGCGTCGGTCCCGGCCCCGGCGGGGGCACCGGACGAGGTGGTGGGCACTCCGGTCACGGACTAGACGGCCGGGCAGGGACGGGAAGGACGGGAGGGACGGGAGGGACGGGACCGTACGGCCAGGGCGTACGGATCGGACCGTCGGATCGGACCGTACGGCCAGGGCCTACGGATCGGGGTCGGGGCGGTCGGGACGGTCGGGACTGCTCAGGCGCGCGGGTAGCGGGCGAGCCAGCCCGGGGACGAGTCGGCGGGCCCGTGCAGGGCGGGCCCCTGGGTCATCTCCATCGCGAAGTCGTCCGCGAGGACCAGCACCGTGGGACGGCCCTCCAGTTCGGCCAGCCAGGCCGGCGGGAGGGCCGTCTCGCCGTGCAGGGCGCCCAGCAGACCGCCGGTGAGGGCGCCGGTGACGGCGGAGGGCCCGCCGTGGTTCACCGCGAGGCACAGACCGTGCCGGACGTCCTCACCGACGAGAGCGCAGTACACCGCGACGGCGAGCGCCCCCGCGGCGGAGCCGTCCCCGGCGAGTTCCTCGACCCGTGCCGACGAGGGCATCCCCTGCCCTACGGCCTCCAGCGCGTGCTGGAGCGCGTCGGCGACCAGCCGGTGCCCTGGGCGGGTCGCGAGGAGTGCGAGGGCCTGCCGCACGGCCGCGTCGGGGTTCTCGCCGCGGGCGAGCGCGTGCACGATCACGGCGTACGCGCCCGCCGTCAGGTAGGCCGAGGGGTGGCCGTGGGTCTGCGCCGCGCACTCGACGGCGAGCTGCATCACCAGCTGTGGCTCCCAGCCGACGAGCAGTCCGAAGGGCGCGGAGCGGGCGGCGGCCTCGGGCCCCGGCTCGCCGGGGTTCTTCGGCGCGTCCAGCGTGCCCATGATCTCGTCGGCGAGGCCGAGCAGACAGGTCGTGGCCGGGTCGCGGCGGGCGTAGAGCCACTCCTCGCGGGCCAGCCAGCCGTCGTCCTTGCGGCGTTCGTCGGGCCCCCAGTCGCTCTGGGTGGCCGCCCACCGCCGGTAGGCGCGGTGCACGTCGGACGGCGGATGCCAGGCGCCGGTGTCGCGGCGCACCTGGGCTCGGACGAGCCCGTCGACGCTGAAGAGGGTGAGCTGGGTGAGGTGGGTGACGGCTCCGCGCCGGCCGTACGCGGGGGCCAGGTCGAGGAGGCCCTCCGCGCCGTACGCCTCCCGGATCGCGTCCAGGGAGAGGCCGCCGAGCGGGGCGCCCAGGGCGTCGCCGACGGCCGCGCCGAGCAGTGTCCCGCGGACCCGGCTGCGGAAGTCCTGTTGCTCCCCACGGCCCCAGACGGCACCGGCTGTCGCACCCACCGAGACCTCCTGCTGCACCATCCGTACATCGACAGCTCAGCACTGTAATCGAACAGGAACGGTCGGTTGAGGTTGCGGATCCATATACAGGATGTGATTCCCCTGATCCCAAGTGGTCGGGGGTGGGCGGCGTTCGGCAGAGAGCGTGGTCCGGCCCGGCAGTCGATCAGGGCCCCGCCCCAGCTCGCCGGTCAGTCCGTGCAGCGCGCCCGGACGGCGTCGCGGGCCGCCGTGACCGTCGCCAGGCGCGGGGCGAGGCGGGCGTGGTCGGTGGCGGGGCTGAGCAGGAGTTCGGCGAGGATGTCCGCGAGGACCGCCAGGTCGTCCCAGTCGAGGTCCGCGGCCAGGACTTCGGCCAGCCCCCGGTCGGCGTCGGCCCAGTCCGCAAGACCCCAGCCGACGATGCACCGGCCCTGCAGGCGTGTGGTCCCGTCCAGTTCCTCCGTGCCCAGGAGCCGTGCCAGTTCACGCCACAGGGGGTCCGCGGCCTCCGGGCCCCGGGACCGTAGTTCGGTCATCGCCAGCTGGAAGGTGCCCGGTACCGCGTCCTTCGCGCGAAGGCGCTCGGCGAGGTGACGGGCCCGCGCCCACTGCCCGGTGTACCGGAAGGCCTCGACGCGCAGGTGGTCGCGGTCCAGGACGAGCGCGTCGTCCGGGCCCGGCGCCGGGTCCGCCTCGGACAGCCGGGCCATCGCCTCGTCCCGTCGGCCGCAGTGGATCAGCGTGTCCACGACTTCGTAGCGTGCCGCGTCCACGTCCCCGCCCAGGGCGATCCGGCGCTCCCAGTCGGCCAGCGCCCGCTCGGTCCGCCCGGTCGCCAGGAAGACGCGCGCTCGCTGGTCGTACGCGTAGGCGTAGTCCGGGTCGGCGGCCAGGGCCCGGTCGAGCCAGCCCAGCGCCTCCGCGTGGGCCTTGAGATCGCGGTAGGCCGCCCCCAGGCAGCCGAGCGCCGAGGCGTTGTCGGGTTCCCGGTCCAGTACCTGCCGGAAGACGGAGATCGCCTCCTGGTGTCGGCCGTCGAGCCGGTGGGCGTTGCCCAGCTCGATCTCGATCCAGTCGGATTCCGGACTCGCCGCGAGCGCGCGCCGCAGGTCCTCGTACGCGCCGGGCAGGTCCTCCAGCCGACGCCTCACCCGCGCCCTCATCACCAGGGCCCAGGAGTAGTCCGGCTCCAACGCGACGGCGCGGTCGAGGTCGGCCAGCGCTTGCGCGCTGTGGCCCAGTTCGTGGTGGGACACCCCGCGGCCCGCCAGGGCCGAGGCGTAGTCGGGCCTGAGGCCGATGGCCCGGCCGAGTTCGACGACGGCCTCCTCGAAGCGGCCCGCGAGCCGGTAGGCGTCGCCCCGTTCCGAGGCGACCCAGGCGGAGTCGGGCTCGAGGCCGGCCGCCCGGTCCAGGTCGGCGAACGCCTTGTCCCACTCGTCCGTGTCACGGCGCAGCCGGGCCCTGCGGACGAGTGTCCACAGGTCGGTCCCGTCGATGCTCAGCGCCCGGTCGAAGTCGGAGCCGGCCGCCTCGAACTGGTCGAGGGCGTGCCGGCACGCCGCCCGGGAGGCCAGCGCGTCGGCGTTCGTGGGGTCGAGGGCGACGGCTCGGTCGAAGTCCGCGATCGCTTCCTCGAAGCTTCTCGCCAGGCGATGCGTCTCCGCACGCTCCGCGATGATCCACCCCGTGTCGGGCCGCAGTTCGTCCGCCCGGTCGAAAGCGGCCAGCGCCGCCGGGTAGTCACCGAGCAGCTGGTGGGTGAAGCCACGGCCGTGGTGCACGCGCGCCTCGTCCGGATCGATCTCGATCGCCCGGTCGTACTCGGCCAGGGCCCGCTCGTACTCCCCGACGTTCCGCAGTTCCCTGGCCCGCACCCCGTGCGCCAGGGCCCGCCCCGGGCCGTGCAGTGCGGGGCGGGCCAGCAGCAGGTCCATCGCCCTGGCCACTCCGTTCTCGTCGTCCGCGAGGGCCTCGGTCAGTCCCCGGCCCAGGTCGCGCATGACCGGGTCGGCCGCCGCGTCTCCGGCCTCCTGGAGCAACCTGGCCCAGCCGCGCCCGACGACGTGATCGACGCGGCAGGCCTCGACCATGTCGCGCAGGGCGTCACCCAGCGCGGCGAGCGGCCGGGCGCACAGCCGGTGGTACGACTCCTCCAGCAACAGCAGCCGCCACGGCTCGTGCCTCCACACCTCGTCGGGAGCGATCAGGCCGTTCCCCGCCTCGGCACGCCAGCGGGCGAAGACCTCCGCGAGCCTCTCGTGCCGTTCGGTCCAGCCGCGTGGCGAGTGGCGCCGCTGCAACCGGAGCATCGGCTCACGGACCAGGTCGTGGTACCGGACCCGGTCGCCGCGGCCGTCCACGAACGGCAGCCCGCGCAGCCAGCCGAACAGGGCGTCGGCGTCCTCGTCGGCGCAGTCCACGGCAGCCCGGAACACATCCAGGTCGAGGCGCCGGGGAAGGGCGCACGCGAGGGCCACCGCCCGGCGGACCGGGTCCGGTTCCCACTTCAGGAAGCGTTCGACGGCCGTGGCCGAGGGGTCACCGACGTCTTCGGGGTCCGCCGGGCGCTGCTCGGCCAGGGTCGAGACCAGCAGGGGCAGTCCGCCCGTGAGGCGCAGCACCTCCTCGACCACGGGCTCCGACACGACCCCCTTGTCCGCGAGGAGGCCTCGCGCCTCGGTCTCCGTGAACGGCCCGAGGGGCAGGTCGGTGACGAAGTCGGTGAAACCGCCCCATCGGAGGGTGTCGAAGGGACGCTGTCCGGCCGTGACCACGATGACCGTGCCGGGCAGCCTGCCGTGTTCGAGGGTCGTCATCACCGCATGGAGCCATGGGTCGAGGAACGGTCCGGTCCGCTCGTACGTGTCGAAGAACAGGACCGTCCACGGTACGGCGGACGCCGCCTCGGAGAGCTCCCCTACGAGGACCGGGGTGAGCACGCCCTGCGGCGACAGGACCAGTTGCACGTCCTCCTGGTTGCGCAGGCGGGCGCTGAGTCCTGCTCGCAACCTGTCCGCGCCCTGGGCCAGTTGGGCGGGGTCCAGGGCTCCGGCGAGAGCGCCGACCCCGGGCACCATCCCCAGCCCCACCAGGCCGGCCCGCGCCACTGTCAGGCTGCCCGCCGAGGGGCCGCTCCGCTCGGGCTCCCGCGGGGCGAGGACGGCGGCCTCCGCCTCGTGCCGCCGCTCGTGGTACGCCACCAGCAGACGGTCCAGCTCCTTGAACCGGTGTCCCTGCCCGGCGAACTGACGGCTCATCGCCGCCATGGCCTCGGGCAGACTGCCGACGCTCTCGTCGACGTAGACCGTCAACGCGCCGCGTTCACGTGCCAGTTGTTCCATCTCGCGGACGAGGAACGTCTTGCCGACACCGGCGTTGCCGTGGACGTGGAACAGGAACCGGTGCCGTTCGTCCTCGGGAGGCAGCTCGAAGTTGGCGCGAAACGTGGCTCGTTCGGCACCCCGTCCGACGAACCCGTGCCGTCGCCGCCCCTCGATCAGTTCCTGCATCGACGGTCGCCCCCGCGCCATGGCCCTTCCCTCCCGGGTACACCGCCCGTCCGCCCGGACCGGCCTCTCCAGTCTGGCCCAACTCGTCCGACGGGACACGGGGCCGGCCGAAGCCGGACGGCCCGCAGGAACCTGGGTTCCGGCGGGCCGCGGGGAGATCGGAGCAGGGCTTCCCTTCAGTCCAGCACCGGCAGCAGCTCCGGTCAGTCCAGCACCGGCAGCAGCTCCGGCAGGTGTCCGTCCGAGGCCGCCGCCGTCCGCTGCCGCTCCTCCGGGACCTCGCCGTACACCGTGGTGCGGGGTCTGGCCGGGCGGCCCGCCGCCTCGGCTACCGCGATCAGGTCCTTGACCGACTTGTAGGAGCCGTAACTGGAGCCCGCCATGCGGGAGATCGTCTCTTCCATCAGGGTGCCACCGACGTCGTTGGCGCCCGAGCGGAGCATTTCGGCGGCGCCCTCGGTGCCCAGTTTGACCCAGCTGGTCTGGATGTTGGGGATGTGCGGGTGCAGCAGGAGGCGGGCCATCGCCATGACCGCCCGGTTGTCGCGGGTCGTCGGGCCGGGGCGGGCGATGCCGGCCAGGTAGACGGGGGCGTTGGTGTGGATGAAGGGGAGGGTCACGAACTCCGTGAAGCCGCCGGTCTGTTGCTGGATGCGGGAGAGCGTGCGGAAGTGGCCGAGCCAGTGGCGGGGCTGGTCGACATGGCCGTACATCATGGTGGAGGAGGAGCGGATGCCGAGTTCGTGGGCCGTCGTGACGACCTCGATCCAGGTCGCCGCGGGCAGTTTGCCCTTCGTCAGGACCCAGCGCACCTCGTCGTCCAGGATCTCCGCGGCGGTGCCGGGGATGGTGTCCAGGCCCGCCTCCTTGGCGGCCGTCAGCCACTCGCGGATGGACAGGCCGGTGCGGGTGGCGCCGTTCACGACCTCCATCGGGGAGAAGGCGTGGACGTGCATGCCGGGGACGCGTTCCTTCACCGCCTTGGCGATGTCGAAGTACGCGGTGCCGGGCAGGTCCGGGTGGATGCCGCCCTGCATGCAGACCTCGACCGCGCCGAGGTCCCAGGCCTGGGCGGCGCGGTCCGCGACCTGGTCCAGGGAGAGCGTGTAGGCGTCGGCGTCGGTGCGGCGCTGGGCGAAGGCGCAGAAACGGCAGCCGGTGTAACAGACGTTGGTGAAGTTGATGTTGCGGGTGACGATGTACGTGACGTCGTCGCCGACCGCCGCCCTGCGGACGTCGTCGGCGATCCGGCAGAGGGCGTCCAGCGCCGGTCCGTCGGCGTGCAGCAGCGCGAGGGCCTCGTCGTCGGTCAGCTTCGTCGGGTCGTCGGCCGCGGTCGCCAGTGCGGCCCGTACGTCCGTGTCGATCCGGGACGGCACCATCCCGGGGGCCGCGGCCTCGCGCAGGGCCTCCCAGTCGCCGTACACCGCGTCGAAGTCGTCGCGGCGGTCGCCGGTGCGGCCCTCGGTGTCGATGGTGCGGTGCAGATCGGTGCGCCCGGAGGACGTGAAGGCCTCCTCGGGCTCCTGCCAGGGGTGGCCCTCCACCACCGCGTCCGGGAGCGCGAGGCCGGTCTCCGGGTCCGCCAGGGCCCGTACGTGCGGCAGCAGGCGGGGGTCCAGCCAGGGTTCGCCGCGTTGCACGAACTCCGGGTAGACACACAGGCGTTCACGGAGTTCGAAGCCCGCCTCGGCCGACCGCTCGCGCAGCAGCTCGATCTGCGGCCAGGGGCGCTCCGGGTTCACGTGGTCGATGGTCAGCGGCGAGACCCCGCCCCAGTCGTCGATCCCCGCGCCGATCAGCCGTCCGTACTCGCTGTCGACCAGGTTGGGCGGCGCCTGGAGGCAGGCGGCCGGGCCCATGATGTGCCGGGCGACGGCGACGGTGGCGATCAGCTCGTCCAGTTCCGCGTCCGGCATCCCGCGCATCGCGGTGTCCGGCTTGGCGCGGAAGTTCTGGATGATCAGTTCCTGGATGCCGTGGTAGGCGCGGGAGACGCGGCGCAGCGCGAACAGGGAGTCGGCGCGCTCCTCGTAGGTCTCGCCGATGCCGATGAGCAGTCCGCTGGTGAAGGGGACGGAGGAGCGGCCGGCGTCCTCCAGGACCCGCAGCCGTACGGCGGGCTCCTTGTCCGGGGAGCCGTGGTGCGGGCCGCCGGGCTCGGACCACAGGCGGGTCGCGGTGGTCTCCAGCATCATGCCCATCGACGGGGCGACCGGCTTCAGCCGCTGGAAGTCGGTCCACGACATGACACCCGGGTTGAGGTGCGGCAGCAGGCCCGTCTCCTCCAGGATGCGGATCGAGATGGCCCGTACGTACGCGATCGTGTCGTCGTAGCCGTGCGCGTCCAGCCATTCGCGGGCCTCGGGCCAGCGGTCCTCCGGCTTGTCGCCGAGGGTGATCAGGGCTTCCTTGCAGCCGAGTTCGGCGCCCCGGCGGGCGATGTCGAGGACCTCGTCCGGGGACATGAACATCCCGTGACCGGCGCGGCGGAGCTTGCCGGGGACGGTGACGAAGGTGCAGTAGTGGCACTTGTCGCGGCACAGCCGGGTCAGCGGGACGAAGACGCTCTTGGAGTACGTGATGACACCGGGCCGGCCGGCCGCGTCCAGGCCCGCGTCCCGCACCCGCGCGGCGGAGGCGCTCAGGTCGTCGAGGTCCGCGCCGCGGGCCTGGAGCAGCACGGCCGCCTCGGTCACGTCGAGCGCGACGCCGTCCCGCGCGCGCCTCAGCGCGCGCCGCATGGAATTCGCCGTCGGCCCGGATCCGGGAGTCGCGCCCGTAGCGGAGGTCGTCATCCTTCGAGCATACGGTCGAGGTGATCAGGTATCGGCCGCCCTGCCCCATTCGGACCGCGCGGTATCTGTCGGTCTCCCCGAAAGCCGCCGATTCCCCTGGCGTGCACCTCTGTTCACAACCTGCTCCCACAGTGGTAAACGACACTTCGCATCACTCATGTCACTGTCACGCCCGACATCCTGGGGAGCAGCAGTATGTGTGAGGACGACCACGGCATAGGCAGACGCGCTCTGTTCGTGACGGGAGCGGCGGCCGCGCTTACGTTGGGGAGCGTGACCTTCCCCAGCGGTGCGGACGCGGAAGCGGCGGACAACCAGGAGACGAGGACGGTGCGCGGCACCCTCCCCACCGGCTCCCCCGACTTCGTGTATCTCCCGGTCGAAGTACCGGCCGGGGTCGCGGAGATCAAGGTCTCCTACACCTACGAGAGGCCGTCGGTCCCGGCCGGCACGGCGGGCAACGCCCTGGACATCGGCATCTTCGACGAGCACGGCACCGAGCTGGGCGGCCGGGGCTTCAGAGGCTGGTCGGGCGGCGCGCGCACGGAGTTCTCCATCCGCTCCGACGACGCGACCCCCGGCTACATCCGCGGCCCGGTCCGCCCCGGCACCTGGCACATCGCGCTCGGCCCGTACACGGTGGCGCCGCAGGGACTGGCGTACGAGGTCACCATCACGCTGACGTACGGCAAGGGGGCCGCGACCCCGGAGCCGGTGTACCCGCCCTCGCGCGCCAAGGGCCGCGGCCGTGCCTGGTACCGCGGCGACTGCCATCTGCACTCCTGGTACTCGGACGGCCGGCGCACCCCCGCCGAGATCGCGGAACTGGCGCGGGCCGCGGGCCTGGACTTCATCAACTCCTCGGACCACAACACGCATTCCTCGCACCCGTACTGGGCGGACCAGGCGGGCGACGATCTGCTGATCATGCTGGGTGAGGAGGTCACCACGCGCAACGGGCACGTGCTGGCGCTCGGCACGGACCCCGGCACCTTCGTCGACTGGCGCTACCGGGCCCGCGACAACCGGTTCGGCCGGTTCGCGCGCCGTATCCGCGGCGCCGGCGGGCTCGTTGTGCCCGCGCATCCGCACGCCACCTGCGTCGGCTGCGGCTGGAAGTTCGGCTTCGGCGAGGCGGACGCGGTCGAGGTGTGGAACGGCCCGTACACCCCCGACGACGAGGTCGCCCTCGCCGACTGGGACAACATGCTGGTCGCCTCCGTGCGCGGGGGCCACGACTGGCTCCCGGCGATGGGCAACAGCGACGCGCACCGCTCCCCCGACCCGGTCGGCAGCCCGCAGACGGTCGTCCTCGCCGACGACCTGACCCGCGAGGCCGTCCAGGAGGGCATCCGCGCGGGCCGCTCCTACGTCGCCGAGTCGAAGCTGGTCTCCCTCTCCTTCTCGGTGTCCGGCGCGAAGGGCGAACACGCGGGCATCGGGGAGCGGCTGAGGGTCGCTCCGGACACCCCGGTCACCGTCCGTCTGGAGGTCACCGGCGCCCCGCGCTGCACGGTCCGCTTCGTCACCGACCAGGGCCTGCTGTTCACCAGCGACCCCCTGCCGGTCGCGGGCTCCGGCACGGTGGAGTGGCGTACGACGGCGTCCTACGCGGCGTACGTCCGCGCGGAGCTGCGCCACGAGACGGCGGCGGGGCCGGTACCGGGGGCACTGGCGGCGTTCACGAACCCGATCTTCCTGGGGTCGTAGCCCAAGGGGGCGTGAGGGAGAGAGCGTGAGGGAGACCGTGCTCCCTCACGCCCACCCCTGGCGGCCCTGAGTTCTCGTTGATCTGGGGCTGGTTCTGGTTCGGGCTCTGGCTCTGGCTCTGGTTTCTAGTTCTGGTAGACCTTGTCGGTTCCCGGCCCGCCGGAGAGCTTGTCCGTGCCCGTGCCGCCGTGCAGCAGGTCGTTGCCGGTGTTTCCGTAGATCATGTCGTCGCCGCTGTCGCCGTACAGCTTGTCGTCGCCCTTGCCACCGGAGATCTTGTCGTTGCCGCTGCCGCCGTAGATCTTGTCGTCGCCCTTGCCGCCGTCGACGACGTCGGTACCGGCGCCGCCGTGGATGACGTCGTTGCCGTCCTCCCCGAACAAGCCGTTCGAGTCCTGCCCCGAGGCGTTGCCGGTGAGACTGTCGTTGCCCGGACCGCCGCTGCACCCGGTGCCGCAGTTGGTCATCGTGTCGTTGCCCGCCCCGCCGAACGAGCCCTCGCCGTACAGGCCCCCACCGCCGTCGATGCGGTCGTTGCCGTCGTTCCCGAAGAGCACGGCGGCGGAGTCGCCCATGATGACGTCGTTGCCCTTGCCGCCGTAGATCGTGGCCAACGCGCCGGTGACCGTCGCGCCGTCATTGCCGTCACCGAGGTCGGCGCCGTATCGGTCCGAGTCGTCGGCGTCCACCGTGCACTCGGCGACCTTGTGGTTGGTCGCCGACGGGTATCTGCACACGTTCGTGGGGATCGTGATGTCGAACTTGTCGCGGAAGGTGAGGATGACGTTCTCACCGTACGACGAGGGGTCGAGGTCGACATACTTCGCGGTGACCCTCAGGTTGTTGGCCTGTCCGGCGCCGGCTGAGTACCAGAGCGCGCCGCCGGAGGCACGGATGGAGGCCGAACTCGCCGTGGCCGCCTGGGCGGTGGACGCGGAGAACAGGCCTCCGCCGAGGGCGAGAGCGAGAGCGGCTGTGGAGGCGATGGTCCGTAACGTGCGCATGCGGAAATAACCCTTCGCGGAATCAGTGATGTTCAGGCCCGACGAAGAAAGCGCCGATGAATTCGCCGTCACCGATGCCACCGTCGTCACGGCAGTCAGCGGGCAGCGCTCGGTGATCGAGTCGTGCGCCCGCACCTATGTACGGGGCTGCTGTTGTTTCTGGTTCACACGTTTGGACACCGCACCCCGGGCGGGGGTTGTAGCGGAATTCCACTCAGTTCTCGTAGCCGACCTTGATTTCTCTGCCATTAACCGGCCGGACACCGGTCTGCCGCCTTCTCTTCGGTTTATCGGGACCCCGCCCCGCCCCCGCACTCCGCCCACAGCAGCTTCCCGCCCCTCGACGCGCCCATCTCGCGCAGGACGGACACGCCCCACGCGTCGGCGCGGAGGACTTCCGCAATGGCTCACGGCATCAGTTCGATGTGCGGATGGTCCGGGGATGCCGGCCGGTGCACATCCGTCTGCGCGGGTGTCGAAGCGGTCCTGTCGGTGCGTGCGGGTCTGCTTGCGGCCACCGCACGTCACAGCGACACACCCAGATCAACGTCCCAGTGATCCAAACGAAACCGTCTGGCGGAGCCGACGGCCGTGAGTGGCATTCGTGCCGTTCAGTCCACCACCAGAGGATCTCGGAAGTAGTACACGACGGTCACTCCCAGCCCAGGAGTGTGCGTGTAGACGACGGTGATCGCTTCGGCCGAGTCCCGGGCCAGCGGCGTGGTGTACGTGTACTCCACGGAGGGAGGGCGCCAGCCGGGGATCTCGCGGCCTACCGCCGGGTCCCGTCCGATGGCCGCCAGTGCCTCCCGGACGGCCTCCCGCTCCCCCTCCGTGAGGCCGGTGAGCGCCTTCTTGGCGGGCTCGGCCTCCTCCAGCGGGATTTCGTTCATGTACCGCTGCCTCCCGCACGCGCTTCTTCGAGGGCGGCCATGATCTCCGGGGAATTCCTGATCTGGACCCTGTGACGGTAGGCCCTGACCACGGCGGCCGCGCCTTCGAGATCGTTGGTCGGCGATGCCCCTATGGCAGCAGCCAGCTCCTTCTCGAACCGCTCCCGGTCACCTGGAAAACCGTAGCGGCTGAGCACCCTGCGCAGGTCGTCCACGGTCCGGATCTCCGGCAGGGGCGTCGTTCCCCGGCCGTGCTCAGGCTGTGCGCTCATGGTCTGCTCCTGATGAACGGGCATGGCTACACCTGTCAGTATGGCGCCGCCCGAGGGGGACGGACATCGCACGCAATGCCGGGAAAGCGAGACCGGCGCGGTCACCGGGCGCCCGCCCCGCCCCGGCACTCCGCCCACAGCAGTTTCCCGCCTCTCGACGCGCCCATCTCGCGCAGCACGGACACCCCCCACGCGTCGGCGCAGGCACGTACGAGGTGCAGGCCGCGGCCGTGTTCGGCGTCCGCCAGGGGGACGGTGGCATGGGGCTGCCCGTAGCCGGGCGGGACTCTCGGGTCGGTGTCCCAGACGGCGACCGTCAGCCGGTCCGGCTCGGTCGAGAGGACGCGGAGGGCGTACGGACCCCGGGTGTGCAGGTGGGCGTTGGTGAGCAGTTCGGAGGCCAGGAGTTCGGCGGTGGGGGCGAGTTCGGTGAGGCCGTGCGCGGCGAGGACGGTCCGGAGGGTGGCTCGGGCGATACCGGGGGCGCGGGGATCGTGCGGGAGTTGGAGGGTGTAGGCCCAGGGCGGCGATACGGTGGCCATCGGAAGTCTCCGATCACGAGAGGGGTTTGACTCTTCGCTTCCGGTGCCCAGTGACCTGGCCGCTCCGTCGAACGGGGTTCTTCTGGGCGAGGGCGCCTGACAACCAGCGTAGGGCTACGCAAGGATTGTTTTCACCCGATGACCGGATTCCTTTAGGACGTTCCACTCGTCCGGGTGACACACCAACCTGGCGTACGACAGGGAGAGTTGGGAGATGGCAGGCAGGTCTGCGCCAACCGCCCGGCGCACACGGCTCGGTGTCGAGCTGCGCAAGCTGCGCGAGCGCGCCGGGATGACCACCACACAGGCAGCCGCCTTACTGGGCACCAGCTCCGGACAGCTGAGCAATATCGAAGTGGCCCGCTTCGGGGTGAGCGCGGACCGCGTCCGGGTGATGGCACGTACGTACTCCTGCACGGAGCCGACGCTGGTCGAGTCCCTGGTCGCCATGATCGGCGAACGCAAGCGCGGCTGGTGGGAGGAGTACCGCGACATCCTGCCGCCCAAGCTGCTCGACCTCGCCGAGATCGAACACCACGGCACGAGGCTCCACGCCGCCCACAGCATGCACATCCCCGGCCTGCTCCAGACCGTCGACCACGCGCGCGAGATCTATCGGCAGGCCGTCCCGAGATGTCCCCTCCGGAGATCGAGCACCGGGTCTCCTTCCGGGCGAAGCGTCAGGCCGCGCTGTACCGTGACCACGCCGCCCCCTACCGGGCAGTGATTCACGAAGCGGCCCTGCGCATGAAATTCGGCGGCCGGGACGTGACGCGCACCCAGCTTGGGCACCTCCTCAAGGTGAGCGACCACGACCACGTGTCGATCCGGGTCATTCCGTTCGACGCAGGCTCCTACCCCGGCTCGGGCCAGTCGGTGTACTTCATGTGCGGCCCCGTACCAGCCCTCGACACAGCCCAACTGGACCAGGCCCACGGACCGGTGTTCGTCGATTCCGAAGCCCAACTGGCCCAGTACCGGCTCCTTATCGACCGCATGGAGTCCGTATCGCTCAGCCAGGTGGACTCGCAGGACCTCATCCACACCATCGCCCAGCATCTGTGAAGGGACTCGAAATGCCCACCACGGCCTGGCAGAAGTCGTCCTACTGCGCCCAGGGCGAGGCCTGCCTCCACGTTGCCGGCACCTGGCAGAAGTCCTCCCATTGCCAGGAAGGCGACGCCTGCCTCCACGTGGCCGCTTCCGGTGCCGCAGAAACGGTCCACCTGACCGAGAGCGCCGACCCCGCCCACTCCATACTCTCGACCACCCCGGCCGCCTTCGACGCCCTTCTCCGAGCGCTCAAGAACAACCGCTGCTGAAGGACCTCAAGGCGTGTCCTGACCGCCCGGAGGGAGGGACAGGTCGGCCACGACGGCCGTGTGGTCCGAGGGCCACACCCCGCCTGCCGGCCCGTCCCCGGCCCTCCGTACGGACCGGACGTGCCCGAGGCCGCCGGGGCCGGGCGGGCCGACGTGGACGTAGTCGATGCGTGCGGCGGGGCTGTGCGGGCCGACGTGGGCGTTCGCCGGGTCCCAGGTGGCCCAGGGTGCCGTCGGGTCGGCGTACTCCCAGGCGTCGAGGAATACCTGTCCGGGAACCACGGGGGACGTCTTGTATCCCCCGAACAGGCGGATCTCGTCGGAGTCCGGCCAGGCGTTGAAGTCGCCCGTGACGACCGGGGGGAAGTCGGTATCGCCCCGGTGCGCGGCGACGAACTCGGCGAGGGCGGTGACCTGTTCGCGGCGTACGCCCGAGGCGTGGACGGCCGAGGTGAGGTGGGTGGTGAAGAAGGGCACCTCGTGGGTGGGCGTGGCCAGGCGGGCGTGCAGGGCGAGCCGTCCGTCGTACAGCTCGTCGGGGGCGGGCAGCCGCAGCACCTCCTGCGCCACCACCGGCCAGCGGCTCAGGACCGCGTTGCCGACGTCGACCGTGGGGTCCCCGATCCGCCGCTGCCAGCGGTCCGAGGCGTCGGAAGCAGCCCAGGTCCAGTGCATTCCGAGCTCGTCCGCGAGCCACCCGGCGAGGTTGTGGCCGCCGCACTCCCACACCTCCTGCAACCCGACGACGTCGGGCCGCAGCTCGCGCAGCACGGCCAGGATGGCTTTCTGCCGCTCCTCCCAGGGACCGAACCGCCACCAGAGGTTCCAGGTCACAACCCGCATCCGCAGCCACCTGCTCCTGTCGCGCGATATCGGGGACCATTGAAACAACTCTCTTGTGCCACACACCAGCCCGGACAGGAGCCCCACGGACCATGGCCCGCCTCACCGACCTCAGGTTCCGCACCACGACCACCTTCCAGCGGCACGTCGTCAACCCGATCGCGCGCCGGATGCCGTTCCAGACGCTCCTGGAGACCACCGGCCGTCTCTCCGGCCTGCCCCGGCGCACCCCGCTCGGCGGCCGCCGCGTCGGTGACGCCTTCTGGCTGGTCTCGGAGTTCGGGGAACGGTCGCAGTACATACGCAACATCCAGGCGGACCCGCAGGTGCGGGTGCGGATCCGCGGCCGCTGGCACGAGGGCACGGCGCACCTCCTCCCGGACGACGACCCGATGGCCCGGCTGCACACCCTGCCCCGGGGCAACAGCACGGCGGTACGGCTGATCGGGACGGGTCTGATGACGGTGCGGGTGGACCTGCGGGGGTGAGGGGCGGCCGGTGACAACGCGGCCCCGCGCACCCGGGCGCACGCCCTGGAGGTTTCCGCATCCCGGAGCCATCCCAGGCTTCTGCGTTTCCGCAGGTCATCAGGGGTGGGATGGTTCCACCGTCCCAGGTTGGGGGGCTTCTGTTGCCCCGGGCCCACGAGGAATCCCATGCTGTGGTTGTCGCACCGGCTGAGCGAGTCGTCCGCTCGGCAGCGCCACAACACCCTGGCCCGCCCGTCCACAGGGGACACGCATGTCCTGATGCACCCAGGACGGGCAGATGCCCAAGGTGGGATGCCCGACCGCCGGCGCATGCGACCTCCATAGGGATCAGAAAGAAACGGGGACACCATGAACACGCCTGCCCGCAGGAACCACACGAGCCCCAGGGGCTGGAAGTCCTACGCCCTCGGGGCCGCGGCGGCCGCGGCGCTGCTCGCGACCACGGCGTGCGGGCAGGGCTCGGCCGAAGGTTCGGGCAGCTCCAAGCCCTCGACCCAGCCGAGTGGGACCGCTTCGGCGAAACCGAGTGCGACCGCTTCGGCGAAGCCGGCCGCTGCTTCGGGCAACACGGGTGGCAGTGGGGCCGGGAGCGGTGGCAGCAGCACGGGCAGCGGTGGCGGCACGAGCAGCGCCGGCGGCACGGGCAGCGGTGGCAGCACCGGTAGCACCGGCGGCACGGGCAGCAGTGGTGGCACCGCGGGCGGTGGCAGCACCGGCGGCGGCAAGGAGACGATCGCCGCGTGCTCCCAGAAGGAGCTCGGGGTGTCCGCGGTGAAGGAGAGGGACGCCAGGCACCTCGTCCTCACCGTCCAGAACGCCGGCACCAAGAAGTGCAACGTCTACCGCTACCCCCTCGTGCGGCTCGGTGACGGTACCCGGAACACGCCCGTGATCAAGGACAGCGACCCGGACCCGGGCGTGCCCGTCACCCTCGCCCCGGGCCAGGAGGCGTACGCCGCTCTGCTCGTCAGCGGCGGCGCAAGGGACGAGTACGAGGCCAAGAGCATCACCCTCACCCTCCAGGGCAGCACACCCGGCAGCAGCGCGGGCAAGCCGATCGACGTCCCCATGCCCGTCAGCACGCTCTACGCGGACGACGGTCAGCTCGTCACCTACTGGACGACCGCTTCCGGCTACGCCCTGGACTTCATCATGTCGAAGTGACGGACCCCGACCGGGACGTCCGGGCCGGACGTCGGCGGCGCCGCTCCGGCCGCGCCGGGTCAGCGGCGCCGCCCGAGTCGCCCGAGTCGACCAAGTCGCCCGAGCAAGGTGGGCGGCGGGATGTCCACCGGCTGGGTGGTGAGGTACCAGGAGTCGCCGCCGCGTTCATTTTGGATGACCAGGAAGCCGGGACGGGGCAAACGCAGCGTGTAATGCCCGGCGCCCCAGCCGAACGCGAGAGCGGCCCGGTCGTCATCAGGGATGTTCATGGGCCATGCGGGAGGGCTGCAATCGCAGTCGGGCCAGGACAGCAGGCACCGGCCGCACACGTAGCGGACTTCCCAGGGACAGTGGGCCTGGAGCTGGACAGTGAGCACCGCTGGGCCGCCGTTGTAGTGGAGCACTTCGTCACCGTGGCCGCGGTGTTCGGAGGCGAGTGCGGTCGCGGCCGACAGCGGGGCGACCCGGATCGACCAACGACGGTCGTCGCGGCTGTAGTTGGTGGTGACGAGCAGGTGGGTGGGGTCCACGGGCAGGTAACGACGGCCGTGGTACTCGCCGGAGATCCGGATCAGATCCCCGTCGGTGTGGGTCAGATCCTCGGTGCGTGTCATGGCTTTGACGTCGATACTGCCCCCGCCTGTGGCATTGATCTCCAGCAGGGCCGGACGGCCGGGCTCGGGCCTGTCGATGAGCACCTCGGTCCTGCCGTCGCCGTAACCGGTGGACACATGGCGTTCGCCGGTGCCGGTGAGCGGCCGCGGACGGCCGGGGCCGGCGGCGGGAGGGAGGGCGTCGATCGGGACGGGCCGGCCATGTCGCCGGGCGCCGAGACGGATCATGGCCGCGCGACCGTCATGCAGGGCTGTCAGCGCGTCGTGTTCCGTACGCGCCGCGCTGGCCCGGCCGTACGCGTCCAGCGCCGCCCGGTACTCGTTCAGAACGACGGGGGTGGCGTCCGGGCCACTGACACCGAGCTCCAAGGCGGCCACCTCCTCCCCGAAGGCAGTCACCGACTCCTCTAACGCTGCGGGCAGTTCGACTGCGGTGCGCCGGCGTCGGCGCACCATCAAGCAGAGCCCGCTCACCCCCAGGCCAAGCAGGAAACTCACCGCGTAGCCGACCATGTCCCGCATCCTCGCACAGGCGTCCACCGCTCAACAGAACTCGACACCTGGCGCACGATCCGCTGCGACTTCCGCTCTTCCGGCGGCTCCGTCCGCCGCCCCGGCGCCTCGTTCCGGTCACAGCGCCGGACGCCCCGGCCTCCGCACCTCGCCCCAGCCACACGATCGCGCCTGCGTCGCTGTAGGCGCGCAGGGCGTACGAGCCCACGTCGCGACCCACGCCGCTCTGCTCGTCAGCAGCGGCACCACGAACGAGTACGAGGCGAAGAGCATCACCCTCACCCTCCAGGGCAACAAGCCCGGCAGCACCGCGGGCAACCCGATCGACGTCCCCATGCCCGTCAGCGCGCTGTACGCGGACACAGCCGGCTCGTCACCTACTGGACGACCGCTTCCGGTGCTGCCCTGGACTTCATCATGTCGAAGTGACCGACCCCGACCGGGGCCTCAGCCCGTGCTGGACAGGCGGTCCAGCCATTCGGTGAGCAGGGCCGTCTCGGCAGAGGTGAAGACGGGGTTCGGGTTCTGCCGGAGCAGAGCGCCGAGTCGGGTCGCGGTCGCCGGAACAGCGGAAGTCTCGGAGCCGGCCGTCCGCGCCTCGGGAGCGGTCGCCTCCGGGGTGAACACCACGGCGTGCACCGCGTCCCGTACCCGGCGCGACAAAGTCTCGTCCGTGAACGTCGCCGGGCGGGAGACCAGCATCAGGCAGACCCCGACGTTGGAGGACATGATCATCTGCGCGGCGAGTTCGGGAGCGAGCCGCAGCTTGCCCTGTTCGGCGGCCCGGCGCAGGTCGGCGGTGAGGATCCGGTGGGACTCCAGGGCTGCGGCCGGCGGGGTGCGCATCGCCGGGGAGTTCATCAGGCGGTAGAGGTTCGGGTTCCTCAGGGCGAACTCGGTGTGGCCGTCCCAGCCCTCGCGCAGGTCCTGGACCGGGTCCGTGCCGGGGTGCCGTTCCCGCTTGGCCGCCAGGTAGCGCTCCCACCCGTGGTCGACGACGGCCGACAGCAGGCCTTCCTTGTCCCCGAAGTGGCGGTAGAGCGCGGGGGCGCCGACCCCGGCGGCCTCGCACACGGCCCGGGTCGAGACGTCGCCGTCCGGTGACCGCGCGACCAGTTCGGCGGCCACGGCGAGGATGCGCGCCCTGGTGTTCGCGGGGGCGCCGGTGACGGGGTCGGCCTTGCCGGGGTTCGTGCTGTCGCTCAACGCGGAGTTCCTGACGTCTTCGGGGTGGCGGACGGAGAGAACGGGGTCAGGCGATGCCGCCGTTGGCGCGCAGGACCTGGCCGTTGACCCAGCGGCCCGCGGGGCCCGCGAGGAAGGCGACGACCGAGGCGATGTCCTCGGGGGTGCCGAGGCGCTCCAGGGGCGGCTGGGCGGCCATCCGCGCGATGGTCTCCTCGTCCTTGCCGTCCAGGAAGAGGGCGGTGGCGGTCGGTCCGGGGGCCACGGCGTTGACGGTGATGTCCCGGCCGCGCATCTCGCGGGCGAGGATCATGGTCATGGCCTCGACGGCGCCCTTGGTGGCGGCGTACGCGGTGTAGCCGGGGATGGCGAGGGCCAGCACGGAGCTGGAGAAGTTGATGATCGCGCCGCCCGCGCGCAGCCTGCGTGCGGCCTGCTGGTCGACGACGAACGTGCCGCGGATGTTGGTGCGGTGCATCCGGTCCAGGGCGTCGAGGTCGAGTTCGACGAGCGGGGCCAGGGTCATGACGCCGGCCGCGTGGACGACGACGTCGACGCCGCCGAAGGTCTTCTCGGCCGTGTCGAAGAGGGCGGCGACCTCCGCCTCCTCGGCGACGTCGGCGCGGAAGGCGACGGCCTGCCCGCCCGCCTCACCGATCGCCGCGACGGCCTTGTCGGCCTCGGCGGCGTTGCCCGCGTAGTTCACGACGACGGCGTATCCCTCACGGGCCAGCCGCTCGGCGCTCTCGCGGCCGATGCCGCGGGATCCGCCGGTGACGACGGCCACTCGGCGGAGCGTTTCCGACGTGCTGGAGTGCTCGGTCATGGCGATGCTCCTCAATGCGGCATGTGGCGGGGTAGTGGTGTTCACCATCCGGCGAGAGCAACGCTAACGCCAATGCGTTATCAGTGCTACCCACACCGATGCTCGACCCGGATTCCGGTCAGGACGTTCCCGCCGACGCACTCCCCGTACCCGCCATCACATTCGACGTACGATGTCGGCATGACGGTCAACATGACGATGAGCCTGCCCGACGAAGTGGCCGCCTTCGTGAAGGCCAAGGGGAACGCCTCCGCCTACACCGCGCGGATACTGCGTCGGCAGATGCTCGCCGAGGAGCTGGAGAAGTCCGCGCGGATGCGAGCCGAGGCGGGCATAGTGATCACCGCTGCGGAGCCCGCCGAGAGCGAGGACGACACGCTGGAGCGCTGGGCGCGGGTGGCGGGCAGGTGAAGCGCGGCCACGTCTACGAGCTGTCGTTCGCCGGAGCTCCCGCGCACGTCCTGGTGATCTCCTCCGACGCCCTCAACGCGCAGAACAAGACGGCCACCTGCGTACTCGTCTACCCCCAGCAGGTACGTGAAGCGACCCTTGTCGACATCCCGGTCGGCGCCCCCTCCTCGGGCACCGTCGTACTCGGCGAGTTCCGCACCCTCGCGGCCCCGCGCTTCACCGACGACCTGGGCCCGGTCGACGAACGGGTCATGGAGGCCGTCGAGATCGGCCTCCGAGCCGTATTCGACCTCTAGTGCTGTGACCGCACCCGGCCCCGTTGGTGAGGACGGGGCCGGGTGCGGCCACAGCACTGGGGACCGCCGAACCGAAACGCTCACCCCTGCCACACGATCGCCTGCACCTCGCTGTACGCGTGCAGGGTGATCGCGAGTCGAGGCGGATCGTCGATTCGGATCCGGTACGGGGTGTGGGCCCTATACCCGCTGTCCCATCGCCCGGACCGCCAGCCACGCGCACAGCGCGGCCAGCGGCAGCTCGGCACAGAGCGCCATCGTCGCCGCGGCGGCGAGGTCGCTCCCCGCCGCCGCGGTCGTGGTGTCGAACCAGGCGTCGATCACGAGCAGCGTGGCGGTCGTGGTGGCCGCCAAGGAGTGCCGTCGGTCGCCGCGGGCGGCGAGGACGCCGGTGGCGATCAGGCCGGCCGCCTCCAGCGCGTCGAGGCCCACCCAGGTGACCGGCCGGTGTGCCGCGCTCGCGGTGTCCGGCAGCCCGGTCGCCAGCACGTACAGCCAGGGCAGCAGAACGAGCCCGCACACGACCAGCAGCCACCCGGCCCGGCCGACCAGCCGCGAATCCGGCCCAGCCCCGGCGGCATCCCGCTCCGACGGGTTCGACAGGTCGTCCGACAGGTCCGAGGGGGCCGACGGGTCCGGCCCGGTATGACCGTGCCGCGGAGAGCCCTCCGCGCCATCGCCGCCTTCGGCTGCGAACTCCTCCACGTGTGAGGCCAGTTGCCGCATGCGCTCGCTCCCCTTCCCGCGTGCTCTCCCTTGACGGCCTCCAGCCTCCGCCGCGCACCCAGGCGTCGTCAGTCACCCGGATACCCCGACTTGAGGTGAAGAAAAGTGCACCCCGGCCCCGGGCAGAAACGTCATGGCCTGGCGGCGACCAGCGGTTCTACTGTTCGGGGCATGCACTTCAAGACGTGGCAGCCGGGGTTCCTGCGGCGGCCGTTCGGGGACGCGGGGCGCGCCATCGCGTTCCACTGCGTCGGCATCGCGATCCAGTTCGGAGTGCTGCTGGTCCTGGCGCTGCCATGGATCTACTTCGTGCCGGCGGCGCTGTGGGCCGTGACGGTGGCCGTCGTGGTGCCGTCGGCCGCCGTGGTGCTCTCCGGTCCGCTGCTCACCCGGGTGCAACGGGCCCGTTTCCGCGAGCGGCTCGGCGTGGTCGTGCCCGCGCCCGCGGGTCTGGCGGAGCGGCCCGGACGGCCCGGCATACGGCAGTGGCTGCGCTCGGCTCCGGGGCGCCGCCAGTTGCGCTACCACCTGCTCGCGGGCCCGCTGTGCGCGCTCGGCGGTCTGGCGGTGCTGATGCTCTGGGCGGTGGGAGGCGCCGCGGCCTCGATCTACGTGTGGCTGTGGGTGACCCCGTGGCAGTGGCGGGCGGAGAACGCGGGCTACGCGGTGAAGGCTGTGTATGTCACGGCCGCCGGTGTCGCCCTGCTCTACGCGGGCGCCTGGCTGGCGAAGGCGCTCGCCCGCGTCGACACCCGCGCCGCGAACACGCTGCTCGGGCCCAGCCGCGAGGAGGAACTGACCCGGCGGGTGGCGGACCTCGCCGAGAGTCGCGCCGGCGTGGTCGACGCGGCCGACGCCGAGCGGCGGCGGATCGAGCGCGATCTGCATGACGGCGCGCAGCAACGCCTGGTGGCGCTCGCCGTCAACCTCGGCCTCGCCAAGGCCACCCTCGGCGACCTGCCGGAGGAGGCCCGCAAGGTGATCGACGAGGCGCACCGCGAGGCGAAGGAGGCCATCTCCGAGCTGAACGACCTGGTGCGCGGCCTGCACCCGGCGGTCCTGGAGGACCGCGGGCTCGACGCCGCCCTCTCCGGCGTCGCCGCGCGCCTGCCCGTACCGGTGCGTCTGTCGGTGAGCCTGCGGCGGCGCCCGTCGCCCACCGTCGAGGCGGTCGCGTACTTCGTGGTCTCCGAGACCCTGACGAACGTGGTCAAGCACGCCCAGGCTTCCAGGGCCGACGTGACCGTCGAGCAGACGAGAGGGAGACTGTTGATCGCCATCACGGACGACGGCGTGGGGGGCGCGGATCCTTCGGGTGCCTCGGGCACCGGGCTCACCGGGCTCGCCAAGCGCGTCGCGTCCGTCGACGGCACGTTCTCCTGCCGCAGCCCCCTCGGGGGCCCGACCGTCGTCACCGTGGAGCTGCCGTGCGCGCCGTGATCGCCGAGGATTCCGTCCTGCTGCGGGTCGGGGTGGTCAAGGTACTGGAGATGGCCGGCTTCGAGGTGTGCGCCGAGGCCGCCGACGCGGCGGGGCTGCTGTCGGCGGTCGAAGAGCACCGGCCGGACATCGCCGTGATCGACGTCCGGATGCCGCCCGGTTTCACCGACGAGGGGGTACGAGCCGCTCTCGTGATCCGCCGGCAGTGGCCGGACACCTCCGTGCTGTTGCTGTCGCAGTACGTGGAGGAGCGGTACGCGGTCGATCTCCTCGCCGCCAACACGTCCGGCGTCGGTTACCTGCTCAAGCAGCGGATCGCCGACGTCGAGGAGTTCGCGGAGTCGGCACGCAGGGTGGCGGCCGGAGGTACCGCGTTGGACCCGCAGGTCGTCGCACAGCTGCTGATGCGACGCCACAGCGATCCCCTCGACCGCCTGACGCCGCGTGAGCGCGAGGTGCTGGAGCTGATGGCGGGCGGCCGGTCCAACTCCGGGATCGCGGCCGAACTCGTCGTGAGCGAGAGCGCGGTCGCCAAGCACATCAACAGCATCTTCACCAAGCTCGACCTGCCCAGGGCGGACGCCGACCACCGCCGGGTTCTCGCGGTCCTGCGCCTCCTCGGGCCGGCGAACACCTAGAACGCCGCGGAACACCTCACCCGGGCCACACGATCGCCTGCACCTCGCTGTACGCGTGCAGGGCGTACGAACCCACGTCCCGGCCGACGCCGCTCTTCTTGAAGCCGCCGAAGGGGGCCTCCATGTTGCGGCCGACGGTGTTGACGCCGACGCCGCCCGCGCGGAGCCGGCGGGCGACACGGAAGGCGCGGGCCACGTCCCCGGACCAGACGTAGTCGATCAGGCCGTAGTCGGAGTCGTTGGCGAGGGCGATCGCCTCCTCCTCGTCGTCGAAGGGCAGGACGACGACGACCGGGCCGAAGATCTCCTCCCGGACGACCCTCATGTCCGGTGTGCAGTCGGCGAGAAGGGTGGGGGAGACATAGAACCCGTGGGGCAGGGAGGGGCGTTCGCCGCCCGTCACCACCCGTGCGCCTTCCTTGCGGCCGAGTTCGACGTAGGACTCGACGCGGTCGCGGTGGGCCGCCGAGATGACCGGGCCGACCACCGTGCCCTGTTCCCGTGGGTCGCCCACCTTCAAGTGACCGGCGTAGGACGCCAGTTGCCGGACCAGCAGGTCGTGCACGCCCCGCTGGACCAGCACTCGCGTCGGCGCCGTGCAGATCTGTCCGCTGTAGAAGGAGAAGGTGGTGCCGATGCCCGACACCGCCGAGCCCAGATCCGCGTCGTCGAAGACGATCGCCGCGCCCTTGCCGCCCAGTTCCATCAGCTGTCGCTTCATGCCGCGCCCGCACACCTCGGCGATCCGCTGCCCGACCGCCGTCGAGCCGGTGAAGCTGACCATGTCGACGTCCGGGGAGTCGACCGCGGCCTCGCCGGACTCCGCCGTCGAGCCGCTGACCACGTTGACCACGCCCGGCGGCGCACCCGCCGCCTGAAGCGCCTCCGCCATCCGGTACACGGACAGCGGGTCCTGCGGGGCCGGTTTCACCACCACCGTGTTGCCCATCGCGAGGGCGGGGGCGATCTTGCCGGCCGGGTTGGCCCACGGGTTGTTGTACGAGGTGACGCAGGTGACCACGCCGACGGGCTGACGCACGGCGAGCGCGCCCATCACGGCCGCCCCGCCGAACGGGCCCGCCTCGTTGATCTGCGGCGGCAGCGGGGTCTCGACGGGCTCGGGCCGCGCGTAGCGCCGGAAGCGGGCCACCCCGACCCCGACCTGCATGCCGCGCGCCGTCCCGGTGGTGGCTCCGCTCTCCGCCTGCGCGAGGGCGGCGTACGGCACGAAGTCGCGCTGGATGAGGTCCGCCGCCCGCGCGAGGACGGCGGCCCGCTCCTCGGCGGGCGTGCCCGACCAGGGCCCGAATGCCTCGCGGGCCGCCGCCGCGGCCGCGTGCACCTGGGCCCGTGAGGCCTCGGGGGCGAGTCCGACGACCTCCTCGGTCGCCGGGTCGATCACCTCGTAGAACCCGTTGTCCGGCGGCACCCACGATCCGCCGATGAACAGCCGCTGCTCGGCCGGCCCGGGAGCCTTCCCGCCGTCGCCGGTCACCGGGTGCTCACCGTCCGGGTGTCGCGGCCCGACCGCAGCACCTTCCCCGGCACGGCGCCGGTCACGACGTCGTCCCGGATCGACTCGACCCCGTTGACCCACACGGCTCTCACCCCGATCGCCCGGGAGTCGAGGCGCGGACTGTCACCCGGCAGGTCGTGCACCAGGGTGGCCTTGCCGGCGTCGATCCGCTCCGGGTCGAAGAGCACCAGGTCCGCGTGGAAACCCACCTCGACGCGTCCTCGGTCGCGCAGCCCGAAGAGGCGCGCGGGATCGTCCGTCAGCATCTTCACCGCCTGTTCCAGGGAGGCGAGCCGGCGCCCGCGCAGACAGTCGCCGAGAAAGCGGGTGGTGTACGGGGCTCCGCACATGCGGTCCAGATGGGCGCCCGCGTCGGAGCCGCCGAGCAGGACGTCCTGGTGCTGCCAGGTCTCGGCGCGCAGCGCCCAGGAGTCCGGGTCGTTGTCGGTGGGCATGGGCCACAGGACCGTCCGCAGTTCGTCGGCCGCGCAGATCTCCACCAGGCAGGCGAAGGGCTCCTGGCCGCGCTCGGCGGCGATGTCACGCACCACGCGCCCGGTCAGGCCCTCGTTCGCGGCGCTGTAGGTGTCGCCGATGACGTACCGGCCGAAGTCGGCGAGCCGCCGGAAGACGCCCGCCTCCCTGCTCTGCGCCCGGCGCAGCATCTCGGCGCGCACCCCGGGGTCACGGAGCCTCGCGACGCGCTCGGGGACGGGCAGCCCGAGGACCGGTCCCCAGCCCGGGATCAGGTTCAGGGCGCAGAAGGTGCCGAGCGACATGTTCATCGGGGTGAGGATCGGCATGGTGAGCGCGACGACGCGGCCGCCGGACTTGCGGGCGCGTTCGCTCGCCTCCAGCTGGCGCGGGACGCGTTCGGGGACGGCGGCGTCGATCGTCAGGACGTTCCAGTTGAGCGGGCGGCCCGCCGCCGCGCTCATCTCGACGAACAGATCGATCTCGGCGTCGCTGAACTGGTCGAGGCAGCCGGCCACGATCGCCTCGATCTGGGTTCCCTCGTGCTCCCCCACGGCCTGTGCGAGGGCGAGCAGTTCGGCCGGTTCGGCGTGCCGGGAGGCGACCGGCCGGCCGTCTCCGTCGGAGTGGGTGGAGGACTGGGTGGTGGACAGACCCCAGGCTCCGGCGTCCATGGCCTCGTGGAACAGCCGCAGCATGGCGTCGAGTTGCTCCCGCGTCGGCTGTCCACCCACCGCTTCGGGGCCCATCACGTACCGGCGCAGCGCGCAATGTCCCGCCATGAAGCCCGCGTTGACGGCGATCCGGCCTTCGAGGGCGTCGAGGTAGTCCCCGAAGCTGTGCCAGGTCCAGGGCGCGCCCTCCTCCAGGGCGACCAGGGACATGCCCTCGACCTTGGACAGCATGCGGCGGGTGTAGTCGGCGTCCTCGGGGCGCGCGGGGTTCAGCGGGGCCAGCGTGAACCCGCAGTTGCCGCCCGCGACCGTGGTGACGCCGTGGTTGAGGGAGGGGGTGGCGTAGGGGTCCCAGAAGAGCTGGGCGTCGTAGTGCGTGTGCGGGTCCACGAAGCCGGGGGCGAGGACGAGTCCGTGCGCGTCCTCGCTCGTCCGGGACGGCTCGGCGACGGTTCCGATCACGGCGATACGGCCGTCCCGCATCCCCACGTCCGCGGTGTACGCGGGCGCGCCCGTGCCGTCCACGACGGTCGCGCCCTTGATCAGGTGGTCGAGCATCGCGGAGGTACCCCCTAGACGGCTTGGCGGAACCGGGTCGTGCGGTGCACCGGGTCCGTGTCGATCTTCGGAATGACGTGCTCGCCGATCAGCCGGATCGTCTGGAGGGTCTCCTCCTTGGGGACCCCGACGGGCAGTCCGAAGCTGAGCTGGTCGGCGCCGGCCTGCTCCCATCGCTTGCACTGGGTGAGCACCTCGCCGGGGTCTCCGCAGATCAGCAGCTCTTCCTCGATGAGGAGTTCGACGAACTCGGCGTTGTACTCGGGGAGCGTCTCGGGCCAGACGGGGAAGCCCTCGGGGCGCGGGAACGTGTCGTGGTAGCGGAAGACGAGGGAGGGCAGGTAGTGCAGCCCGCCGGCGACGGCGATCCGGATCGCCTCGTCGTGGGTGGGCGCGCAGACGGCGGTCGTGGTCACCATCACGTTGTCGTTGACGAAGTCCCCGATGGGTTCGGCGTTCACGACGGCGGTCTTGTACTGCTCCAGGACCCACTCCATGTCGGAGACCTTCTGCACGCTGAAGCCGAGCACCCCGAGGCCCTTGCGGGCGGCCATGGAGTACGAGGGCGGCGATCCGGCGGCGTACCACATCGCGGGGTGCGACTTCCCGTACGGCTTGGGCAGGATCTTGCGCGGCGGGAGCGACCAGTGCTTGCCCTGGAACCCGACGTACTCGTCCTGGAGCCACATCTTCGGGAACTCGGCGATGGTCTCCTCCCAGATCTCCTTGGTGAAGTTCATGTCGGTGATGCCGGGGAGGAAGCCGAGGATCTCGTGCGATCCCGCGCCGCGGCCGGAGCCGAACTCGAAGCGGTTCTCGGTGAGATGGTCGAGCATGGCGACCTTCTCGGCGACCTTCACCGGGTGGTTGACCTGGGCGAGCGGGTTGAAGATGCCGGAGCCGAGGTGGATGCGGTCGGTGGCGTGTGCCAGATAGCCGAGGTAGACGTCGTTGGCCGAGAGGTGCGAGTACTCCTCCAGGAAGTGGTGTTCGGACGCCCAGGCGTACTTGAAGCCGGACTTGTCCGCCTGGATGACGTACTCGGTCTCCTCCATCAGCGCCTTGTGCTCCGCGAGCGGGTCGGTCTCGGCCCGCTTGCCCACGTATCCCTGTACAAAGAGCCCGAATTCCAAGGAGGTTCACCGTCCCCATCCAGTCATCTGACGCACCGTCAGATTCTTTGAGCCGACTGTTCCACCGCGCGCATGGACCGTCAATAGCTGATACGCCGTCAGGGAGGCGTCGTCAGAGGACACTCACGCCCGCGAGCCAGCCGCCGTCGATGACGAACGGCTGCCCGGTGATGTACGAGGAGTCGTCGCCGGTCAGGAACAGGGCCAGCCGGGCCACTTCCTCCGGGCGTCCGATCCGGCCGAGCGGCACCAGCTTGCGGTAGAGCTCGTCGAGCGCCTGCGAGGCCTCCTCGGTGTCCGCGCCCGGGTCGAGCTGCGCCGGGTTGCTCATCGCCGTGTCGACGGCCCCCGGGCAGACGGCGTTGACGCGGATCCCCTTCGCCGCGAGTTCGAGCGCCGCCACCCGTGTGAGGCCGACGATGGCGTGCTTGGTCGCCGCGTACGCGCCGACGCAGGCCATGCCCGTGAGCCCCGTGTACGAGGCCGTGTTCACGATCGTGCCGCCGCCCGCGGCCGCGAGCTCGGGCGCGAGGGTCTTGATCCCGAGGAACACCCCGACCTGGTTGACCTGCACGATCCGCATGAACTCGGCCAGCGGGGTGTCGACCAGTTCGTTGAATCGCAGGATTCCGGCGTTGTTGACCAGCCCGTCGATCCGCCCGTACGCCGCCCGCGCGGACCGGACCACGGCGGCCCAGTCGTCCTCCTGGCTCACGTCCAGGTGGACGTAGTGCGCGCCGATCTCCTTGGCGAGCTCCTCCCCCTGGTCGTCGAGCACGTCCGCGACGACCACCCGCGCGCCCTCCTCCACGAAGAGCCGCGCCTCCTGCTCGCCCTGCCCGCGCGCCGCCCCGGTGATGAGGACGACCCGCCCGTCCAGCTTGCCCATGCGCTGACTCCCTAGTCGAGGTGGGGCGCGACGTCCGCGCCGAACGCCGTTATCTGGTCGAGGAGTTCTGCGCGGTTCCGGCTGCGGAACCGCACCTGTATCTGATGCACCCCCATCGCGCCGTACTCCCGCAGCGACTCGGCCAGCGCCTCGGGCGGCCCGCTCAGCGTGCGCCGCCCGACCTCCCAGCCGGGATCGCCCACGTACAGCGGCTCGGTGATGGCGCCGATCGTGAGGGGTTCCTCGATGCCGGCCTCGGCGCGCAGGCCCGTGAGCCGGGCGATCTGGCCCGGCAGCCGGTCGCGCGGATCGCCCTGCGGCAGCCAGCCGTCGCCGCGCAGCGCGGCCCGGCGCACGGCGGCGGGCGAGGACCCGCCCACCCACACGGGCACCCGCTCCTGGGCGGGCCTCGGCCGCTGTCCGAGCCCTTCGAAGTCGTACGTCTTGCCGTGGTGGACGGGGAACTCGTCCGGCCCGAGCGCGGCGCGCAGCGCGTCGATCGTCTCGTCGAGGACGGCACCCCGGCGCGCGAAGTCGGCCCCGAGCGCCTCGAACTCCTCCTGCACGTGGCCCGCGCCCACCCCGAGGACCAGACGGCCGCCCGAGAGATGGTCGAGGGTCGCGTACTGCTTGGCCGTGACGAGCGGATGCCTGAGCCCGACGATCGCGACATGGCTGAGCAGGCGTACGCGCTCGGTCACGCCCGCGAGGTAGGCGAGCGTGGCGACCGGGTCGTACCAGACGGTGCTCATCGCGCCCGCGAGCCGGCGCGGGACGGCGACGTGGTCGCAGCTCGCGACATAGGCGAATCCGGCACGGTCGGCGGCGCGGGCGATCTCGACGAGGTCACCGGGGCCCGCGTCCGCCTCCCACGGCTCGGCGTAGATGGTGCTCTGCGACTGGACCGGGAGCTGCATCCCGTACGCCAGTCGGCCTTCGGGCAGTACCTGCATGGGCCCGCACCTCTCGTCTGACGGTCCGTCATTTCTCTGGACTGCGCTGCCCATAGTCATTGCTGACACATCGTCAGACAAGAGGCGGGCGGGTATCGGCCGTGCGGTCCGTCGGAGCGCGCGGCGGCGAGTCACCGCCGGCGGTGTTCGCCGACGCCGGTCCGGCGAGGGCGTCCGGCCCCGCCGACCGGCCGGCGGGGCGTTCAGCCCGCCCAGAGGCCGTCCGCCGTCAGTCCCAGCAGGTCGATCGCGTTGCGCCGGACGATCCGGTCGACCGTCTCGGCGTCCAGGTGGCCCATCTGGGCCTCGCCGACCTCACGGGACTTCGGCCAGGTCGAGTCGGAGTGCGGGTAGTCGGTCTCGTAGAGGACGTTGCCGACGCCGATCGCGTCGAGGTTCCTCAGCCCGAACGCGTCGTCGAAGAAGCAGCCGTACACGTGGTCGGCGAAGAGTTCGGACGGCGGCCGGTGGACCTTGTCGGCGACCCCGCCCCAGCCGCGGTTCTCCTCCCACACCACGTCGGCGCGTTCGAGGATGTAAGGGATCCAGCCGATCTGGCCCTCCGCGTACATCACCCTCAGGTTCGGGAAACGCTCGAACTTGCCGCTCATCAGCCAGTCGACCATCGAGAAGCAGCAGTTGGCGAAGGTGATGGTGGAGCCGACCGCGGGCGGCGCGTCGGCGGAGGTCGACGGCATCCTGCTGCTGGAGCCGATGTGCATGGCGATGACGGTGCCCGTCTCGTCGCACGCGGCGAGGAAGGGATCCCAGTCGTCGGTGTGCACGGACGGGAGCCCGAGGTGCGGCGGGATCTCGGAGAAGGCGACCGCGCGGACGCCACGGGCGGCGTTGCGCCGCACCTCTTCCGCCGCGAGCCGGGCGTCCCACAGCGGCACGAGCGTCAGCGGTATCAGGCGCCCCCGGGCCTTGGACCCGCACCACTCCTCCACCATCCAGTCGTTGTAGGCCCGCACGGCGAGAAGACCCAGGTCGCGGTCGGCCGCCTCGGTGAACGTCTGCCCGCAGAAACGGGGGAAGGTGGGGAAACAGAGGGCGGACTGGACGTGGTTGACGTCCATGTCGGCCAGCCGCCGCGGCACGTCGTACGAGCCGGGACGCATCTGCTCGTACGTGATCACTTCGAGCCTGATCTCGTCGCGGTCGTAGCCGACCGCCGTGTCGAGGCGGGTGAGGGGGCGGTGCAGGTCTTCGTAGACCCACCAGTCCCCGACGGGACCGTCGTCGCCCGGAGCGCCCATCACGGGGGCGAACCTCCCGCCCAGGAAGGTCATCTCCTTCAGGGGCGCGCGGACGATGCGGGGGCCTGTGTCCTGGTACTTCGCGGGCAGCCGGTCCCGCCAGACGCCGGGGGGTTCGACCGTGTGGTCGTCCACCGAGATGATCATCGGGAAGCCGGTCCCGGCGTCCGCCGAGGGGCTCTGCGCGGTTTCCGTGGTCTCCATACCGGTCACGGTAGCGCTGATCTGACGACCCGTCAGCTCTCTGTCGGCTCTCGGGCGGTCCTCCGCCGGCCGTGCGGTCGAGGGCGACGGAGGGACGAATTCCCGTGGAAGCGTGAGGAGTCCGTGTGAGGACCGTGTGACCTAACGGGCGGCGCCCTGTGATCGCCGTCTCGCACGGCTGACGCATCCGCCATGAACAAGGCAAACTGGCCTCGTTGTACTGACAGTTCGGCAGGGGGACAGCGATGGACGGTGTGCCGCGAGTACCGAAGCAGTGGCACCCGGGCTCCGAGGAGCCCGCGGCGTTGCGCTTCAGCGTGCTCGGCCCGGTGCGCGCCTGGCTCGGGGAAGACCCGCTGCCGGCCGGGTCCCCGCAGCAACGCGCCCTGCTGGCCGCGCTGCTGCTGCGCGACGGGCGTACGGCCACGGCATCCGAGCTCATCGACGCCCTGTGGGGCGACGAGCCCCCCTCCCAGGCACTGGCCGCCCTGCGGACGTACGCCTCCCGCCTGCGCAAGACGCTCGGCGCCGAGGTCCTGGTGAGCGAGTCCGGCGGCTACGCGATCCGCTCCCTGCGCGAAGGGGCGCTCGACCACGTACGCGCGCAGGAGCTCGCCGCCGACGCCGAGAAGGCGCGCGGCTCGGGTGACCTGTCACGCGCCCGCGACCTGCTCCGGGACGCCCTCGCCCTGTGGGACGGCGAACCGCTCGCGAGCATCCCGGGCCCCTACGCCGAGACGCAGCGGGCCCGCCTGGAGGAATGGCGCCTGCAACTCCTCGAATCCCGGCTCGACATGGATCTGGAGCAGGGTTACCACGCGGAGGCGATCTCCGAACTGACGGCACTCACCGCGGCGCACCCGCTGCGCGAACGCCTGCGTGAACTCCTGATGCTGGCGCTGTACCGCTCCGGCCGCCAGGCCGAGGCCCTCGCCGTGTACGCGGACACCCGGCGGCTGCTCGCCGACGAGCTGGGCGTGGACCCGCGGCAGGGTCTGAAGGAACTACAGCAGCGCATACTCCAGGCGGACCCGGGCCTCGCGGAGCCCTCCGCCCCGAAGGCGGAGCCCGCCGCCGTCCTCGTCCGCCCGGCTCAGCTCCCGGCGACCGTCACGGACTTCACCGGCCGGATGTCCTTCGTGCAGGAACTCAGCGACGTCCTCGCCTCGGCATCCTCCGAGGACGGCAGGGTCATGGCCGTCTCGGCACTGGCGGGCATCGGAGGCGTGGGCAAGACCACGCTCGCGGTGCACGTCGCCCACCAGTCCCGCGGGGCCTTCCCCGACGGGCAGTTGTACGTCGACCTCCAGGGCGCCGGATCGCGGGCGGCCGAGCCGGAGACGGTCCTCGGCGCCTTCCTGCGGGCCCTCGGAACGGCGGACTCGGCGATCCCGGACTCGCTTGAGGAACGCTCGGCCCTCTACCGCTCCGTCCTCGACGGCCGCCGCGTGCTCGTCCTGCTGGACAACGCCCGCGACGCCGCCCAGGTGCGACCGCTGCTGCCCGGCACCGAGGGCTGCGCCGCCCTGGTGACCTCGCGCATACGGATGGTCGACCTGGCGGGCGCCCATCTGGTGGACCTCGACGTGATGTCGCCCGAGGAGGCACTGCAGCTCTTCACGAAGATCGTGGGCCAGGAGCGGGTCGCCTCCGAGCGGGAGGCCGCCCTCGACGTGGTCGCGGCGTGCGGCTTCCTGCCCCTGGCCATCCGTATCGCGGCGTCCCGGCTCGCCGCCCGCCGCACCTGGACGGTGTCGGTGCTCGCGGCGAAGCTCGGCGACGAGCGCCGCAGGCTGGACGAGCTCCAGGCCGGCGACCTGGCCGTCAAGGCCACCTTCGAACTCGGCTACGGCCAGCTGGAACCGGCCCAGGCCCGCGCCTTCCGCCTGCTGGGCCTCGCCGACGGCCCGGACATCTCGCTCGCGGCCGCGGCGGCGGTGCTCGACCTCCCGGCCGAGGCCACCGAGGACCTCCTGGAGTCCCTCGTCGACACCTCCCTGCTGGAGTCGGCGGCCCCCGGCCGCTACCGCTACCACGACCTCGTACGCCTCTACGCGCGCTCCTGCGCCGAACGTGACGAACAGCCCCCCAGCGAGCGGGCCGCGGCCCTGTCGCGGCTGCTGGACTTCTACCTGAGCACGGCGGCCGGGGTGTACGCGATCGAACGGCCCGGGGACCGGCTGGTGGACCATCTGGAGCCGACCGAGTTTCCGGGGCTGTCGTTCGACGACAGGCACCCGGCGCACGACTGGCTGTACGCCGAGGCGAACGCCCTCCTCTCGTGCGTCCGCCAGTCCGTGTCGGACAGCCGGCTCCGCAGGGCCGTCGACCTTCTCTGGGCGGCCAAGGACCTCGCAGAGTCGGGAGCGAACTCGCGCGAGTACGAGGTCGCCGCGAACGCCGCGCTCGAACGTGCCCGCGCCCTCGGGGACGCCCGAGCCGCAGGACGTGCGCTGACGACGCTCACCGACGTTCACATGGTGGCGGGACGATTCGACCAGGCCGACGCGGCCGCCGTCGAAGCCACTCGCATGGCGCAGGAGGCGGACGACCCGGTCGCGAGGTGCTGGGCCCCGAACACCCGGGGCATCGTCGCCATTTACCAGGGCAGGCACGCCGACGGCGAGCAGCACCTGAACTCGGCCATCGAGAACTTCCGCAGCAACAAGAACCGGCCGGGTGAGGCCAGCGCGCTGTGCAACCTGTCCCGCATCCACCTGGCGGTGGGGCGGATAGACAGCGCGGTCACCCTCGCACGGCAGGGCATCGACATCTACGACTCCACGGGGAACGCGCTCCGGGGCGCGAACGGGCGCTACGCCCTGGGCCTGGCGCTCACCAGCAGCGGCGACCTCGGCTCGGCGGCCGAGAGCCTCGTAGAGGCCCTGGAGACCTTCCGGGACAGCCGCCAGCGGCTCTGGGAGGGCATGACCCTCTTCCGGCTCGCCGAGGTCGATCTCGCCGCCCGGCGCCCGGCCCAGGCCGCGGCGAACGCGGAGATGGCACTCACCGTGCTGCGGGGTATCGGCGGGGAGTGGCGGCGCGGACTGGTGCTCACGGTCCTCGGCCGCGCGCTCAGTGGGATCGGGCAGACCGGGCGCGCCCAGGTCTGCTGGAGAGAGGCTCTGGGGATCCACGAGGAGCTGGGTTCTCCCGAGGCGGACGAGGTGCGCGGCCTGCTGACCCCGACCACCGTTTGACGGAGCCTCAGCTCGTTCATCGAACGTTTATCGCCACCCGACATGCTCACTCCTGTCGTCCCGTCGCATTGGGGGCAGGCGGATCGACGACAAGGCCGTGAGGCTAGTCTGAGCGGCTGATCGGGAGCCGTCCGGCGTCCATCGGGGGAGTTGCCGGGCGGGCTCCAAGCCTCTTGCCTGGAACGAGAATGGGGAGTTGACCGCTATGAGCGACACGAACAAGGACCCTGTCGTCAAGCCGCAGGACCAGCACGCCACCGGCGAGGAGGCCGTCGTGCTGGACCAGCACGCCACGGACGAGGAGCTCATCGCGCTGGACCAGCACGCGACCGGCGGTGCGATCAAGCCGCTGGACCAGCACGCCACGACGGAACCTGCCAACTGACCACATCACGACGGGGATCGGCCGCGGCGGCGCGGAGGGGGAGCCGCCGCGGTCGCCGTGTGTCCGGGGGCGGTACGCACCTGGTGTGCCGGAGGTGGTGCGGCGGCGGGACGCCGGCCTACAGCCCCCGGACCGCCACCCTGGGCCCGCACAGCTTCTTCAGGCCGTCCTCGTCCGACGTGTAGAGGACCACGTTGCCGCGCTGCCGCTCGGCGACGGCCACCAGGGCCGCGTCGACGGCGTACTTGTGGCCGTGCAGTCCGCTCTCCGCCAGCAGCGCGATCGCGGCTTCGGCGATCTCCCGCGTCACGGGTTCGACGACGATACGGGACATCGCCCAGGACCAGGCCGACCGCTTCACCTGGCCGTCGTAGGCCTCGATCAGGGTCATGGAACTGGTCACGACACCGATTCCGGCCCGGTGGGCGTCCGCGAGCCGGGCGGTCATCCGCCGTTCGCGCAGCGCCGCCCGGGACAGGGCCTCGCCGTCCAGCACATAGATGTCGGTGCTCATCAACCCGCCACCGGCAGGCCGGCTCCGCCCGCGCCGGACGCGGCATCACGCTCGGTGAAGCAGCGGTCGAGCTCGCGCCGCTCGGCCTCGGCCGCCGCCAGCTCCTCCTCCGCGAGGGGCTCGCCCTCCTCCTGCATCCAAACCACCAGCTCCCCGAGCCGGTCCCGCTCCCGCTCCCGCTGGCGCTCTATGGCCTGACTGACATACGCGCTGAAGCCCCCCGGCCCCACCTCGCTCCGGATCTCCTCGGCGAGCTCCTCCGGCAGCGTGACGGTGTACTTCTTGGTTGCCATACCAATTGCCATACCAACTTCACCGCGCCCGCAGCTCCCCCTTCACCACCTTCCCGCTCGCGTTGCGCGGCAGTTCCCGTACGAACTCCACCGTCCTCGGGACCTTGTAGTTCGCCATCTCGCGGCGGGACCAGGCGATGAGGTCGTCGGCCGTGAGGACCGAGTGCGGGCGGCGGACGACGTAGGCCTTGCCCACCTCGCCCAGCCGGCTGTCCGGTACGCCGACGACCGCCACGTCGGCGACGTCGGGGTGCAGGCCGAGGAGCTGCTCGATCTCCGCGGGGTAGGCGTTGAAGCCGCCGACGATGAACATGTCCTTGATGCGGTCGGTGATGCGGAGGTTGCCCTCGGCGTCGAGGACGCCCACGTCGCCGGTGCGCAGCCAGCCCTCCTCGGACAGGACCGCCGCCGTGGCCTCGGGGTCCTCGAAGTAGCCGCTCATCACGTTGAAGCCGCGGACCAGGACCTCGCCGGGAGAGCCGGGGGCCGCCGTGGTTCCCGCGGAGTCCACCACCCGTACCTCGGTGTCCGGGATCGCCCGGCCGGAGGTCGAGGCGATCACCGCCGGAGGGTCCTCCCGGCGGCACATCGTGACGATGCCGCTCGCCTCGGAGAGCCCGTACGCCGTCAGGACCGTGTCCACGCCGAGTTCCGTGCGCAGCCGCTCGACGAGGCGCAGCGGGACCACCGCGGCACCTGTCACCACCAGCCGCAGCGCGGAGAGGTCGTAGGCGTCGCGGGAGGGGTGGTCGAGGAGGGACTGGTGGAGGGTGGGCGGGCCGGGGAGGACGGAGACGCGTTCGGCGGCCACGTTCGCGAGCACCGTGTCCACGTCGAACACCGGCTGCGGGATCATCGTCGCCCCGCGCATCAGACAGGCGATGATCCCGGCCTTGTAGCCGAAGGTGTGGAAGAAGGGGTTCACGATCAGATAGCGGTCGCCCTCGCGCAGACCGGCGAGGTCGCTCCAGATCCCGTAGCCGCGCAGCGTCTGCGCGTGGGTGATCAGGGCCCCCTTCGGGCGGCCCGTGGTGCCCGAGGTGAAGATGATGTCCGAGGCGGAGGCACCGGACACGGCCGCGCCCCGACGGCGTACGTCGTCCCGTCCCACGCCCTCCCCGTCCGCCAGGAAGTCCTTCCAGGTGCGGAAGTCGGCGGGGGCGTCGTCCGCGAGGACCACCACCCGTTCCAGGTGCGGGAGGCCGGGGAGCGGGCCGGTTCCGACGGCGGTGCCGGCGGCGGTACCGGCGCCGACGCCTGCTCCCGGGGGCTCCCCCGCCGCCCGGCGCAGCGATGCCACGTACGACGTGCCGAGGAACGTTCCCGTCACGAACAGCAGCCTGGCCCGGCTTCTGGCCAGTACGTACGCCGCCTCGGCGCCCTTGAAGCGGGTGTTGAGGGGAACGAGGACCGCGCCCGCGGACACCGCGCCGAGGGCGGAGACGATCCAGTCGAGGGTGTTCGGGGCCCAGATGGCCACGCGGTCGCCGACGCGTACCCCGCTCGCCATGCAGGCCGCCGCCGCACGCTCCACGCGGGCGCCCAACTCCTCGTAGGAGATGCGTGTCCGGCCCTCGACGACCGCCTCACGGTCCGCGAAACGGGTAGCCGCCGAACGCACCAGCCCGGGGACGTCGCCCCACTCCAGGTCACCGCGCATCGCGCACCTCCCGCCCGAGCACCACTAGCTGACTGACCGTCAGATTAGCTGTAGCCTGACGGCCTGTCAGCAGCCGGGACCGTGTGCGGAGGTCACCCATGCCAGGGATCAAGGACGCCACAGCCGTCGTCGGAATCGGACAGACCCCCTTCGCCAAGCGACTCCCCGAGTCCGAGAAGGCCTTGGCCTGCCGCGCGATCCTCGCCGCCCTCGACGACGCGGGCATCGCGCCCGCCGAGGTCGACGCTCTCGCCTCCTACACCATGGAGGAGACGGACGAGGTGGAGGTCGCCAAGGCCGTCGGGCTCGGTGACCTCACCTTCTTCAGCAAGGCCGGTTACGGAGGCGGCGGTTCCTGCGCCACCGTCGCGCATCTCGCCGCCGCCGTCACCACCGGTCAGGCGACGGTGGGCGTGGCCTGGCGCTCGCGCAAACGGGGCAGCGGGCCACGCCCCTGGAAGAACACGGCCGTCCAACTCCCCACCCCGGCACAGTGGACCCGGCCCTTCGGGCTGCTGCGGCCCGCCGACGAGATCGGGATGCTCGCCCGCCGGTACATGCACGAGTACGGGGCGACCCGCGACCATCTCTTCAACGTGGCGCTGGCCTGCCGCAACCGCGCCAACCAGAATCCGGCCGCGATGATGTACGAACGCCCGCTGACCCGCGAGATGTACATGACCTCCCGCTGGATCAGCGAGCCCCTGTGCCTCTTCGACAACTGCCTGGAGACGGACGGCGCGCTGGCGTGCGTGATCGTCTCCGCCGAGCGGGCCCGCGACTGCCGGCAGCGTCCCGTGTACGTCCACTCCGCCGCCCAGGGCCTGCCCGCCCAGCACCACGGCATGGTCAACTACTGGAACGACGACCCGCTCACCGGACCCGCCTGGACCGCCGCCCGGCACCTGTGGAAACACGCCGATTTCACGCCGGAGGACGTGGACGTGGCGCAGATCTACGACGCGTTCACGCCCCTCATCCCCCTCTCGCTGGAGGGATACGGCTTCTGCGGGCGGGGCGAGGGCGCGGCCTTCACGGAGGGCGGCGCGCTGGAGATCGGCGGACGGCTTCCCGTCAACACCGGGGGCGGCGGGCTCAGCGAGGCCTATGTGCACGGCTTCAACCTCATCAACGAGGGCGTGAAGCAGTTGCGGGGCACGAGTACGGCACAGGTACCGGGGGCGGCGACCTGCCTGGTCACAGCGGGGGAAGGGGTCCCCACCTCCGCACTCCTGCTGAGGAGCTGAGGAGCCGAGATGACTGAGACGACCGAGACCGCCGTGAGCGCCGAGACCGCCGTGAGCGCCGGGAGTGCCGGGAGTGCCGGGAGTGCCGTGAGCACCGGGAGTACCGGGCCGAACGAGATGAACGAGTCCCTTCTGTCTCCCGTCCTCGACGACGACGGCGCGCCCTTCTGGCGGTTCACCGCCCTGGGTGAACTGCGAGTCCAGGCCTGCGCCGACTGCGGCGAACTCCGCTTCCCGCCCCGCCCCTGCTGCCCGCACTGCCACTCCTTCGCGAACGAGTGGAGAAGGATGAGCGGGCGGGGCCGGATCTGGTCGTACGTCGTCCCGCACCCGCCGCTCCTTCCCGCCTACGCGGCACAGGCCCCGTACAACGCGATCGTGGTGGAGCTCGCCGACGCGCCACGGATTCGGCTGGTCGGGAATCTGGTGAGCGGGCCGGACGCGCCTCTCGACTCCGTTCCGCCGGAGCGGATTCGGATCGGCGCCCGGGTGCAGGCGGTCTTCACCGAGGTGAACGGCGTCACCGTCCCGCGCTGGGTCCTGGAGCGGGCGTGAGCGCGGACGAGGGCACGGACCGGGATGAGGGCAGGGACGCGAGCGGGGGTGTGGACGGGAGCAGGGGTGTGGACGGGAGCGTGGCACAGGCTGGTGGGCAAGGCCCGGATGAGGGCCGTACGGATGCGGGCGCGGGACGTACGGGTGCGGGCGAAGGCCGTACGGGCGAGGGCGCGGGACATACGGGCGAGGGCGCGGGACGTACGGGCGAGGCGGGAAGCGGGGCAGGGGGTGGCGGGCTCGCGGTGAGCGTCGACAAGGACGCCGGTGTAGCCGTCCTCACGCTCGACCGGCCCGACCGGCTCAACGCCATCGACCTCGGGACCGCCGCCGAACTCGTGGCCGCCTGGCGCGAGTTCCGGTTCGACGACACCGTACGGGCGCTCGTCGTCACCGGTGCCGGACGGCGGGCCTTCTGCACCGGGATCGACCGGGGCGTCGAGGTGCCGCAGCCCAACTCCCCCTACATGGTGGACGATCCGCTCGCGGCGATCGGCCCGAAAGCGAACGACCTGTGGAAGCCGGTGATCGCCGCCGTGAACGGGATCGCCTGCGGCGGCGCCTTCTACCTGCTGGGCGAGTCGGAGTTCGTCGTGGCCGACGAGGATGCGACCTTCTTCGACCCGCACACGACGTACGGGATGGTCAGCGCCTACGAGTCCGTCTACCTCGCGCAGCGGATGCCGTTCGGGGAGGTGGCACGGATGGCGCTGATGGGAACCGCCGAACGGATCTCCGCGCGGCGGGCGTACGAGGTGGGGCTGGTGTCCGAACTCACCTCGCCGGGACGGGCGTTGGCGGCGGCCGTCGACTGCGCGGCGGTCATCGCGTCCTACCCGGCCGACGCCGTCCAGGGGACCGTACGGGCGCTGTGGCTGGCACAGGAGGCGACCCGTGCGGCGGCCCTCGCGCACGCCCCGCACCTCGTCTCCCTCGGCAACCTGCCGGTCGAGCGGCAGGCGGGACTGTTCCGGGCGCGGCGGCCGGGGTTCAAGCTGCGCTAGGAATCGCCGGACGGAGGGCGGTCGGCGGACCGCACGAGTCCCGGAACCGGACGTCCGATCGGGAGAGAAGGCCCCGGAACCGAACTGACCCTCGAACGGACCAGCCCCTTCCACGGACAGACCGTCGCTCCGTGTGGCGGGTTGGTCACGCCGGGCGTAGCGTCGGCAGCCGGCGCGGCTTCCGCAGGCCGCGCGCGCGAACGACGGCCGCCGTCCGAAGATCCTTCCGTGCCCGGTACGGCGGCCGTCGCAGAGGTCCCGGGCCGAGCCGTCTCACGTCGTGCGGGCCGTCCCGGTGCCCTTCTCCGCGTCCAGCGCGTACACGCAGCGGTCCTTGCTGCACGCGTACACGACACCGTCCTTGACCACGGGCGCCCCGGTGATCTCGCCGCCGGTGGCCAGCTTCCAGCGCAGGCGCCCGTCGTCGGCCTTCAGGGTGTACAGGAGATGGTCCGTGGAGCCGAAGTGGATACGGCCCTCGGCCACCGCCGGGGCGCCGACCAGGTCGCCCCCGGCCTGGAAGCGCCACTTCGGGGTGCCGGTGACGGCGTCCAGGGTGTACAGGCCCTTGCCGCTGCCCACATGGACGTGTCCGGCGGCGACGAGGACCGGCTCGGTCGAGGCGCGGGACTCGGTGGCGATGCGCCAGCGGTCGCGGCCGTCGGTCGCGTCGAGGGCGTACACCGTGCCGAGGTAGTCGGCGAGGTAGACGCCGCCCCCCGTCACCGCCGGACCCGGAGCGAAGGTCGGCGGGCAGAGGAAGACGGCCGGGGCCTCGAAGTGCCAGCGGACATGACCGCCGGCCACGTCGATGGCGAGGACGCGGGTACCGGCGGAGATGTAGACGTAGCCGTCCGGCGCGTGGGTCATGCGGACCGGTACGCCGCCGCAGGAGGCCGCGTCGCCGATCGGGTACGACCAGCGTTCCTCTCCCGTACGGGCCTCCAGCGCGCACAGCCGCGCGTCCTTCCAGACGTACACCGTGCCGTCGTGGATGGCCGGACCGGCCTCCGGGGACTCGAAGTCCGTCTGGCCGCCGCTGATCTCCCAGAGCTTCTGGCCGTTCGAGGCCTCCCAGGCCTGGATGCCGCCACCGCGTGTGCCGGTGACGACCGTTCCGCGGTCGGCCTGAAGGGAGTAGACCCAGGCGTCGGTGGACAGGCGCCAGAGATCCGCGCCCTGCCTGGCTTCGAGCGCGAACAGCGTCGGCCCGTCGGACGCGTGGATACGGCCGTCCGCCACGGCCATCGACCACGCCACGTCACGGGTCTTGAAACGGCGGCGGCCGGTCGCGACGTCGAGGGCGTGGACTTCGAAGGAGGTGACGTAGACGAGGTCGTCGGCGACCGAGGGAGTGCCCCAGACGTCGTTCGACATACGGAAACGCCAGGGGCGCCAGCCGGTCGACGAATCGGGCACCGGGGGCGCCACGGTGGGCACGGGCGCCGGTTCGGCGCCGTTCACGCCGATGCGCGGCCGGGACCAGGACGCCGCGAGCCCGGCCTCCGGGGGCGGCGCCTTCACGGCCGCCGCGCGGGCGTCCAGAACCCGCGGGCCGGGGCCGATGGGCACCGGGGCACCCGCGAGGCGCACGGGGCCGGTGTCGGGTGCCCCCACGGGCACCGGGGCGTGCGAAGGAGGCGGAGGCACCACCGCGCGCCCCCCGCCACTGCGTCCGCTCCCCCCGGCCGGCGGCTTGACCGGCGGACGGCCGCCGCGGCGCGTCTCGATCAGGCCCACCGCCCGCTCGGGCAGCCACGCCGACGCCGTACCGCTGTCGTCGGATCCGGAGCCGAAGAGGTGGGGTGCGAGCTGGGCCTGGAGGTCGGCGGGGTTGGGGCGGGCCGTGGCGTCCATCTGCATGCAGGACTCGATGAGCGGGCGCAGCTCATCGGGCAGGCCTTCGAGGTCCGGGCCCTCGCGGAGCAGCATGAAGACCGTCTCCACGGGGTTGGCGCCGTGGAAGGGGGCGTGTCCGGTGGCGGCGAAGACGAGCATCGAGCCGAGCGAGAAGACGTCGCTCGCGCCGGTGACGCTGCGCGAGTCCTTCGCCTGCTCGGGCGACATGTAGGCGGGGGTGCCGACGGCGACATTGGTCATGGTCAGGCGGGTGTTCGAGACACCGGACGCGATACCGAAGTCGATCACGCGCGGCCCGTCCTCGACCACGAGGACGTTCGAGGGCTTCAGGTCGCGGTGGACGAGTCCCGCGCCGTGGATGGACTGCAGCGCCTCCGCGACGCCCGCCGCCAGCCAGCGCACGGCCTGGGCCGGGAGCGGCCCGCACTCATTCACTATTTCTTCGAGCGAGGGCGCGGGCACGTAGGCGGTGGCCAGCCACGGCACCGCGGCGCGGGCGTCGGCGTCGACCACGGCCGCCGTGTAGAAGCCCGACACGGCGCGGGCCGCCTCGACCTCACGCGAGAAGCGGACCCGGAACAACTGGTCCTCGGCGAGCTCCGTCCTGACCGTCTTGATCGCCACGCGTCGGCCGGAAGCCGAGCGCGCGAGATAGACCAGCCCCATGCCGCCGGCACCCAGCCGTCCGAGCACCTCGAACGGCCCGATCCGGCGCGGATCGTGCTGCGTCAGCTGATCCACCACTTGCCTGCCACCTCCCCGTACGGGTCGCGTCATCCACGTATGAACGCGGCCCAGTGCAGCGTCTCACCACCGCACCGCCATGGCGGCACGCACCCCGATTCTTCCTGGCCGAGCCGCCTGTTGCGAACCCGGGGGCGGATCGGGGTGTCTCGTGACAAAACAACCGCCCCGGCAGAAGTACGGCCGCCGGGCCGCGACGGTTCAGGGCCGAAATGCGCTCCTCACCCCAGAAGTACCCCGCCTCGCACCCCGGAAGTGCTGTCCCTCACTTCGAAGTGCTGCGCCCCAGAGCGCAGAAGCGTTTCGATCTGCGCCGTCGAAGTAGCTTCAACGTCGAATCATCGTCACCGCTGAAGCGGCGTCAAGGCCGGCCGAAGCACCTTCAGCGTTCAAGTACCGCGAACGACGCACCCTGATTGTCCGTGACGACGGCCACCCGCCCGTACGACGTGTCGAAGGGTGTCACCTGGACACGGCCGCCGAGCCGGTTCACCGTCCCGAGTGTTTCCTCGCAGTCCTCGACTCCGAAGTGGACGAGGAAATGGGGAGGCATCTCGGCCGGAAAGACACCCGATACGGGCACGCGGCCGAAATCGGGGGTCGCGTCGGGCCCGAACAGCGCGTCGTGGAACAGGGCGCCGTAGAAGCGGTCGACTGTCGCGGTGTCGCGCGCGTACAGCTCTGCCCAGCAGAACGTGCGCCGCTCATGGTGCTTGGCGAAGCCCGCGTGGGAGCCGGGCTGCCACAGGCCGAAGACGGCACCCTCCGGGTCGGTGGCGAGGGCGGCCGTGCCCAGCCCGCCCGACGCTCCGGCCTTGGTGGGAGCGGTGATGATCTGGCCGCCCGCCTCCGCGATGCGCCGGGTGAGCGCCGCGGCGTCCGGCGTCGCGAAGTACACCGTCCACACGGTGGGCATCCGCCCGTCGCTCTTGGGCGTCAGCGCCGCGACCGGCTCGCCGTCCAACCCCGCCCAGCCCGCCCGGCCGGACTCCTCGGGGAACGTCCAGCCGAAGAGCTCGCCGTAGAAGCGCTTGCCCGCCTCGACGTCGGGGAGCTGTGCGTCGACCCAGCAGGGCACGCCCTCGGAGAACTCGGCGACAACGGCGGATTCGGCCATGCGGCCAAGCTAACGGCCCTTTCCGCATCCCGCAGAGCGTGCGCACCTGCTCCGGTGACGCCCCGCCCCTGCTCAGGGGCCCGCCCGGGAACATGTGCGCCATTTCCGGGGAGCCCTGGCGGGGGCACGGGCAGCCTTCCCGGGGACGGGCGGGAACACGAGCGCGCCTTCCCGGGGACGGGCAGAAAGGCGAGCCCGCTTCCCCGGGAGGCCGGGCAGGAAGGCGAGCGCCCTTCCGGGGCCGCTCGGGGAAGCGGGCGGCTTTCCCCGGGCGCCGGCCGGGAGACCCGGGTACCGCCCGGGTACCGCCCGAGAACACTCGAACCGGTCGCAGGAGGTCCGCACAGGAGCCCGCGAACCGATCGCGGGGCATCGGCACGGGAGACGGCGCGCCACCGGGGCCATCCGTGGAAGCCCTCTGCGCACCACCGGGGCCATCCGCGGAGGGCTTTTGCGCGCCACCGTGGGCTTCGCGCGAGAAGGCCCGACCCGTCCACGGGCGGACGGTTGGCGTCCGTCGGCGCCCACCGGCGCCCACCGGCGGCGTCCATCGGCGTCCATCGGCGTCCATCGGCGTCCATCGGCGTCCATCGGCGTCCGCACCGGAACGCGCGAACCGTCGCCGGGGTTTCGCGTGGGTTCGCCCGCACCCTCCGGGAATCGCGGAGAACCCCTCGGAGTCCCTGGTGAACCCCCCGTTGAAGCCCCGCCGAACCCCCGCGGTGTACGGCCGCACCCCATTTGCAGTCGGCCGAATCGCGCTCCGATCACCCCTCGGTAAGCTGACGGCATGACAGGACAAGTGCGTACCGTCGACGGCCGCGTGGCCGGACGGCGTGGGCAGGCGACCCGGCAGAAGCTGCTCGACTGCCTCAGCGAGATGCTCAGCTCCTCGCCCTACCGGGATGTCAAAGTCATTGACGTCGCCCGGAAGGCAGGCACTTCACCGGCCACCTTCTATCAGTACTTCCCGGACGTCGAAGGCGCCGTCCTGGAGATTGCCGAGCAAATGGCCACCGAGGGCGCGGGCTTGACCCAGTTGCTCGAAGGGCGTTCCTGGGTCGGCAAGGCCGGCTGGCAGACCGCGCAGGAACTCGTCGACGGCTTCCTGGAGTTCTGGCGGAGGAACGACGCGATCCTTCGAGTCGTCGATCTCGGCGCCGCCGAGGGCGACAAGCGGTTCTACAAGATCCGCATGAAGATCCTGAACTCCGTGAACAACTCCCTTACGGACTCGGTCACCGAGCTCCAGGCCAAAGGCAAGGTCGACAAGGACGTGAACCCGGCCGCGATGGCCGGATCCCTCGTCGCCATGCTCGCCGCGGTCGCCTCGCACCAGAAGGGCTTCCAGAGCTGGGGCGTCAAGCAGGCCGAACTCAAGCCGAACCTCGCGCTGTTGGTGTATCTGGGCGTGACCGGGAAGAAGCCCACGAAGTAGATTCCCGCACCTGAACGCCCCAGTTCCTGTCATGCGGGCGGCAGTTCATTCCGGAGGAACCTTCCGGTGGACTGCCGCCCGCTGCGCTGTACGGCGCGGAGGACCGGCCGCCCGGAACCGGGTCGTCCTCGTCTCCTGGTGCTTAGAGGCCGCCGGGCCGTTTCTTCAGCCGGGTCGGACCGTTCCTTCAACTGGGCCCGACCGTTCGTTCAACCGGGCCGGGCCTCGGATTCCGCGGTGTCGGCGGGCACCGGTCGGCGCACGATCCTGAAGAGCCGTATCTCCCGGTCCACCCGGGCCTGGTAGGTGGCGTACGGCGGCCAGAACGCCAGCGCCGTCCTCCAGACAGCGGCCCGTTCCTCCCCCGTCAGGAGTCTGGCGGTCACGGGAATGTCCTCGCCCTTCCAGTTGACGACGGCGTCGGGGTGGGCGAGCAGGTTCGCGGTCCAGGCGGGGTGGTCCGTACGGCCGAAGTTGGACCCGATGAGGATCCAGCCGGCCTCCGCCGCCTCACCCGACACGGTCCCCGCTCCCTGACTGGCGTCGACGCCCGTCACCGTCCCCGTCTCCTCACCCGAGCCGGCACCCGGTGCGCCGCCCGGTACGGCACCCGGCACCGCACCCGACGCGTAGCCCTCCGGCATGCAGGCCAGTGGGGTGCGGCGTTCCACGCCGCTCTTGGCGCCGCGCGCGGTGAGGACGATCCCCGGCAGCATCTGGGCGCTGAGCAGCACCTTGCCGCGCGTGAGCCGGTGAACGGCGCGGTCGAGGGCCGGGATGAGGTGAGGGGCCACTCTGGCGAAGGTCCGGGTGGAGGACACCCTCTGCACCAGCCGCACACCAGGCATCCTTCTCGCTCCGGTCCGCGCACCCGCCCTCTCACCGACGCCGGCTCCCGTGCCGGCCCCCGTACCGCCACCAGTCCCCGCACCGGTCCCGGCCCCCGTACCGCCACCAGTCCCCGCACCGGTCCCGGCCCCCGTACCGCCACCAGTCCCCGCACCGGTCCCGGCCCCCGTACCGGCACCAGTCCCTGCACCGCTCCCCGTACGCGAACGCCTGGCCGCCGCCATCAGACCGTCACCTCTCCGCCGTCGAAGAGACGCGCGACGTCGGCGGCGTGCGCGCGCAGCCGATGGACGGGCCCGAAGAGCAGTTCGTCGCCGGACGCGCGCTTGAAGTAGAGATGGGCGTCGTGCTCCCAGGTGAAGCCGATGCCGCCGTGCAGCTGGATGCCCTCGGAGGCGGCGGTGCGCAGCGACTCCAGCGCCTGGGCCAGCGCGAGCCCGCCCACCCGTTCGCCGCCCGTCCCGGTGGCCCACGCCGCGTAGTACGCCGCCGAGCGCGCCGACTGCACGCCCACGTACACATCCGCGAGACGGTGCTTGACCGCCTGGAAGGAGCCGATCGCCCGCCCGAACTGCTCACGTCGGCGCACGTATTCGACGGTGCGTTCCAGTGCGCGGTCGGCGGCGCCCACCGCCTCCACCGCGAGGACGGCCGCGGCGGTGTCCCCGACGGCGGCCAGCGCGGCTAGCACGTCGGCCTGCTCGTCGCCCAGCAACTCGGCCTGCACATCCCGTAGTTCGAGCCGGGCCTGTGGCCGTGTCGGGTCCAAGGACGTCTGCCGCGCGCGTACGAGCCCGTCGGCGTCGGCCCTCACCAGGAACAGCAGCGTCCGCGCCCGCGCGAACCCGCCGGTGTGCGCGGCCACCACCAGCAGCCCGGCGCTGTGTCCGTCGAGCACCTGCGCCGCCTGCCCGTAGAGCCTCCACGCACCCTCCGCCCGGCGCGCCTGGACGCCTCCGGCACGTCCACCACCGGCCCAGTCGCCGTGATTGTCGCCGACCAGTCCGAGGGCGGTGGCCAGGCCCGCGCCCGGTATCGCGAGGGCGCCGGTCAGCGTGCCCGAGGCCAGCGGCGGCAACAGGGCCGCGCGCTGGGCCTCGGTACCGAGCGCCAGGATCAGCGGGGCCGCGAGGACGGCGGTGGCCAGCAGCGGCGAGGGGGCGAGAGCGCGGCCCGACTCCTCGCAGGCAAGGGCGAGTTCGGTCACCGAGCAGCCGACACCGCCGTACACCTCCGGGAGAGCCAGTCCGGGCAGCCCGAGCTGCCGCGCGAGGGCCTCCCAGAGCGCCGGGTCATGACCGGCGAGGGTCGCTTCGGCGGCCCTCAGTTCCTCCGGGCCGCACCGTTTCACCAGCAACTCCCGCAGCGTACGGCGGATTTCCTCCTGCTCCGCGGTGAGATGGGCATCCATGGGCGGGCTCCTCCCTCGTCGGGCAGCGGAACGGCTGGACAGCGAGACGGCCGGGCGGCGGGGAAACAGGACGACCGGCCGCGGGCCAGCAGGGGCTGGCAGGCATCGGATCCCCGGACCCCCTGATCTGACGGGCCGTCATGTTAGGGCGGGGGGTTACAGATGCACAGGGGTGCGACCACCTCCCGGCAGAACGGTTATCTGATGTACCGTCAGATTTATGACTCACGCCACCCCGGGCCACGGCCGTCGAAAGGTCGCCGTCGTCGGCGCAGCCCTGTCCGACTGCGGCCGTGTGGACGAGGCGACCCCGTACGCGCTGCACGCCCAGGCCGCGCGCCGCGCGCTGGCCGACTCCGGCCTGCACCGCTCGGTGATCGACGGCTTCGCCTCGGCGGGCCTCGGCACTCTCGCACCCGTCGAAGTGGCCGAATACCTGGGACTGCGGCCCACGTGGGTCGACTCGACCTCCGTCGGGGGTTCCACCTGGGAGGTGATGGCGGCCCACGCGGCCGACGCCATCGCGGCGGGCCACGCCGACGTCGTCCTGCTCGTCTACGGATCCACCGCCCGCGCCGACATCAGGGCGGGCCGCCGTACCGGCAACCTGTCCTTCGGCGCCCGGGGCCCGCTCCAGTTCGAGGTCCCGTACGGCCACACCCTCATCGCCAAGTACGCGATGGCCGCGCGCCGCCACATGCACACGTACGGCACCACTCTCGAACAGCTCGCCTCGGTCGCCGTCCAGACCCGGGCGAACGCGGCCCACAACCCGGAGGCGATGTTCCGCGCCCCGGTCACCGTCGACGAGGTCCTGTCGGGGCCGATGATCGCGGACCCCTTCACCAAACTGCACTGCTGCGTCCGCTCCGACGGCGGCGCGGCGGTGCTGCTGGCCGCCGAGGAGTACGTACGCGACTGCCGTACGGCCCCGGTGTGGGTGCTCGGCACCGGCGAGCACGTCTCCCACACCACCATGTCCGAGTGGGCCGACTTCACCGTCTCCCCGGCCGCGGTGAGCGGCCGGCTCGCCTTCGAACGCGCGGGAGTCCGCCCGGCCGAGATCGACTTCGCCGAGATCTACGACGCCTTCACCTACATGACCCTCGTGACCCTGGAGGATCTCGGCTTCTGCGCCAAGGGCGAGGGCGGCGCCTTCGTGGACGCCGCGAAGGGGCGGCTGCTGGTGGACGGGGAACTGCCGGTGAACACCGACGGAGGCGGGCTGTCCGCCCAACACCCGGGGATGCGCGGCCTGTTCCTGCTCGTGGAGGCCGTGCGGCAGCTGCGCGGCGAGGTCCCCGAGCAACGGCAGGTACGGCGTCCCGACGGCACACTGCCCGAACTGGCGGTGGCGTCCGGGACGGGGGGCTGGTTCTGCTCGTCGGGGACGGTGGTGCTGGGGCGGGGGTGAGGTGCGGGGGTGCGGGGCGAGGTGCGCGGGTGAGGTACGCGGGTGAGGTACGCGGGTGAGGTACGAGCGCGGGGGTGGGCGCGGGGTGGGCGCCGCGGAGGCGCGATGGTGGGCCACTGGCGGCGCGAAGGGGAGCGTGAAGGCGGCGGCGGACGGCGTCGCACGCTGGCGTCGCGCCGTCCCGAGTGATACTCGGAGCCATGGAACCGGATCTTCATGAACTGCTGAGATCGCTGCGGGTGTGGGACACGGAGCTGCCCGGCTTCGCACCGGAGGAGGCACCTGCTGACCCGCTGGCCCTGTTCGCCCGGTGGTTCGCGGATGCCGTGGCGGCCGGGCAGACCGAGCCGCACACGGTGTCGCTCGCGACGGCCGGCGAGGACGGGCTGCCCGACGTCCGGACGGTGATGCTGCACGGCGCGGACGACCGGGGCTGGGCGTTCGCCTCGCATGTGACGAGCCGCAAGGGACGACAGCTGGCCGCGCGACCGTACGCCGCTCTCGGCTTCTACTGGCCCACGCAGGGACGCCAGATCCGGATCCGCGGTCCCGTGACCGTCGCGCCGTCCGAGGAGAGCCAGGAGGACCTGCACGCCCGGTCCACGGGGGCGCTGGCAGCCGCTCTGGTGGGCCACCAGAGCGAAGTCCTGCCTTCCCGGGCGGAGTTGGACCGGGCGTCGGACGCGGCCTGGGAACGGGCCGAGCGCGCCCCGCACTCCCCCGCCCCCACCTGGACCCTCTACCGCCTCCGTCCGGACGAGGTGGAGTTCTTCCAGGGTGACGCCCGCCGGCGCCACGCCCGGCTCGTCTACCGCCGCACGGAGATCGGCTGGGACACGGAGCTGCTGTGGCCGTGACGCCGAGGGGCACCGTAACGGTCACGTGAAGTCGTACGTCGCGAAGTCCGAGACGGGGCGGTAGCCGATGCGCTGGTACAGGCCGTTGCTGGTCGGATTGGCGAGGTCGGTGAAGAGCAGCACCTCCTGGAGGCCGGCGGCGACCGCGGCGCGGCTCACCTCGGTGGTGACGGCACCGGCGTAACCACGGCCGCGCAGGTGGGCCGGGGTGTAGACGGGGGCGACGCGGACCTGTCCGGCGATCGGGGGTGTCGCGCCCGCCATGGCGACGGGGGTACCGTCCGGGGTTTCCCAGAAGGTGATGCCGCCGTAGGAGATCCGGTCGTCGGCCCAGGCGTCGGCGTTGCGGTGCGCGCCTTCGCCGATCGCCTCGGCGAACTCCGTGTACCAGCGGACGAGCAGCTCCCGGTCGGCCTCGCCCGCGACCCTGGCCCGGCCGGGCGGCGCGGGCTCGGGCACCGTCAGGTCGCCGAGCCGGTACAGCCGCTCGCTCCGCAGCGGCGCGGCCGTCGCTCCGGTACGCCGCTGCCAGGCCGCCGCGAAGGCCGCCGCGGTCTCCGTGTCGGCGGTGACACCGGGCACCTCGATCTCCGCGTCCGCGAGCAGCGCGGCGAGCGTGTCCGCGCCCCGCTCGTCGAGCGGCGTGAGGTTGAACGGGTACGGCGGCGTACGGAAGAAGGCCGCCCGGACGGCCCCGCCCCGCTCCAGGGCTCCGAAGACCGGAGCGCGCTCTCCGAACTGCCCCGTCCCTCGCCTTCGCAGCCGGTCCGTCACGGTCAGCGCGACGGTGTGCTGCGCGGGCCGCGACCGGAGAAAGTCTCCGGTCCTGCCGAGAAACGCGTCGAGGTCACGGGTGAGCTGCCAGTCGTACGCCACCGAGGAGGTCATGTCCGATGGTCCCGTGCGACCACCGCGCCGTGCCTCCGATTTTTCGGCGGACGCCGGCCTCGTCCGCTAGCGGGCCGACGCGGGTTCCGGATCCGTCGCCAGCCGTCCGTGCAGGTGGATGTCGCGGAACGCGTCTCGGCGGCCCGCCTCGAACATGGCGCCGCGCAGAGTTCCCTCGTACCGGAATCCACAACGCTCGGCGACGCGGCAGGACGCCTCGTGGCCCACCGCGTGGCCGAGCTCGAGGCGGTGCAGGGCGAGGTCGACGAAGGCGTAGCGGGCCGCGAGGGTGAGGGCGTGGGTGGCGACCCGGCGGCCGCGGGACTCCGGGAGGACCCAGTAGCCGACGCGGGCGCAGCCCATCACGTGGTCGATCTCGTTGACGCCGATGTGGCCCAGCGTCTCACCGCTCTCGGCATCGGTGATGCAGAAGGAGACCCCGGTGCCGCGCGTCGCGGCGGCGACGCGCTTCCCGAGCGCCTCACGGGCGGAGTCGATGTCCCGGACGTACCCGAGCGGGGTGTTCCAGCGCTGGAACTCGGGATCGGTGAACCCGCGCAGACATGCCGAGGCATCGGCGTCGGACTCCGGGTCCCAGGGACGCAGCCGCAGGCCGAGGCCTGCCAGCTCGGGGAAGGGATGGACGGCGAACTGTTCATGGACGTCGGACATCCAGCCATTCAAACCCGTTCACGCTCACAGGTCACTCCTTGAACGGTCCTGACTCCGGAAGAACCCCGCGGCAACCCGGCTTCCGCACCGGACAGCGTCAGCTACCGCACGGGGAGGTGGTCAGCCTTCGACCGCACCGGACGGCATCGAACCGGACAAGGTCGGACCGGACAGGATCGGACCGCCTCGGACGGAGCCGGACCGGACAGGATCGGACCGCCTCGGGCAGAGTCGGCCTCCGCCAGGACAGCGTCAGCGTCACACTCCGGGGCGGGACACGGGGCGGAACACCGGGACGCCCGCCCGGAACGCCACCTCCAGTTTCATCCCGATCCGCAGCGCCGCCTCCTCACACCCGACCACCTCGGTCATCATCCGGGGCCCCTCCGCCAGGTCGACGACGGCGGCGACGTAGGGCACGCGCTCACCGAACGGCGGCAGATCGTTGCGGTGGACGACGGACCAGGTGTAGAGCGTGGCGCGTCCACTCGCGGGGCGCCAGCTCACGTCCTCGCTCCAGCAGTGCGGACAGAACTCCCGGGGGTAGTGGTGAACGCGGGCGCAGGCCGAGCAGTTCCGGATCAGCAGGCGCCCCTCGGCCGCCGCGTCCCAGTACGGCCGGGTGAAGGCGTCCACCTCGGGCACATCGAACCCGCCACCGGAGCCCACCACTCCCGCGGAACCCGTAACACTGGCGGGACCCGCAACACTGGCGGAACCCGTAGCACTGGCGGAATCCACCGCCCCCGGGGAACCCGTCGCCCCCGCGGAACGCGCCGGGCCGGCCGCTCCCCCGCCCCGTACGGCCCCGCTCACCGGAAAAGGCCCAGGGCGTTGTCCAGGGACCACGTCTGCCAGGACATCGCGAACAGGCCGACGGCCGAGACCAGGGCCATCATCGCGTTCTGCCCCTGTTCCGCCCAGTCATGGATCATGAGCGTGAAGTAGAGGACGTTGAGGAGCAGGCCCGCGACCAGGGCGACGGGTGTCAGCATTCCGGCCACCAGCCCGAGACCGAGTGCCAGCTCCGCGTACACGACGACGTACGCAATCGTCCGCGGGCGCGGTGCGACGACCACGTCGAAACCGGACCGCACGGCGTTCCACCGGTGCTTGGACGCGATGTCCGCCGCCCACGCGATCCCGGTCCCGCGCTCGAACCAGCCCTTCTTGTCCTTGTGCCGCCAGCTCTCCAGCCACCACAGCCCGAGCCCGATACGAAGCACGGCCAGCCATTCCGCCCCGCCGAGCCAGATCGTGTCCATGGCCGAACCTCCCGCAGAGCGTCGAATCTGACGGAACGTCAGTTTCGACCGCCCGGAGCGCTCGCGCAAGAGGCCGGCACCCACCGGCGACGAGTGCGCCACCGACGCCACACCGACCCGCTCCCACGCCCACTCCCGCTTCCCCTCCACCCCCGCTCCCGCTCCCGCCCCCACCCCCACTTCCCCCACCCCCGCTCCCGCTTCCACTTCCGCCCACAGAGGGTGCGCGGAGCCGGTCCCGCCCCTCCCGCGAAAGACGTACGCCCCGGCGCCCACCTGCGACAACAGTGCGCTTTTCGCACACCTCCACCACGCTGAAGTGATCTACGCCACCAGTCGCACGCACCCCTCCCACAGTCGTGACCAGTTCGCAACCGATTCCGGTCTTGACCGAGACCTATCAAGCAAAGTCGTGATTACGCTCGCGCTATGGCCGACTCGACTGCTTCCACGACCCCCCGCACGGTGCCGTCCCACGAGGACCGCCCCGTGTATGTGATCGGGGGTGGCCCCGGAGGGCTCGCGGCGGCGTACGCACTGCGCGCCCGGGGCGTACGAGCTGTCGTGCTCGAGAAGTCGGACCAGGTCGGCGCGTCCTGGCGGGGCCACTACGACCGGCTGCACCTGCACACCACCCGGCGGCTGTCCGCGCTGCCCGGACTGTCGATGCCACGCTCCTTCGGGCGATGGGTGTCGCGCGACAACGTGGTGCGCTATCTGGAGAAGTACGCCGAGCACCACAAGCTGGAGATCGTCACAGGCGTGGAGGTCTCGCGCATCGAGCCCGCCCCGGGCGGCGACGGCTGGCTGCTGCACGCCACCGGCGGCCGCGAGCTGACCGGCAGCGCGGTGGTCGTCGCGACCGGCTACAACCACACCCCGCGCGTCCCCGACTGGCCCGGCCGCGACGCCTACACCGGCGAGTTGCTGCACGCCGGCGCGTACCGCAACCCCGCCCCCTACAAGGGCCGCGACGTCCTCGTCGTCGGCGTCGGCAACACGGGTGCCGAGATCGCCGTGGACCTGGTCGAGGGCGGCGCCTCTCGCGTACGGCTGTCCGTGCGCACCGCGCCGCACATCGTGCGCCGCTCGACGGCCGGCTGGGCCGCGCAGTTCACGGGCATTCTCGTACGGCGGCTGCCGGTACGCCTCGTGGACAGGCTGGCCGGGCCGATGGCGAAGCTGAGCGTGCCCGACCTCGCGGCGCAGGGTCTGCCCCGCCCCGGCACCGGGCTCTACTCCCGCGTCAACGAGGGCTCCATCCCCGTCCAGGACGTCGGACTCATCAACGCCGTCCGCAAGGGGAAGGTCGAGATCGTGGCCGCGGTGGAGGGGTTCGAGGACGACAAGGCCGTCCTCGCCGACGGGAGCCGGATCGACCCCGACGTGGTGATCGCCGCGACGGGATACCTGCGAGCCCTGGAAGGCATGGTCGGACACCTGGACGTGCTCGACGGTCGCGGGCACCCGGTCGTGCACGGCGGCCACACCCCGAAGAACGCGCCCGGCCTGTACTTCACCGGCTTCACCAACCCCATCAGCGGCATGTTCCGCGAACTCGCCCTCGACGCCGAGAAGATCGCGAAGGCGGTATCCCGCCACACGACCACCCCCCAGCCCGCCCGCTGAGGCACCGACGGTTTTTCGCCCCTTCCCCCCTACCCTCCCCAAGGTCTCGGCTTCGCTCGACCAGGGGGGACCCCATCGCCCCTGGGCTCCGCCCCAGACCCCGCTCCTCAAACACCGGAGAGGCTGAAGCCTTCCCCCACCCGAAAAGCGAGCCGGGGCTGAGACTCCCCCGCACCCGAAAAGCGGGCCGGGGGCTGAGACTTCCCCCTGCCCGAAGACTTCCCCCCCCGCCCGAAAAGTGGCCGGGGGCCGAGACTTCCCCGCACCCGAAAAACGAACCAACGGGGCTGAATCTTGCCCCGGCCGGGGCTGGAACGGCCACCACGATGCACCCGCACCCGGGAGCGCGCGGGAGGGGACGTGCCGGTACATCAAATGCCCGCAGGCCGGACGGATCGGCACCCACGCCCACTTCGCGACACCGGTGGGATCCGTTCGGATGCGGGCGGATGTACCGGCGCGGCCCCGACCACCCACCGGACGGGACCGCGGTAGACGCGGCAGACGCGGTAGACCCGCGGTAGGCCAGACCCCCCGCCGGGTACCTAACAGAAGCCCACCCCTGCACAACGGTTCCTGACACGGCGTCAGTTAAGTAATCTGACACTGCGTCAGTTAAAAGTTGACTGCCACACAGGAGCGGGCGGACCGATGCTTGGATCAACCCACGGCACCCTCACCACCGACTCCCGCCGGGCCAGGGTCATCGCCTGCGGCGAGCAGCCCTCACCGGTCGTGCACGGCCGGCCGGCCGAGGTCGACGACCTGGACGTCAGCGGTCGCCCGCTGTACGCCGCCGCGCCCGATCTCGACCGCTTCTTCCGTCCCGAGTCCGTGGCCGTGATCGGCGCCTCGGACGCCGATGGGCGGCCGAACACCGGGATCACCCGGCAGCTGATCGGCTGGGCCGAGCGGGTCGGCGCCCGGCTGCACCCGGTCCATCCCACCCGTCGGTCCGTCTTCGGCCTGCCGTGCCTTCCGTCCGTCGCGGACCTGCCGGAGCAGGTGGATCTGGCCGTACTCCTCGTCGGTGACCCCCTTCCGGTGATCGAGGAACTGGCCGAGGCCAAGGTGAAGTTCGCGGTCGCCTTCGCGTCCGGCTTCGCCGAGACCGGGGCCGAGGGCGCCGCCGCGCAGACCCGGCTCGCCGCCGCCGTGCGCCGCTCCGGTCTGCGGCTGCTCGGCCCCAACACCAACCTCAACGCCTTCGAGAACTTCCGCGACGACCTCGACGGCCCCGCGGTCGCCCTCATCACCCAGTCCGGCCACCAGGGACGGCCCGTCTTCGCGATGCAGCAACTGGGCGTCCGCCTCTCCCACTGGGCACCCACCGGCAACGAGGCCGACCTGGAGACCGCCGACTTCATCTCCTACTTCTCCGAACGGCCCGAGGTCGGCGCCATCGCCTGCTACGTCGAGGGGCTCAAGGACGGCCGCTCCTTCCTGCTCGCCGCCGACCGCGCCGCCCGGCGCGGTGTGCCCGTCGTCGCCGTCAAGGTCGGCCGCACCGAGACCGGCGCCCGCACCGCCGCTTCCCACACCGGCAAGCTGACCGGCGCCGACACGGTGGTGGACGCGGCGATGCGGCAGTACGGCGTGATCCGCGTCGACGGACTCGACGAACTCCAGGACACCGCGGCCCTGCTGGCGCGGGCCCGCGCACCGCAGGCCGACGGGGTCGTCGTCTATTCGATATCCGGCGGCACGGGCGCGCACTTCGCGGACCTGGCGAGCGAGGCGGGTCTTGACCTGCCGGTCCTCTCCGACGCCAAACAGGCCGAGCTGCACACCTGGATACCCGACTACCTCAACGTCGCCAACCCGATCGACAACGGTGGCCATCCGGTCGGCGACTGGCGCGGCCGGAAAATCATCGACGCGATCCTCGCCGACCCCGCCGTCGGCGTACTGATCTGCCCGATCACCGGGCCCTTCCCGCCCATGAGCGACAAACTGGCGCAGGACCTGGTGGACGCGGCGGAACAGACGGACAAGCTGGTGTGCGTGGTGTGGGGATCGCCGGTCGGCACGGAGGCGGCCTACCGCGAGACGCTGCTCGGGTCCTCCCGGGTCGCCACCTTCCGTACGTTCGCCAACTGCATCACCGCCGTCCGCGCGCACCTCGGCCACGCGCGGTTCACCGCCTCCTACCGCTCGCCCTTCGACGAGGCACCGCGCACCCCGTCGCCGTCCTTCCGCAAGGCACAGGCCCTGATGCGCCAGGGTCAGCAGCTGAGCGAGCACGCGGCCAAGCAGCTGCTGCGGGCGTACGGGATCCGCGTACCGCGCGAGCAGTTGGTGACGAGCGCGGCGGCGGCCGTACGGGCGGCGAGCCAGGTCGGCTACCCGGTGGTGATGAAGGCCTCCGGCGCGCAGATCGCCCACAAGACGGAACTCGGCCTGGTCAAGATCGGGTTGACCTCCGCCAGCCAGGTCCGCGACGCCTACCGCGAGCTGACCGACATCGCCCGCTACGAGGGCATCTCCCTCGACGGCGTCCTCGTGTGCCAGATGGTCGAACGTGGCGTCGAGATGGTCGTCGGCGTCACGCACGACCAGCTCTTCGGGCCGACCGTGACCGTAGGACTCGGCGGGGTCCTCGTCGAGGTGCTGCGCGACGCCGCCGTACGCGTGCCGCCGTTCGGGGACGACCAGGCGCGGGCCATGCTGTCCGAGCTGCGGGGGCGGGCGCTCCTCGACGGCGTGCGCGGGGCTCCGCCGGTGGACGTGGACGCGCTGGTCGAGGTCGTGGTCCGGGTCCAGCGCATGGCGCTCGAACTCGGGGACGAGATCTCGGAGCTGGACATCAATCCGCTGATGGTGCTGCCCCGCGGGCAGGGAGCCGTGGCCCTGGACGCACTGGTGATGTGTCGCTGAGCCGGATCGGACGCCAACCCCCACTCCGGCTCGGGCTCCGGCTCGGGCTCGGGCTCCAGCTCGGGCTCCGGCTCGGGCTCCGCCCCCCACTGCGGCTTCAGCTGCGGCCACGGCCACGGCCACGGGACGATCCCGCACGCCGGCCCACCACCGGACACCGGCTCCCCGGCGCGTTCTTCCCACTCGCCCGCACGCGCCGACCCGACCGCGCCCACCGCTCGGCAGACCCGCCCGCAACCCCCTTACGAAACGGAGCACCTCCATGACCGACTCCCCCCTTACGTCCCGTGAAGCTCCCGAATCTCATCTATCAGCCGAAAAGTCCCTCGACTCATTGATACGTCACGCCACTGACAACGCCGTCTCGTGGATCACCCTCGACCGGCCCGAGGCGATGAACGCACTCACCTGGGACCAGCGGGAGCGTGTGATCGCGTTGCTGGCGGCGGCCTCCGCCGACCCCGGGGTGCGGGCCGTGGTCATCACGGCGACCGGCCGCGGGTTCTGCGCCGGAGCGGACCTGCGGGGCGGTCCACCCGCCGGGGAGCGGGTGCCCGGCGATGTCGCCCGCATCGTCCGGCTGGGCGCGCAGCGCCTGATCGCCGCTGTTCTCGACTGCGAGAAGCCGGTCATCGCGGCGGTCAACGGCACGGCGGCCGGCATCGGCGCGCATCTCGCGTTCGCCTGCGACCTCGTCCTCGCCGCCGAACCGGCCCGGTTCATCGAGGTGTTCGCGCGGCGCGGTCTCGTTCCCGACGGCGGCGGAGCCTATCTGCTGACCCGGCTCGTGGGTCCCCAGCGGGCCAAGGAACTGATGTTCTTCGGCGACGCGCTGAGCGCCGCGGACGCGGAGCGGATCGGGCTCGTCAACAGGGTCGTACCGCCAAAGGAGTTGGAGAAGACGGCGCGCGAGTGGTCCGAGCGGCTCGCCGCCGGGCCGACCCGCGCACTCGCCCTCACCAAACAGCTGGTCAACGCCTCCCTCGACACCGACCGGGGGAGCGCCTTCGCGGCGGAGGCGGCGGCGCAGGAGATCAACATGACGACGGCGGACGCCACCGAGGGTGTGTCGAGCTTCGTGGAACGGCGCAGCCCGCGCTACGAGGGCCGCTGAGCGGATCGGCCGGACCGCGGCCCCGTAGCGGCACCGAGCGGACTCAGCCGGACCGCGACCCTCGTAGCCGCCGTCGAGCGGATCGGCCGGACAGCGCAGAACAGCGTCGGCCGGACAGTGCCCGACCGGCCCGCGCGAAGAGCGAGCCCTACCGGCCCGCGCCAAGCGCGAGCCCGACCGTCCTCCCGGCCCCGCCCACCCCTTCCTATCTGATACGCCGTCAGCTTCAATGGAAGACGTGATGGGACACGCAGGGATGGCCGCCGCCGCCGTCCGCTACCTCAGGTCGGCCGGGGCCCCCACCGTCACGGGGCCGCCTGTCGAGACGTTGCCGCGCCCGGATCTGCGCGCGGTGGGCGAGGACGAGCGGGCGCCGGTCGACCCGGCCCGATTCCGGCATGTACTGGGGCACTTCGCGACCGGCGTGACCGTGGTGACGGCGCCGGCCACGAGCGCCGAGGCTCCGGCGGGCCCGGCCGGCTTCGCCTGCCAGTCGTTCGCCTCGCTCTCCCTCGATCCTCCGCTGATCTGCTTCATGGTCGGCCGTACGTCGACGACCTGGCCGCGCATCGCCCGCGCCGGGGTCTTCTGCGTCAATGTCCTCGGCGCGCACCAGGGTGACCTGTGCCGCGGCTTCGCGGTGAGCGGCACGGACAAGTTCGCCGGGGTGGTCCACGACGCCGCTCCGGTCTCCGGCTCCCCCCGCCTGGCGGGCACCGCGGCCTGGATCGACTGCACGATCCACGCGGTCCACACGGGCGGGGACCACCTGATCGTGGTGGGCCGGGTGGACGCGCTGGGCACGAGCGGCGACGGCGACGAGGACGTGCCGCCGCTGCTCTTCCACAAGGGCCGGTTCCTGACCTGACGAGAGAACCTCAGGCCGCCGCGGGCGACACCGTCGCCGTGAGCGGGGCCGTCGGCCGGCGGCGCCGGATCACCAGCACCATCAGCGTGGCCGCCGCGCACAGGGCGCCCGAGGCGTACCAGACCACGTCGTACGAGCCGAGCCGGTCGCGGGCGACTCCGCCGAGGAAGGCGACGAGGGCGGCGCCGACCTGGTGGGAGGCGAGGACCCAGCCGAAGACGATGGCGCTGTCCTCCCCGTACTGCTCACGGCACAGGGCCAGGGTGGGCGGCACGGTGGCGACCCAGTCGAGGCCGTAGAAGACGATGAAAAGGATCATCGGCGGGTGCACGGTCGGGTGGAGCAGCATCGGGAGGAACAGCAGCGAGATGCCGCGCAGGGCGTAGTACACGGCCAGCAGGCGGCGCGGCTCGAAGCGGTCGGTGAACCAGCCCGAGGCGACGGTGCCGACCACGTCGAAGACACCGATGACCGCGAGGAGCGAGGCCGCCGCCGTGACGGGCATGTCGTGGTCGTGGGCCGCGGGCACGAAGTGCGTCTGGACCAGGCCGTTCGTCGAGGCACCGCAGATCGCGAACGACCCGGCCAGCAGCCAGAACGGGCCTGTGCGGACGGCGGAGAGCAGCACGTTCACCGCGCGCCGGGCGGCGCCCCGCACCGGCTCGGGCTTCGGCACGAACTCCGTCGCCCCGTACGGCTTCTGGCCCACGTCGGCCGGGTGGTCGCGCAGCAGCAGCCAGACGAAGGGGACGACCGCGAGGGCCGCGAGGGACACGGTCACCGCGGCCGGCCGCCAGCTGTGCTCCGTGACGATCCAGGACAGCAGCGGCAGGAAGATCAGCTGGCCCGAGGCCGAGGCGGCCGTCAGGATGCCCGTCACCAGACCCTTGCGCTCGGTGAACCAGCGGTTGGTGACCGTCGCCGCGAAGGCGAGCGCCATCGAACCGGAGCCCAGGCCCACCAACAGGCCCCAGCAGAGCAGCAGTTGCCAGGCCGCGGTCATCCACACGGTCAGTCCGGAGCCGACCGCGATCACGGTCAGGGCGACCGCCACCACGCGCCGGATGCCGAAGCGGTCCATGAGCGCCGCCGCGAACGGCGCCGTGAGTCCGTACAGCGCGAGGTTGAGCGAGACCGCCGCGCTGATCGTGCCGCGCGACCAGTGGAACTCCTGGTGCAGCGGGTCGATCAGCAGTCCGGGCAGCGACCGGAAGGCGGCCGCGCCGATGATCGTCACGAAGGTGACGGCGGCGACGAACCAGGCGCGGTGGATGCGGTGCCGGACGGCGGGTCGGGTAGGTCGGGTGGCCCGGGAGTCCTCGGGGGCCGGGGCGGCTTCGCTTGTCTGGGTCACGTCACAGATCTTCGGGGAACGCCCCTCACCGAACCACTGGCCCGAAGGACAGCATTCGCTAGGATCGGGCCATGGCCACTTCGGGTTCGTTCCGTCCGCACCGCGTCGTCGTCCTCGCCCTCGACGGGCTGCTCCCTTTCGAGCTGGGCATTCCGCAGCGCATCTTCGGCATGGCACGGGACGCCGACGGGCGGTCGCTGTACGAGGTCGTCACCTGCTCGGTACGGCCGCCCGGCCCCGTCCAGACGGACGCCGACTTCGCCGTCCTCGTCGCCAACGGGCCCGAGGCGCTGGCCACCGCCGACACCGTCGTCGTTCCGGCCTCGTACGAACTCGGCCCCGTCCAGCAGGAAGGCGTACTGACCCCCGAGCTGACCGCCGCCCTCGCGCATCTCCGCCCCGGCACCCGCCTCGTCTCCATCTGCACCGGCAGCTACGTCCTCGCCGCCGCCGGATATCTCGACGGCCGCCCGGCCACCACGCACTGGATGCACGCCGAGCACTTCCAGCGGCTCTTCCCGCGGATCCAGGTCGACGCGGACGTGCTCTTCATCGACGACGGCGATGTCCTCACCTCCGCGGGCGTCGCGGCCGGGATCGACCTGTGCCTGCATCTCGTACGCCGCGACCACGGGGCCGCCGTCGCCAACGAGGTGGCCCGTCGCACCGTCGTACCGCCGCACCGCGACGGCGGGCAGGCGCAGTACATCCGGCGTCCGGTGCCGGAGGCGCAGTCGGCCGGCACGACCGCCGCCCGCGCCTGGGCGCTCGGCCGCCTCCACGAGCCGATCCAGTTGCGCGACATGGCCGAACAGGAGTCCATGTCCGTACGGACCTTCACCCGGCGCTTCCGCGAGGAGGTCGGCGTCAGCCCAGGCCAGTGGCTCACCCGCCAGCGCGTCGAACACGCCCGCCATCTCCTGGAGTCCAGCGACCTGTCCATCGACCACGTGGCCCGCGACGCCGGCTTCGGCACGGCCCAGTCGATGCGCCAGCACCTCCAGACGACCCTCGGCGTCACCCCTACCACCTACCGGCGCACCTTCAGGTCGGGCACCGGAACCGACGGAGCCGACGCACCCGACGGGACCCGTGGCGCGAACTCCCGCATGTCCGAACAGGCATGACGCCCCGACAGCCCGTCTAGAACGTCAGCACCGCCCTCGCCACCTTCCCCGCGTGCGCGTCCTCGGCCGCCCTCTCGAACTCCTCGACCGGGTACGTCGCCGTCACCAGTTCGTCCAGGAGCAACCGGCCCTCGCGGTACAGCTCGGCGTACAGGGCGATGTCCCGCTGGGGGCGGGACGAGCCGTAGCGGCAGCCGAGGATGGACTTGTCGAGGTACATCGAGGAGACGAGGAAGGACGCCTCGGCCGTCGCCGGGGGGACGCCGAGCAGGATCGCCTGGCCGTGCCTGTCGAGCGCGTCGATCGCCTGGCGGATGAGCTCGACGCGTCCGACACATTCGAAGGCGTGCTGGGCACCGGTGGGGAGGATGTCCTTCACCCCGTCGGTCGAGGTGAGGAAGTGCGTCGCGCCGAACTGGCGGGCCACGGCCTCCTTGGCCGGATTGGAGTCGACGGCGACGATCCGCAGGGCGCCGGCGAGCCGCGCGCCCTGGATGACGTTGAGGCCGATGCCGCCGGTGCCGATGACGAGGACGGTGTCGCCCCGGTCGACCCGGGCCCGGTTCAGTACCGCTCCGACGCCCGTGAGGACCCCGCAGCCGATCAGCGCGGCGGACGTCAGCGGGATGTCCTTCGGAATGCGGACCGCCTGCACCGCCTTCACGACCGTGTGTTCCGCGAAGGCCGAGTTGGAGGCGAACTGGTAGAGCGGCTCCCCGGACCGCGCGAACGGCCGCTGCGGCATGCCTATCGCCTTGCGGCACATCGTGGGCCGCCCGCGGTCGCACTCGGCGCAGGTCCCGCAGTTGGCGAGCGTGGACAGGGCCACATGGTCGCCCGGCTCGACATGGGTGACACCGGCGCCCACGGCTTCGACCACGCCTGCGCCCTCATGGCCGAGGACCACGGGAACGGGGAAGGGAATGGTCCCGTCCACCACGGAGAGATCGCTGTGGCAGAGCCCCGCCGCGGAGATCGCCACCCGGACCTCGCCGGGCCCCGGGTCCCGTATCTCCAGATCGTCCACGACCTGGGTCCGCTTCCCGTCGAAAATCACGCCTCGCATCGCGCCAGCTCCTTCTTCCCGGGCCACCCCGGGCTGTTTCCCGGACCGTGCCGGGCAGTTGCTGATCCGTACCGGGCCGCCCCGAGCCGTTCCGGGCGCCCCGGGTGCTTCTTGAGCCGTACCGGGACGGGTCGCGGCTAGCCCCGGGGTTCCCTCGGCAGACCGAGCGTGCGCTCGGCGATGATCGTGCGCTGGATCTCGTCCGAGCCTCCGTAGATCGTGTCGGCCCGGCTGAAGAGGAACAGACGCTGTGCGGCGTCCAGTTCGTACGGCAGCCCGGCCGACCAGTCCGCCGGGCCCACCGCCGCGCCGGCCCCCCGCGCCTGCACCGCCAGCTCACCGAGCCGCCGATGCCAGCCGCCCCACAGCAGCTTCGCCACGCTCGGCGCACCAGCGGCCGCCGGACCCTGTGAACTGCCGAGTGTGCGCAGGGCGTTCCAGCGCATGGTGAGCAACTCGGCCCACAGCCGCACCAGCCGGTCGCGCAGCACGGGATCCGTGGCCGCTCCCGTCGCGACGGCCGTCCGCAGCACGCGCCCCAACTCCTCGGCGAATCCGATCTGCTGGGCGAGCGTGGAGACCCCGCGCTCGAATCCGAGCAGGCTCATGGCGACCCGCCAGCCGTTCCCCTCACCACCGACCACATGCTCCGCCCGCGCCACCGCCCCGTCGAAGAACACCTCGTTGAACTCGCTCGTGCCGGTCAACTGGCGGATCGGACGGACCTCGACGCGGCCCGGCTGGTCCATCGGAACGAGCAGGAAGGACAGACCGTGGTGGCGGGTCGACCCCGGCTCCGTACGGGCGAGCACGAAGCACCAGTCCGCCTCGTGCGCGAGCGAGGTCCAGATCTTCTGCCCCGTGACCCGGAGCGTCTCCGAGGGAGCGGCACCCGGATCCCGTACGGCGGTCGTCCGGATGCCCGCGAGGTCCGAGCCCGCCCCGGGTTCGCTGTACCCCTGGCACCACAGCTCCCGGCCCTGGGCGATCGGCGGCAGGAAGCGGTGCTTCTGCTCGGGTGTCCCGTGCGCGATGAGTGTCGGAGCCAGCAGGTTCTCGCCGATGTGCCCGGACCGGGCGGGCGCCTTCGAACGCGCGTACTCCTCGGCCCACACGACCTGCCGGGTCAGGTCCGCCCGCCGGTTCCCGTACCCGTCCTCGTCCCAGCCGAGTCCGATCCAGCCGCCCTGCCCGAGCTCCCGCTCCCAGTCGCGGCGCGCGGGCGTGCCGGCCAGGTGCTCCCGCAGCCAGGCCCGCGCCTCGCGCCGGAAGACCTCGTCCTGCGGACCGAATGCGAAATCCACGCGCTCTCCTCCCACCGGACCCGACGACGGACTCACGAGACGAGGTCACGAGTCGGACCTCGTGACACGGACCTCACGAGGCGAAGCCGGACGGACCTCACGACACGGACCCATGCGACGGACCCGTGCGACGGACTCGCGTGACGGCGTGGCGCATCGGCGTCGCGTGACGGCCTCACGCGTTGGGGCGCGTCTTCTCCGCCGCCGCCCGCGCCATCGCCTCCAGTCGTTCCAGCAGCGGCATCGGATCGACACCGACGGTCCCGGGGAGGAAGTCGGCGATCTTCTCCGGGGTCCAGGTGCCCTCGGCGTATCCGGCGCGCAGTTCGCGGGGCTGGGCCCATACGGCGATCTTGGGTCCGGCGATCGTGTAGACCTGCCCGGTGATGTGTTCCTCGCGGGCCCGGTCCGACAGCAGGTAGACCACGAGGGCGGCCACGTCCTCCGGTTCGCCGATCTCCTTCAGCTCCATGGGTACGTTCGCCGACATGCGGGTACGGGCGACGGGCGCGACCGCGTTCGCGGTGACCCCGTACTTGTGCAGTCCGAGGGCCGCGCTGCGCACCAGCGAGATGATTCCGCCCTTCGCCGCGCTGTAGTTGGCCTGCGCGACCGATCCCTGGTGGTTGCCGCTGGTGAAACCGATCAGCGTGCCCGAGCCCTGCTTGCGCATCACCGCCGAGGCGGCCCGGAAGAGCGTGAACGTGCCCTTGAGGTGGGTGGCGACCACCGGGTCCCACTCCTGCTCGGACATGTTGAAGAGCATCCGTTCGCGCAGGATCCCGGCCACGCACACGACGCCGTCGATCCGCCCGTACGACGCGAGGGCGGTGTCGACGACGTGCTGCCCGCCCGCCATCGTCGAGATGTCGTCGGCCACCGCGACCGCTTCCCCGCCGGCCGCCTCGATCTCCTTGACGACGGTGTCGGCGACCGAACTCGTGGGCTCGGCGCCCTCGACGGACACGCCGTAGTCGTTCACGACGACGCGCGCGCCCTCGGCCGCCGCGGCGAGGGCGACCGCCCGGCCTATCCCCCGTCCCGCGCCCGTGACGGCGATGACCTTGCCCGCCAAGAAGTTCCCCACGCCCGGCCCCTTCCCGCAGTTTCTGACGGTCCGTTAGATTCAACTCGGATTCTACGACCCGTCAGATACCTGGAGACAAGCCCCGGGGAGGACTCATGTCGCCGACGACGCTCCATCCGGAGTTCCACGAGATCGCCAAGCGCGTGAACAACTGGGGGCGCTGGGGGGCCGACGACGAGATCGGAACGCTGAACCTCATCACCGACGAGGTGGTACGGGAGGCCGCCGCGACCGTGCGGACCGGGCGCCGCGTGCCGCTCGCACTGCCCCTGCGACAGGACGGCGTACAGACCGGGATGATCCCGGGGCGGGTCAATCCGCTGCACGCGATGGTGCAGATCAACCAGGAGATCTTCGGCCCCGGCACGGTGGCGTGCAGCGACGACGCCGTGACCATGGGCCTCCAGGCGGCCACCCACTGGGACGCGCTGACCCATGTCTCGCACTCCGGCAAGCTCTACAACGGCCGCCCCGCCTCCACCGTCACCCCGCACGGCGGCGCCGAGTTCGGCGGGATCGACAAACCGCGTCACATCGTCTCGCGCGGTGTCCTGCTCGACGTGGCGCGGGCGCGCGGCGAACACCGGCTCGCGGGCGGGCACGCGGTCACCCCCGAAGACCTGGAGACGGCCGAGGAGTTGGCGGGCACGCGGGTACGGGCGGGCGACATCGTGCTCGTACGGACAGGGCAGATCCAGGTGTACCTGGCGGGCGACAAACACGGTTACGGGTATCCGTCGCCGGGACTTTCGGTGCGCACCCCGGAGTGGTTCCACGCGCGCGATGTCGCGGCGGTCGCCAACGACACCCTGACGTTCGAGATCTTCCCGCCCGAGATAGAGGACCTGTGGCTGCCCGTGCACGCGCTCGATCTGGTCGAAATGGGGATGATGCAGGGCCAGAACTGGAATCTCGAAGAGTTGTCCACAGCCTGTGGACAAGAAGGCCGCTACGACTTCCTGCTGTCGGCGATGCCGGAACCCTTCGTCGGCGGGACCGGCACACCCGTAGCGCCCGTGGCGCTTCTCTAGGGATCCGTTCAGCGAGGGCCGGCTGGCGGCGCGCCTCCCCCACTCTCGACTGCGCCCGGCCGGGAGGTCCCCCGACCTCACCCCGGGCACCGCACCGCGCGCCGCCATCCGCCTCCGGCGTACCCGCCCTGCCCCCTGGCCGCGGGGGAGCCGACGCCGAATCACGACCCGCACTCGCCGAGGGCCCCCGTCACCGGAACCCTCGCCGTCCCCTCGCGGCGAATCGCTGAACACAAGCGTGATCAAACGGACACGCCACGTCAACACCCGATCGGGGATTTATGGCGTTACACACTGTTTGCGACAGCGCGTACGGAAGCACGACCCGGCGCATTCGGCCACTACCGCGTCCGTGTACAGAGCTTTCGTGCATACATGCACAAAACCGCACGCCCGCCGTCCTCGACCTGCCGCACGGAAACCGGGAGGCACCGGCGAACCGCGCGGCCCGGAACTCGGCCGCGTCGCGCCGCGGAAGGCTGAAGGCATCGGCGCGTCACACGCGTGAAAGGGGGACCGCGTCGCACGACACACGCGCGAAAGCGGGGACCGCGCGCACGACATGCGCGCGAGGAAGGCGGGAGCGCCTCGGCGACCGGTCTGGACCGGACCGCACGACATGGTCACGGGAGAGGCCGAATCACCTCGACGACACGGACCGCCTCACGCCGCCGCGCACGGAGGAGCGGAGGAAGAGCCGCCCGGCAAATGGCCGCCGGACCACCGGACCACCGGACCACCGGACCGCGTACCGCCGCTAGACCGCCTCGTACGCGAAGCCGTCGGCCGAGTACGGGGCATCCGGCGAAACACCTGAGGCGCAGCGGTCCAGCTCGCACCAGATGCGTTTGCCGGCCCCCTCCGGATTCCAGCCCCAGCGGTCCGCGAGGCCGTCGACAAGTTCCAGGCCGCGGCCGTTGGTCTCGTCGCCGTCGGCGTGCCGGGGCATCGGCGGCCGGGTGCTGGAGTCGGCCACTTCGAGGCGCACGGTGGCGGCCCCGGCACCGCCCGGCAGACACAGGCGCAGCACGGCCGGACACCCGGTGTGCACCACGGCGTTCGTGACAAGCTCGGAGACGAGCAGGATCAGCGTCTCGGCGAGTGGTTCATCGGCTTCTATCCCGGACCCCGCGAGCCTCGAACGGGCCCACTGCCGGGCTCGCCCCACCTCTGCGGGGTCGGGCCGGATCTCCAGCTGCACTTGAAGCACCTGCACCGCTCACACCATCCGAACCGGCGGACACATCGCCTCGCGCCTCACAAGGGCCACGATCGTAGCCATTTTCTGCATGGCCAGAACAAGGATCACGGAACGTGATTCCCTTGCGAGACAGCATGGTTGACGTACAGTCACCCCAACAAGCGCTTCGGGCATATTCCAGCGCGAAGGAGTACGCGTGCGGCATACTGTGCGACGCTCGCCACGGGGAGTCGAACAAGCAGGTACGGGGGTCCGCCCTGCCTCGCGAGCGGCGCGCATCGCCGGGGTCGGCGCGGCCTCGGGGGCAACACCGGGATGGCTCAGCCTCAGAACCACTCGCATCCCACACAAGGTACCGGAGCCCGGCGCCGACTCCAGGCCGTGACAAGTCACGCCTAGGACACAACCCGGTCTCAACGCTCCGTGATTCCGTTCCGCCACGATCCGCGACATCCGCCCGCGTTCCTCCCGTGGCATCCCGGGGCAGCGGCCCACTACGCCGCCCCGGCCACCAGGTCCTCCGCCAACTCCTCCTCGCTCTGCGTGGCTCCACCCGCACGGTGCGTCCGTATCCACGCCCTCTTCAGGTGCAGATGGACGTCGGACTCCCAGGTGAAGCCCATGCCGCCATGCACCTGGAGACAGTCGCGGGCGCCGCGCACCGCTGCCTCGTCCGCGAGCAGGCGGGCCGCCGCGATGTCCACCGGGTCGGCGGTGACCGAGGCGGCGTAGACGGCCGCGCGGGCCACCTCGACCCGTACGAGCATGCCCGCGCACAGCTGCTGCACAGCCTGGAAGGCCCCGATCGGCTGCCCGAACTGCTCGCGCGTCCGGGCGTGTTGCACGGCCGTCCCGCAGGTCCGGGCGGCACTTCCGAGCTGCTCGGCGGCGGTGAGGAGCGACGCGAGAAGCGTGTCCGGGGGCCGGTGCGCCCGGAGTTCACCGCCCCCGGGCACCCGGCCGGTGACGGCGGGCAGCCGGTGCAGGGGGGTCAGCGGGTCCACCGAGGCCAGCGGCTCGGCTCCGCCGGCGTTCCCGCGGACGACGTCGGACTCGTCCAGCCATTCCACGAGCCCTCCGCCGACGGACGTGACGACCGCCTCTCCGGTGGCCGCCCCCGGCACGGCGCCCGCGGCGAGATGCGTGGCGATCAGCGGGCCCGGCAGCAGGACCCGCCCCGCCTCCTCGAAGGCGAGCACGGCCTCCGGGAGGCCCTGCCCGACGCCGCCCTCGGCCTCGGGCAGGCACAGCGCGAAGAACCCCGCCGCACCGAGCTCGCGCCACAGATCCCGGTCGAGGACAAGGGCGTCCTCCGCCGTCCGCTTCCCGTCCGCCGTCCCGCCCCTCCCGTCCGCGCGGTCGACGGCCGCGCGCAGCGCCTCCCGTCCGAACCGGCCCTCCAGCAGCTCCCTGATCCCCTGCCGCAAGGCTCTTTGATCATCCGTGAGCCGGAAGTCCACTTTTCGAACTCACCTCCCCTTGGGAAGGCCGAGGATCCGCTCGGCCACGATGTTCCGCTGGATCTGCGAGGTGCCGGCCGCGATGGTGTACGACAGTGACGACAGCCGGTCCAGGGTCCACTCCCGTCCCAGGTCCAGGGCCTCGGGGCCGAGGACCTCGGCGGCGGCGTCGAACAGCTCCTGGCGGGCGTGCGAATAGCTCAGTTTGAAGACCGAACCGCCGACACCGGGCACTCCACCGGTTCCCTGCGCCTCGCTGACGTTCCACTGGGTGAGCCGCCACAGCGCGCGGAACTCGGCGTTCAGCCGGCCGAGGCGGCGGCGCAGCACGGCGTCGTCCCAGCTGCCGTTCTTCCGCGCCTCGCGCGCGACCTCGGCCAGGACGCGCCGGCAGGCGACCACTTCGCCCACGAAGGCGGTGCCGCGCTCGTAGGACAGCGTCACCATGGTCACGCGCCAGCCGTCGTTCTCGGCGCCGACCCGGTTGGCGACCGGGACGCGCACCTCGTCGAGGAAGACCTCCGCGAACTCGGTGGAACCCGCGAGCGTCCGCAGCGGCCGTACGGTGATCCCCGGCGCGTCCATGGGCATCGCGAGCCAGGTGATGCCCCGGTGCTTGCGGGCGGCGGGGTCCGTCCGCACCAGCAGCTCGCACCAGTCGGCGACCTCGGCGTGGGAGGTCCAGACCTTGGACCCGCTCACCACGTAGTCGTCGCCGTCCCGCCACGCGCGCGTGCGCAGCGCCGCGAGGTCCGAGCCCGCGTCCGGTTCGCTGAAACCCTGGCACCAGACCTCCTCGCCGCGCAGCACGGGCGGCAGCCAGCGCGCCCGCTGCTCCGCGCTCCCCTCGGAGGCGACGGTCGGCCCGGCGTGCAGCAGCCCGACGAAGTTGGCCCCCACATAGGGAGCGCCCGCCTTCTCCGTCTCCTCCAGGTAGATGAGGTGCTGGGTCGGCGTGGCCCCCCGGCCGCCGGCGTCGACGGGCCAGTGCAGGCCCGCGTACCCGGCGTCGTACAGCCTGCGCTGCCAGCCGAGGTCGTACGCCCGTCGCGCGGGCCAGTCGCGGGGGGAAGGTTTCGGCGGCAGCGTCGGAAGGACCGAGGTGAGCCAGCTCCGCAGGCGCGCGCGGAACTCGTCCTCCTCGGGCGTGTACGTCAGGTCCACTACAGGTCCAGATCCAGCATGCGGATGGCGTTGCCGCGCATCAGCTTGTGGATCGTCTCGTCGTCGAGGCCCTTCACATGGTCGAGGGCGACCTCCTTGGTGTGCGGGAAGGTCGAGTCGACGTGCGGGTAGTCGGTCTCGAAGGTGGCGTTGTCGCGGCCCACGACGTCCAGGGACGCCACGCCGTGCTTGTCGCGGAAGAAGCAGCAGAAGATCTGCCGGTAGTAGTACGTCGACGGGGGCTCCGGGATCAGGTCCCTGACCCCGCCCCAGGCGCGGTGCTCGGACCAGACGTCGTCGGCGCGCTCCAGGGCGTACGGGATCCAGCCCATCTGGCCTTCGGAGTAGGCCAGTTTGAGGCGCGGGAACTTCACCAGGACGCCGCTGAACAGGAAGTCCATCATGGAGGCCATCGCGTTGTTGAAGGACAGCGAGGCCTGGACGGCGGGGGGCGCGTCGGGGGACGCGGCGGGCATCTGCGAGGACGAGCCGATGTGCATGTTCACGACGGTGCCGGTCTCCTGGCAGACCGCGAAGAACGGGTCCCAGTGGCCGGAGTGGATGGAGGGCAGCCCCAGGTAGGTGGGGATCTCGGAGAAGGTGACGGCCTTGACGCCCCGGGCGGCGTTGCGGCGGATCTCGGCGACCGCGAGGTCGATGTCCCACAGGGGGATCAGGCACAGCGGGATGAGCCGTCCGCCGCTGTCGCCGCACCACTCCTCGACCATCCAGTCGTTGTACGCCCGCACACAGGCCAGGGCGACTTCCTTGTCGTGCGCCTCGGCGAAGGTCTGGCCGCAGAAGCGCGGGAAGGTGGGGAAGCAGAGACTGGCCTCGACATGGTTGAGGTCCATGTCCTTGAGGCGCTCGGCGGGGTCCCAGCAGCCGGGCCGCATCTCGGCGCGGGTGATGCCCTCCAGTGTCATCTCGTCGCGGTCGAAGCCGACGGCGGCGATGTTGCGCTTGTACGGGAACTTGAGGTCCTCGTAGATCCACCAGTCGGTCGGCGGACCGTCCGGGTCCATGGTGATCTGGTACTTGCCCGCGACGTAGGCGAGTTCGCCGATCCCGGCGGTGAGCGGCCGCGGACCGCGCTCCCGGTGCTTTCGCGGCAGCCAGGTCTCGAAGAGGTGCGCGGGCTCGATCACATGGTCGTCGACGCTGATGATGCGGGGCAGTTCGGTCATGGTCCCCTCCGCCTGCGTACGGGTCCGTCCGCGGGTTCCCCCACGACACATCTGATGGGTCGTCAGATATCTGTTCAGGAGCAGGCTAGCTCCGCACCTATGGACCGACAAGGCGACGAGCCCTACGCTCTGCGCACGATCTGACTGCCCGTCAGCTTCGGACGTCGAAGTGCACGACCACAGGGGGTTGACGTGAACGACCACAGGGGGTTGACGTGAACGACACCGCACACGCCCTGAGTTCCGCGCGCACGCTGTGGGAACTGGTCGCCCGCCGTGCCGACCTCACCCCCGACCGGCCCGTCCTGCTCCAGGGCGATCGCTCCCTGACCTTCGGCGAGCTGCGCGACCGCTCCGAGCGGGTGGCGGCGGGCCTCCACGACAAGGGCGTGCGCCCCGGCACGGTGGTCGCCTGGCAGCTCCCCACCCGGATCGAGACCGCCCTGCTGTCGTTCGCGCTGGCCCGCATCGGAGCCGTGCAGTCGCCGGTCATCCCCTTCTACCGGGACCGTGAAGTCGGCTTCGCGCTGCGGGAGTCGAAGGCGGAGTACTTCGCCGTGCCGGGCGAGTGGCGCGGCTTCGACCACATCGCGATGGCGCGCGGGCTCGGCGCGAAGAACGTCTTCGAGGCGTACGAGGCACTGCCGGACGGGGATCCGGCCGTCCTGCCCGCCCCGCCCGCCGACGGCACGTCCGTCCGCTGGATCTACTGGACCTCGGGCACCACCTCCGACCCCAAGGGCGTGCTGCACACCGACCGTTCACTGATCGCGGGCGGATCGTGCCTCGCCCACGCGCTGCGGCTGTCCGCCGACGACGTGGGCTCGATGGCCTTCCCCTACGCGCACATCGCCGGGCCCGACTACACGGTGATGCTGCTGCTGTACGGCTTCCCGGCCGTGATGTTCGAGCACTTCGCGCTGCCCGCCGCCCTGGAGGACTACCGCAGGCACGGCGTGACGGTGGCGGGCGGGTCGACCGCGTTCTACTCGATGTTCCTCGCCGAACAGCGCAAACAGCCCGGCGAGCCGGTCATTCCCACGCTGCGGCTGCTCGCGGGCGGCGGAGCCCCGAAGCCGCCCGAGGTCTACCACTCGGTCGTCCGGGAGATGGGCGTGCAGCTCACCCACGGATACGGGATGACCGAGGTCCCGATGATCACGATGGGCGCGCCGGACGACACGGTGGAGAATCTCGCGACCACCGAGGGCAGGCCCCCGCGGGGCATGGAGATACGGATCGTGGACTCCGCGGGAGCCTCCCGGCCGTGCGGCGTCGACGGGGACGTACGGCTCCGGGGGGAGGCCGTGTGCCAGGGGTATCTGGACCCGGAGCAGACGGCGGAGGCGTTCGACGGGGACGGGTTCCTGATCACCGGGGACGTCGGGCATCTGACCGGAACCGGTCACCTCGTTCTCACCGGCCGGGTGAAGGACATCATCATCCGCAAGGGCGAGAACATCTCCGCGAAGGAGATCGAGGACCTGCTGCACCGGCACCCGGCGGTCGGGGACGCCGCCGTGATCGGCCTGCCCGACGCCGAGCGCGGGGAGCGCGTCTGCGCGGTGGTCGAACAACCGCCGGGAGCGGCGGAGCTGACACTGGCCGCGGTGACCTCGTATCTGCGCGGGGAAGGCCTGTCCGTGCACAAGCTGCCGGAGCAACTGGAGGTCGTGGACGCCCTTCCGCGCAACGAGGCACTGCGGAAGGTACTCAAGTACCGGCTCAGGGAACGCTTTTCGGGGTGAGGCCCCGGCCGCCGGGCTGACCCCACGGCGTCGGCCGGGGCGGGCGGCCGACCCTGGCGGACCGGCCGGCCTGCTCCGGCACCGTGGAGCGCCGCGCGCTCCGGCGCAGTGAAGCGCTGGGCTACTCCGGCACAGTGAAGTAGCGGGCGAACGCGCTCACGACCTCCGTCTCGCCGATCCGTCCGTCGGCGTCCGCGTCCAGGGCAGCGGCCGCGGAGGGGGCGAGGTCGTCGCCCACTCCGAGTGCCCTGAGGACCCGCGCGGTCTCCTCGACCGTGGCCGCGCCGTCCCCGTCGGTGTCCGCCACCGCGAGGGCCGCGTGCAGGAAGGGGCGGGCGATCTCGGCGAACCGGTCGGGGTTGTCGCGCAGCCGCTTCACGGCGCCGCTCACGAACTCCTCGCGGGTGATCCGCTGATCGCCGTCCCGGTCCGCTATCCCCGCCATGCCCTGCCAGAACGCCTCGGCTCCGATGTACAGGGCCTGGCCCTTGTCCGACCGGGCCGGCGTACCGAACTCGGCAAGAAGCGCCTTGGTCGCGGCGTTGAAGTCCTCCCGGTCGATGTAGCCGTTGCCGTCCTGGTCGAGGCCGGCGAACCGGGCGGCGATCCTGCGCTCGTACTCGGTACTGACCATGCTGTTCGGACCGCCTCACTTCTCAGCCGGCCTGGGCCGGACTGCACTTCATCTGGGACGGAGCGTACGACGCCGGGGCCGCCCCGGGGCCGGAAAACGACGGTTGTACCAAGACCGCAAAAATTCTGGAACAACGGCGTGTCGGTACGTCGCTCAGTGAGCAGGGAACGTCACTCCGGGCGAGGCGAGGCGGGGGCGGGGGCGGACGAGAACAGGCTCCAGGACAGGGCGCGGATCAGGCGGGCCAGGGCAGGGCTGGGCTGGGGCAGGGCTGGGCTGGGCTGGGGCACGCTTTCGGGGCGGGTGCGGGCGACCGGACGGAATGGCCGGTGGCAGGCCGGTCAGGCCGACAGTGGGCGGGACTCCTCGTCGACGGCCGCGTCGACGTCCGGGTACACGTCGAAGAGACGGCGCACTCCGAGGGCCCCGAGGACACGGTTGACGTGGGAGCCGTCGGCCGCGCCCCGGGCGGGCAGGATCAGCCGCAGACGCCCTCGGCAGGAGCGCATGAGCCGACGGGCGGCGATCAGGACGCCGACACCGCTGGAGTCGCAGAACACGACCTCGGAAAGGTCCAGGACGATGCTGTGCCGGCCCGCGGCCACCACGTCGTGCACGCTCTGTCGCAGCTCCGGCGACGTCACGAGGTCGAGCTCGCCCGACACCCGCAGCACGGCCCACTCGCCCTCCTGGCCGCCGACGGCGCCGGAACCACCCGTGCTCCCTCTCCCCGCGCCCGCACCGTCGGCCACATCGGCCGCGTCGGTCACGTGGGTCACCTTGAGCGTCACCGCCACGCCTCTCGCTCGCCTCGCCCAGCAGAAACGGAAGCACTCCGTACGCTTCCTTCCAGCGCGGCTGCCCCGCCGTAGTTCCATGAAACACGGATCCCGCCAGGAAGAAACGCCTGTCTACGGTCGAAAATGCTTCACGAGGGTTCCTTTTCGGTCGCGTACGACCAGTTGCGGTCAGATCCAGGGGTCGAAGTGGCGCGCTTCTACCATCCATCGCCTGCCCAGGGGCGCACATTGACGCAAAGGGGCGTGCGTTGTCGGACGTGCCGACTACATTCAAGACAGCAGTTGCGCACACGCTGGACAACGGCACCGCATGACCGGGCTGCGGCAGGGGACATGGCCGGGACACCTGCCGGACACAAGACACACGGACACACGGACACACGGGTACACGGACACACGAACGGGCGCCGGGCACGACCAGGGGTGAGGGGGCCGAATGGCGACGCAGGACGCACCGCCCCGCTGGGACCGCAAGATGCAGCAGCGGCTCTCGCGCGGGGAGGCGGCCGCGCTCGGTGAGCTCTACGACCGATTCGCGTCGCTCGTGCACGGTCTCGCCCATCGCGTGCTCGGAGACGAGCGTGCCGCCGACGGGATCACCCGCGAGGTCTTCACCCATGTCTGGGAGAACCCCGACGCGTACGACCCCAAGCAGGGCCCCCTGCGCTCCTGGGTCGCCACACTGACCCACCGCCTCGCCGTGCAGCGCCTGCGCGCCACCGAGACCGCCGCGCTCGCCCAGGGCGGCGACGGCACCGCCGAGGAGCTGGAGCGCAAGGTGCGCAGCGCGTCGGTCGCCGCCCGCGCGGACTACATCGTCACGTCCATGCCGACCCCGCTGCGGGCGGCCCTGGAGCTCGCATACTTCCAGCGCCGTGACTACCGCCAGGCCGCCGCCGACCTCGGCGTCACCGAGGACGAGGCCCGCCGCAGGCTCCGCCTCGGCCTCCAGCTCCTGTCCACCGCCCACGACACCGGGCCCACCGGCGTACCGCCGGAACACGGGGGTGCCCGGTGAGCGAGGGAACGGGCCGGTTCGAGTCGTTCGACGACGACGAGGACGGGCGCGAGGGCGTGCGTGGATCCATGGACGAGGACGTGAACGGGAACGAGGACCGGCACGAGGACGCGCGGGAGGACGGGTACGAAGGCGCGCACGAGGACGAGGACGGGTACAGCGGCATGCACGGGGACGGGCACGAAGACGTGGGCAGCGGCGGTGACGCCGAGCCGCGGCCGGGTACGCCCCCGCGCATACCGGCGCCACGCGCCTCGGTGGAGGACACCGGACCGCCGCTGCCCGGACCGGCCACCGCCCCCGGCCCGGCGCCGCTCGTCCTCGAACACCGTGTCCTGAAGTCGCTGCTGGGCGCATGGGCACTGGCCGCCTGCTCGGCGGACGAGACGACGGCCGTCGAGGAGCACCTCGGGCACTGCGGCTCGTGCGCGGAAGAGGCGCTGCGGCTTCGCGAGGCGGTCGGACTGCTGCACCCGGCGGAGAGCCTCGACCTGAACCCGACGCTGCGCACCCGAGTCCTGACGAGCTGCCTGGACCGGCGCCCCCCGCGCATCCCGGTACCCGAATGGGCCGCTCCGTACGACGCGGAGACCGCCCGCCTCGACGCCCTGCTCCAGGACATCGGCGGGTCGGAATGGCACGCTCCCGTGCGGCTGCGCTGGTTCGAGGGCGACGGGCCGGTGAGCCGTCGTACGTCGGTCGCCGGGGTCATCGCCCATCTGCTGACCGTCGACGGACTGGTCGCCGTCGCGCTGGGTCTTGACGACCCGCTCGGCAAGGCCGACGCGGAGCGGCCGACACCGCAGGACCGTACCGAGGCGTACTGGCGCGCCTCGCCCGTCCCGCCCACCCGGTCCGTGCGCGGGCCCTGGCGGGAGCAGAGCCACAGCATCGTCCGGACGGTGTCGTTCGTGGAGGGAGGCCCGTCCCACGCGGGCGAGGCCGGGGACGGTAAGGGCTCTGGGCGGCTCACCGTGGCGTACGGCGGTTTCGAACTGCCGCTCAGGGACTCGATGCTGGACCGGGCCTTCGAGTGCTGGGTGCACGCGGGGGACATCGCCGACGCCGTGGACTACCCGTACGAACCGCCCGCTCCCCGGCACCTCCACCGGATGATCGACCTGGCCGCGCGGATGCTGCCCGTCTCGCTCGCCGAGCGGCGCCGGGCCGGGCTCTCGGCCCCGGCCGCCCGGCATCTCGTCGCGGCGGGCGCTCCGGGGCGCAGCCTGCGCCTGGAGATCGAGGGCTCCGGAGGCGGCGAGTGGCTCATCCCGCTCGACTCGCCCGGCGCCGTCGGTTCCGCCGAGCGCGAGGTGGCCCATGTCGCGCTGGACGGGGTGGAGTTCTGCCGCCTGGCCGCGGGCCATGTGTCCCCGGAGGAGGCGGCCGCCGGACAGGACGGCGACCGCGAGGCCATCAGGGACGTGCTGCTCGCGGCGGCGTCACTGAGCCGAATGTAGCCCCGCCACGGCTGCGAGGCCACGCCGGCCCGACACTTCCGCGCCGATATGCCCGTACACCCTTACCCGTACGCCCGTACGCCCATGCGCCGTCCGCGGTCAGGCGGTCAGGCGGTCAGGCGGTCAGGCGGTCAGGCGGTCAGGCGAAGATGACCGTCCGGCGCCCGTTCAGCAGGATGCGGCGTTCCGCGTGCCACTTCACCGCGCGCGCCAGCGCCTGGCACTCCACGTCACGGCCGATCGCGACCAGCTGGTCGGGGGTGACGTCGTGGCCGACCCGCTCGACCTCCTGCTCGATGATCGGGCCCTCGTCGAGGTCGGCGGTCACGTAGTGCGCGGTGGCGCCGATGAGCTTGACCCCTCGGGCGTGCGCCTGGTGGTACGGCTTGGCGCCCTTGAAGCTCGGCAGGAAGGAGTGATGGATGTTGATGATCCGGCCGCTGAGCTGCTTGCACAGGTCGTCCGAGAGAACCTGCATGTAGCGGGCGAGGACGACCAGCTCGACGCCCTTCTCGCGCACCAGCTCCAGCAGCTGCGCCTCGGCCTCGGCCTTGGTGTCCTTCGTGACCGCGATGTGGTGGAAGGGCAGGTCGTACGACCCGACGAGCTCGGCGAAGTCCGTGTGGTTGGAGACCACCGCGGCGATGTCGACGGGCAGCGCACCGATCCGCGCGCGGAAGAGCAGGTCGTTCAGGCAGTGGCCGAACTTGCTGACCATGAGGACGACCCGCATCCGGTCCTCGGCCCGGTGGATCTGCCATTCCATGTGGAAGGCGTCGCCGATCGCTGTGAAACTCGCACGCAGTTTCTCCACAGTCACCGGGGATTCGGCGGAGAAGTGGACGCGCATGAAGAACAGGCCCGTGTCGTGGTCGCCGAACTGCTGACTGTCCTCGATGTTGCAGCCGGTCATGAACAAGTAGCTCGACACGGCGTGCACGATGCCCTGCTTGTCGGGGCAGGAGAGAGTCAGGACGTACTGCTCGGAGGCGGGCGCGCTCCCGCGGACGGACGGCTCATTCATGCGGGACAGGGTCCCATACCAGGCGCTCGCGGCGGAGTGCCGTCCCGCCACGCGGACGCCCCGGCCGCGCGGCCGGCCACCCCGCGCGCACGCCCTGTGAGCGGCTCTCCGTCCCCGAGGTCCCGGAAGCACTCCACGAGCGCGTCCGGACGTCCTCCGGTCACCGCCGGACCGAGGGCTGTCCCGAACGCCGGGTCGGCGGTGACGGGCCCGGGAGCCGGGCCGGTAAGGGGGCCGGACCCCGAGCCGGCCCTCCGCTGGAACCGCTAGGCCGACCGCGTCAGGATGCGCAGGACCTCCAGGGTGCGCGGGGGCGCGTCCGGGTCCTCGCCGTCGCTCGACGCCAGCCGTACGTGCGCGGCGCGCGCGGCCTGCAAGGCGTCCGGCCATGCCTGGTGGTCGAGATAGGCGGAGACGGGCGCGTCCGGTCCGACCTGGTGCATGATCCGCAGGACCCGCAGGACGGCACTGTCCACGAGGGCCGCCTCCTGGGAGTCCCGGAAGATCGTGCCGACGTATTTCTCGGCCGACCAGTTGTCCAGCCAGGTGTCCTCGACCAGCCGGTACACGGCGTCGGTGACGTCGCCGTACCCGTCGACACCGGCGAGCCAGACGTCTCGCTGGAAGGCGGGGTCGGAAAGCATGTGCAGCGCGGAGCGCACATTGCTGCGCCAGCGCCACCAAGGCATGTCGTTCAGTGGCATGCCGCCCATGGTGGATGAGCGACGCCCGCGACGGGAAGAGTTCTCCGAGTCTTGCACGGTCACCGATCGTACGTTCCCTGTGAAAATCCGTTCATCGACCCCTGTAATTCACCTCTAAGTCACCCGGCGTCGACCACAGGTCACACAACGGTTTTTCGTGTGGGGGAATCGTGCATGTGCATGACCGGTAGGCGACGTACTCGCACCACCTCCCCCCTTTCGCCCCGGCCCCGCAAGGCCAAGCTGCTGTACGCGAGCGCGCTGATCGCGTGCGCGTCGGTTGCCGTCGGATGCGGGGTCATCCCTGGTGCCACGGGGGGCTCCGGGGATGGCCCCGTCAAGGTAATGACCTGGGCGCCGGAGGAGACCAACGCAACGAACAAGCCCGGAATGCCGGCGCTGGCCAAGGCGTACGCGCGCTGGGTCAACGCCCATGGCGGCATCAACGGCCGCCAGCTGGAGGTCCTCACCTGCAACGACCAGAACGACTCGGTCGCCGCCGCGCACTGCGCCGAGCGGGCGGCCGACGAGAAGGTAGTCGCGGTCGTGGGTTCCTACAGCCAGCACAGCCGCTCGTTCCTCGCACCGCTGGAAAGCGCGGGCATCCCCTACATCGGGGGCTTCGGCGTCACCGACGACGAGTTCACCAGTCCCATCTCCTACCCCGTCAACGGCGGCCAGCCCGCGCTGCTGGCGGGCCTCGGCGAGCAGCTCGGCAAGAACTGCGGTCCTGTCTCGCTCATCCGCCCCGACACCATCGCCGGTGACGAGCTGCCGGTACTGCTCGACGCCGGACTGAAGGCGCTGGGCCACTCGGAGGCCGCCGATCAGCGGGCGGCCGAGGACGCCACGGAGTACTCCCAGCCGACGAGGCAGGCGCTTCAGCACGCCTCCTCCGACTCGACCGAGCGAGGCTGTGTGGTCCCCGCGCTCGGTGACCACACGGACACCTTCATGGACTCCTTCCGGCGCGACAGCACGGCATACCCGAAGGTGCGCACCGGTACCGTCATCGGCAACATCGACCAGTCGCAGATCGACGCCACCGGCGGCAAGTCGGGCCCCTACGAGGGTTCGTACGTCACCGGCTGGTACCCGACAGCGGACGACGCGCGCTGGAACCCCATGCGCAGCGTGATCAAGGAGCAGGCCTTCGGCGACAACCGGATCGATCCCGCCGACGCCGGAGTGCAGACCACCTGGATCGCCTACACCGTGCTGAAGAAGGTTCTTGAGGCCCTCGGCGCGGGCGAGATCTCGTCGCTCACCATCCGGCGCGAGCTCGACAACGGTCTCAAGGTGAACACGGGCGGGCTCACACCGACGCTCCGCTGGCGCTTCGCGGACCTGATCGGGGCCGGTGACTTCCCGCGCCTCGTCAACGCCAATGTGACCTTCCAGGTCATTCACGACGGTCAACTGACCTCACAGCGGCAGGGGTTCATCAACATGGCGAAGACGCTGGCGAACGCGCTCTAGCCGGACGGACATCGCGGGCGGACCCGCCCACGGCCGGGGCGGGCACCTACCGCCCCGACCGTCCGGGCCGTCCGGGCCGTCCGGGCCGTCCGGGCCGTCCGGGCCGTCCGGGCCGTCCGGGCCGTCCGGGCCGTCCGGAAGCAGAACAGCACCCACGACAAAGCCCGGCTCCTCGCCGTTCAGCGAGGGAGCCGGGCTTTCGTGTGGATCACAACTGAGCGCCGGTCACAGCTGAGTGCGGGTCCGCTGCGTCAGTCCGTACTTGGACGCGATGGAGTTCCAGAGCCTCGCGGCCTTCTCCTTCTGCGTGGAGGCCGTGCCGCTGGCGGCGTCGCCCGCCCTGGTCTGCCCGGTGCTGCGGGCGTGGCCCTTGTGGCAGCCCTTCTTGTCGTTGTTGACCTGGTCGGCCCAGGCCGCGTAGTGGTTGTCGGCCGCCGCGGAGGCCTTCCAGCCGTTGGTGAGGGCGGCGGCCAGCTCGTCGTGGTTCGGCAGCTTGTCGACCGCGAGCGAGGAGAGCCGGGTGACCAGCTCGCCGCGCTGCTTGGCCGCGTCCCGCAGATCACCGGCTGCCTGGTCGAGGTTGTTGCACGCCTTCACGTCCGCCACGGCGCCGATCACCGAGTCACGGCTGCTGGTGCTGTCCGCGAGAACCTTGTCCAGCTCGACGGCCTGCGCCTTCACCGGGTCGCCTGCGGCCGCCGCCGAACCCTGCGTGGCGGGCGAGGTCGCCGCCACCGTCTTGCCGGTGTCGTCGTCGCCACCGCCTCCGCCACCACTGAGCAGGGCGCCCGCGCCGACACCGAGCACGATGATGCCGATGCCGACGGCCGCGATCACCGGGACGCGTGAGCGACTGCGGCCACCGCCGCCCGCTCCGTCGCCGTCGGACGGGCCACCACGCCGTGAGGCGGCCCGGCCACCGGGCGCGCCCGGCGCGGACTGCCCGCCGTACATGTCGCCCGCGCCGTGCGGGGCCTGGGGTGCGGCCGCGTCGATACGCGGCAGCATCTGCGTCGCCCCGGCCGCCTCCGGCTCACTGCGGAAGAGACTGTCGAACTCCGCCGGGGGCTGCCGCTCCTCCGGAGCGCCGGCGGGCATCCCGTAGGACCCGGACGGCTGTGCGGGCACGGGCGGGATGTACTGCGTGGCGTCGGCGTCCGAGCCGGCGGGCAGCGGTGATCCGGCGCCGGGGCCGCCCTGCGGCGTCTGCCCGAGGTACTGCGTCGCCTCGGGCCGGACCTCCGGCGGCAGCGCGCCCGGTCCGACCGGCGGTATGAACTGCGTCGCCCCCTCGTCACCACCCGGGGCGGCCGGTATGTACGGGATGTACTGAGTCGCCCCGTCTTCGCCGCCGGCCGGCATCGACACACCCTGCCCCGCGTGGCCGCCCTGCTCCTGGGCCCCGTAGTTGCCGTAGCCGTCGTATCCGGCTGCCGCGTGCGAGCCGTGCGCCCCCGGCGCATAGCCGTTCTGGGCGCCGTACGACGAGGGCTGCGCGGTCTCGGGCGGGAGCGGTCCGGAGCCGGAGCCCTGCGGGGCGAAGCCCTGCGCCTGCTGTGCGCCGTGCTGATCAGACCCCGGCCAGCCCTGGGGCTCGGAGTGTGCGGAGGCCTCCCACGACTGGGTGGCGTTCACCGGCGCACCCCAGCCGTCGGCGGGCTGCGGGGCCGGGGCGGCCGACTGGTCGGGACCCCACTGCCCACCCCAGGCGGAGGTGCTCACCGGGGCCACACGGTCACCCGTCGTACCCGGCAGCAGCGGCTCGCTACCGTCGGAGGGCAGCACGATGCCTTCGCGCGCGGGCCGCGCCGAGGGCTCCTCGCCCTGTCCACTCTGCGTCACCGGGACTCCTACGAATGGGGGACCTTCGGAATCATCGGCTCACGCTACCGGGTCCCCACAACCCCGTGCTACGCAGCACCTGCGGTGACCCGCGCACGTTGTGACACGGGTAACGAAACCGCCCCCGAATGCGCTGTATTTCACCCCCCTCGCTCACAGCGCCCACGTTTTCCCGGCGTTCACGCCCCTACGGGCAATATGTTCATTCGAGGGGACCCGAAGGCGCGGCAGAGAAATGATCACACCCGCTCCGGAACCCGGGCGATCGCGCCGCCGCCCCCTGACGGCTCCCCAAGTCCCCACACCAAACCGCCACCCGAACGCCCACTCGGACACCCGTGCCGGAGCGCACGCGCCCACGGAGCGCACGGGGTGCGTCCCGCTGGGGGCGCACGCGGCGTGCGCCCCCAGCGGGACGCACCCGCTCCGTCCACGCCGAGCGGCGCCACGACTCAACCCATGCGCCCCACGCGTGCGTTCACGCCGCCGCCTGCAACTCCATGCGCGCCCCGAACTCCCGTACCACGGCCTCGTCCTGGAAGGGCTCCAGGCGCTGCTGCAGGTCCTCCAGGTACTCGGCGCCGCGGTTGGAACGGAGGGTGCCGAGGAGTTCGACGGCCCGCAGACCGGTGTGGCAGGCCTGCTCCACCTCACGCTGCTGGACCTGTGCCGTGGCGAGCAGGACGTAGCCGATGGCCCGGCGGCGGGCACGCGACTCGGGATGGCCGGCCAGGGACTCCTCGGCGCACCGCGCGGCGGCCTCGGCCTGGCCGAGGTCCCGGTGGCAGTGGGCCAACTCGTCGGCCAGATAAGCCTCGTCGAAGTGCGCGATCCACGTCGGGTCGTCCCCGGAGGCCTCGTCGGCGTTCTCCAGCGCCGTGACGGCCCGCCCGGACGCCACCTGCGCGGCGCGCGCGTCGCCCATCAGCGCGTGCCCGCGCGCCTCGGCGGCGTGGAACATCGACTCCGCCCGCGGTGTCACCCGCCCGCGCGCCCCCTCCTGGGCCGCGCGCGCCAACTGCGCGATCTCGCGCGGGTTGCCGAGCTGGGCGGCCAGGTGGCTCATGGACGCGGCCAGGACGTATCCGCCGTACCCGCGGTCGCCGGCCGCCTGGGCGAGCCGCAGCGCCTGGATGTAGTAGCGCTGGGCGAGCCCGGGTTGACCGGTGTCGATGGCCATGTAGCCGGCGAGTTCCGTCAACCGGGACACGGCGGCGAACAGTTCGCGTCCGACCGCCTCCCGGTAGGAACCGGCGAGCAGCCCGGAGACCACACTGTTCAGGTAGTGCACGACGACAGGGCGCACATGGCCGCTGCCGTACTGGTGGTCGAGCTGGACGAGGGCCTGGGTCATCGCGCGGACCGCCGCCACGTCCGAGAGCCCGACGCGCGGGCCCGCCGAGCGGGCGACCTGCGAGTCCGGCGACGAGATCAGCCAGTCGCGGCTCGGCTCGACGAGCGCGGAGGCGGCGACGGACGACCCGGAGAGGAAGTCCCGTCGCCCCACGTCGCTGCGCCACAGCTCGCAGACCTGCTCGATGGCGCCCAGTATGGTCGGCGAGAACTGGAGACCGACGCCCGACGCCAGGTTCTTCCCGTTGGCCATGCCGATCTCGTCGATCGTGACCGTCCTGCCGAGCTTGCGGCCGAGCGCCTCGGCGATGATCGCCGGAGCCCGTCCCCGCGGCTGCTGGCCGCGCAGCCAGCGCGCGACGGACGTCTTGTCGTAGCGCAGATCGAGTCCGTGCTCCGCTCCGCACATGTTGACCCGGCGGGCCAGCCCGGCGTTCGAGCAGCCCGCTTCCTGGATGAGCGCCTGCAGTCGTTCGTTCGGCTGCCTGGCGATGAGAGGCCTTGCGGCCATGGCGTACCCCCTGTGGCTGCGGTGCCTGCCCACGCACCGAGTTGACGTGTCCTCACCGGCCGACCACCGAATGAAGCCGGCCAGGAAGATCAATGCCCCGCAGACATGCCGAAGATGCGGGACATGTGAGGATTGCCGGGGTAAGGGCGGTTGCCCGACCCCATCCCTGATTACCCACTACCGGCTGCCGTTCCCCCTGCGCGCCCCCACACGTGCATCCATGCGCCCCAGGCGGGGAATCGATGCTCCTCCCCCGCGCGTGTGTCCCCCGTAACCCGAGGTGGACGCGGGAGTTGAGATCGACGTGGAAGAGACCATCGCAGGCACCGAGTCCGCACAGATCCCCCAGCAGCGTGGCGAATCGCTGCGGGAAGCCGCCGTGCGCTACGCCGAGGAACGCCACTGGGACGTGTTCCCCGGCACTTGGCTGGAAGCGGCCGGCGGGGTGCAGCTCTGTTCTTGCGGCGAACCCGTCTGTGCCGTGCCCGGGGCGCATCCGGCGCGGGAGGACTGGGCGACGCAGGCGACGGGCAGTGCGACCGTCGCGCGCCGGCTCTGGTCGATACGGCCGACGGCGTCGATCCTGCTCCCCACGGGGCGTACGTTCGACGCGATCGACGTGCCCGAGTCGGCCGGGTTCCTGGCGCTCGCCCGCATGGAGCGGATGGAGCTCACCCTCGGTCCCGTGACCTGCACACCGGACCGGCGCATGCACTTCTTCGTGCTGCCGGGCGCCGCGGCGAAGGTCCCCGATCTGGTACGGGCGCTGGGCTGGCCGCCCGCCTCGCTCGACCTCGTCACGCTCGGCGAGGGCGCCTATGTGGCCGCGCCGCCGACCCGGTTCGGCTCCCGGGGTGCCGTGCAGTGGGCCTGCCCGCCGACGCCCGCGAACCGCTGGCTGCCGGACGCGGAGGAACTGATCTCGCCGCTGGCCTACGCCTGCGGACGGGATCGGTAGAGGCCCCGTCCGCGGGGGCCGCTGGAGTCCGCGGGAGTCCGTAGCGGTCCGCGGGAGATCGGCTGAGGTCGACAGAGGTCCACCGAGGCCGACAGAGGTCCACGGAGATCGGCAAGAGACCGGCAGGGACGGGTGACGGACGGCCGTAGGCGCTTAGGGTGCCTGTATGAGCGAGGGAGCGAAGGACGGCGGCGTGCCCGCCGTACGTGTGCGGGGGCTCTGGAAGCGGTTCGGGGGGCAGGTCGCCGTGGCCGGGATCGATCTGGAGCTTCCCGCGGGACAGTTCATCGGGCTCGTGGGACCGAACGGGGCGGGAAAGACCACCACGCTGTCGATGGTGACCGGGCTGCTCAGGCCCGATCAGGGCACCGTCGAGGTCGTCGGCCACGACGTGTGGCGCGACCCGGTGGAGGTGAAGGCGCGGATCGGCGTGCTGCCCGAGGGACTCCGGCTCTTCGAGCGGCTCTCCGGGCGCGAACTGCTCGGGTACACCGGCCGGTTGCGGGGACTGCCCGGCGCCGAGGTCGACAAGCGCGCCGCCCAGCTCCTCGACGTCCTCGACCTCGCGGGCGCGCAGCACAAACTCGTCGTCGACTACTCGACCGGCATGCGCAAGAAGATCGGTCTGGCCTGCGCCCTCCTCCACAACCCCGAAGTCCTCTTCCTCGACGAGCCGTTCGAGGGCGTCGACCCGGTCTCGGCGCAGACCATCCGGGGCGTCCTGGAGCGGTACACCGCGTCCGGCGCCACCGTCGTCTTCTCCTCCCATGTGATGGAGCTGGTCGAGTCGCTGTGCGACTGGGTCGCCGTGATGGTCGCCGGACGCATCCGCGCGCACGGCCCGCTGGCCGACGTGCGCGGCAGCGCGCCCTCTCTCCAGCGGGCCTTCCTGGAGCTGGTCGGCGCGCAAGGCCGCGGCACCACGGCCGACCTGGACTGGCTGGGTGGCGGGGCTCCCCGGTGAGCGCCCTCACCGGCGTCTCCGCCGCGTCGATCACCCCCGTCGTCGTACGTCTGAAGCTGTCGCTCCTGCGCAACGGCCTGCGGCAGTCGGCCGGGCGGCGGGCCGCGTTCATCGTGTCCACGGTGCTCGTACTGCTCTTCGCCGTGCTGCAGCTGCTCGGCCTGATCGCGCTGCGCGGCAACGCGCACGCCACCGCCGTGGGCGTCCTGCTGGTGGCGATCCTGGCGCTCGGCTGGGCCGTGATGCCGCTGTTCTTCCCGAGCGGCGACGAGACGCTCGATCCGACGCGGCTGGTGATGCTGCCACTGCGGCCGCGGCCGCTCGTCCGGGCGCTGCTGGCCGCCTCGCTGGTCGGCGTCGGACCGCTCTTCACCTTCTGTCTGCTGCTCGGTTCGGTGGTCTCGGTCGCGCACGGGGCGGCGGCGTACGCGACGGCGGTGGTCGCCCTCGTGCTCGCCCTGCTGGTCTGTGTGGCCCTCGCGCGGGCCGTCGCGGCCGCCAACATCCGGCTGCTGTCCAGCCGCAAGGGCCGCGACCTGGCGGTGCTCAGCGGACTGGTCGTCGCGGTCGGCGCCCAGCTGGTCAACTTCGGCGCGCAGCGGCTCGGTTCGGCGGGCGGCCTGTCTAAGCTGGACCCGGTCACGGACGTCCTGCGCTGGATCCCGCCGGCGTCGGCGATCGGCGCGGTGGACTCGGTGAGCGGCGGATCGTACGGGGCCGGGATCGTCCAGCTCGCGCTGTGCGCGGCCGCCCTGGCGGGGCTGCTGGCGCTCTGGTCCCGTCACCTGACGCGGCTGATGACCTCGCCCGACGGGTCCACGCTCCGGGCCGCGGAGCCCGTGGGCCGGGAGCGCGGCTCGTCGGGGTTCGCGCGGCTGCTGCCGGCCGGACGCACCGGCACCGTCATGGAGCGCAGCCTGCGGTACGTGTGGCGCGACCCGAAGACCAAGGCGGCGTGGGTGACCTCGCTGGCCATCGGGCTGATCGTGCCGGTGTTCAACGCGCTCCAGGGCACCGGCTCCGTCTACTTCGCGTGCTTCGCGGCGGGGATGCTCGGGATCCAGATGTACAACCAGTTCGGGCAGGACACGTCCGCGTTCTGGATGGTCGCGCTGACGATCTCCTCGACCCGCGACGCGTACGTCGAACTGCGCGGGCGGGCGCTGGCCCTGCTGCTGATCACCCTGCCGTACGCGACGCTCGTGACCGCCCTGACGACCGGGCTGCTCCACGAGTGGAGGAAGCTGCCCGAGGTGCTCGGCCTGTCCTTCGCGCTGCTCGGCGCGATGCTGGCGACCGGCGCGTGGTCCTCGGCCCGCTTCCCGTACTCCATCCCTCAGGAGGGCTACAAGAACGTGGCCCCCGGCCAGGCCGGCCTCGCCTGGATCGCCATCTTCGGCGGCATGGTCTCGGCCGCGCTGCTCGCCGCCCCCGTCATCGTCCTCACGATCTGGCTGAACGTGAGCGCGGACGGGGACCGTTGGACCTGGCTGCTGCTGCCCGTGGGGTCCGTCTACGGGGCGCTGATCACGCTGCTGGGGCTCCGGCTGGCGGCACCCCGGACGGCCCGGCGGCTGCCGGAGATCCTGGCGGCGGTCAGCAAGGGGTGAGAGCCGGAGTGCGAGCGCACCCGCTTCAGCCGGTGAGCACGCCGTCCAGGAACGGCTCGATCGCGGCGCGCCAGGCCTCCGGCTGGTCGTAGTGCATGAGGTGGCCGGCGTCGGCGACCTCCGCGTACTGGCCACGCGGGAGGACCCGGACCATCTCCTGGGACTCGGCCCGGCCGAGCTCGCCGTCGAGGCCGCGTACGACCAGAGCGGGGCACTGGACCTGGGCGAGCTCCTCCCAGTGGGCGTCGTACACCCATGTCTGGCGGGACTTGAGCATCTGTTCCGGCTCGAAGACCGGGCGCCAGCCGTCGGAGGACTCGTGCATCACCTCGGCGTAGAACTCGCCGCGGGAGGGGTTGCGGCGCTCCACCCAGGGGTCGTCCTCACCGAACCACTTCCGTACGTCGGCGAGGGTGGCGAAAGGGACGGGCCAGGCCTTGAACCAGTCCTCCCACTCGCGCTGCGAGGCGGCACCCAGTGCCGAGGCCCGCATGTCGCAGATGATCAGGGCGCGGACGAGATCGGGGCGCTTGGCGGCGAGCTGCCAGCCGGTCAGCGCGCCCATCGCGTGGCCGATGAGGACGGCCGGTCCGAGACCGAGCTGGTCGAGGACGGCTTCGGCGTCCTCGACGTAGGCCTCACGGGTGTACTCGGCCTCCGGGGCCTTGTCGCTCTGGCCGTGTCCTCGCTGGTCGAGGGCGATCGCGCGGTGCCGCTCGGAGAGCCAGCGGGCGGTGGACGCCCAGTGCGAGGCGCGGCCCATCAGGCCGTGCAATAACAGCACGCCGGGCGCCTCGGAGGACCTCGGCGGGTCGCTCTTGGGGGGATCGGCGAACTCCCAGGCAGCCAGGCGCACACCGCCCGCTCCTGTCACGTCGATGCGCCGCACCATCGGTAATGGCACCCCCCTGGCTCGCTCGGACCGGCCCGCTCCCGCACGTGCCGGCCGGTCCACTCGTACCGCTTCCTGCCGCTGTTCCTGCCGTGTTGCCCGGTGTCCCTATGTGTACTCCAGCCACATCGCCACGTTATCGAATGGGGTTTCGAAACTGGCCTTTCCGGCCGCAACACCCCTCGTTCGAGTGACCACCCGCAAGGATTGACCGCCGCCCCCGCGGGGAGATCTTCTGCGGGAGGCGGACCGCTCGGGGAAGACGGTCCGAGGGGAATGACCCTGGGAGCTCGGGGCTCCGGGTCAGCACAGGGGAGGACAGGCCCCGGCGCCAGTTGGCGCCGGGGCCCTCTCCACATCTGCGGCACATCCTTACGCCCCCTCCCCGACCGCGCACCATCGCTCTCGGACACGGTCAAGAGCCCTCAGGTCATATGCCTCATGCGACAGCCTCGCACGCAAACGGTCCGGGCGCTGCGATTCCGCACACTGAATCTTCGTATCGACCAGGTCGCGAAACCATCACAACCGCCCCTGCTGTCACGGCAGTTGACAGGCCCGGCGTGCGGCGGACCGCGTGCGCCCCACGATGTCCGGCGTACTCCCGGACGCCGACGCCGAGGTCAGCGACCGCCGACCCCCGAGCCGGTGTCCGGGAGCTGCCCCTCGCGGGTACCGGAAGCGCGGACGGAGAAAAGCCCGGAACCGGAAGCCTGACCTCCGGAAGTGCACCTTCCGGAAGTACGGCTACCGGTGCTGCCATCAACGGAAGCACAGGTACCGGAATCCCGGCGACCGGAAGCGGCTGCCACCGGAAGCGCCGCCTCCGGACGAATGCCCCCGGAGGCGGGGTCAGCGGTGGCGTGGCCACCGGTACGCCCGCGGACGGTGTCAGCGCTTGGCGACGAACACATGGGAGGCGACGTCGGCCTCCAGCTCCGCTGCCTCACCGCCGCTGCCCACGAGGACCCCGCCGGCCGACTCGGTCACGCTGACCACGGAGCCGGGCTGCACGCCCGCCCGCCGCAGCGTGTACATCAACTGCGCGTCCGTCTGGATCGGCTCACCGATCCGCCGTACGACCACGGTCTTGCCGTCCAGACCGGGGTCCAGCTCGGCCAGCGACACCATGCCCTCGTCCAGGAACGGGTCCGCTCCGTCCTTCTCGCCCAGCTCCTCCAGGCCCGGGATCGGGTTTCCGTACGGGGACTCGGTCGGGTGGCGCAGCAGCTCCAGCACGCGCCGCTCCACCGCCTCGCTCATCACGTGCTCCCAGCGGCAGGCCTCCGCGTGCACCTGCTCCCATTCCAGGCCGATCACGTCGACGAGCAGGCACTCGGCGAGGCGGTGCTTGCGCATGACGCGCGTGGCCAGCCGCCGGCCCTCGTCCGTGAGCTCCAGATGCCGGTCGCTTGCCACCGCCACCAGACCGTCGCGCTCCATCCTCGCCACCGTCTGGCTCACGGTCGGGCCACTCTGGTCGAGCCGCTCCGCGATCCGGGCGCGCATGGGGACAACGCCTTCCTCCTCCAGCTCGAGGATGGTGCGGAGATACATCTCCGTGGTGTCGATCAGTCCGGACATTCGTGCCCCTCGATTAGCTCTGCCGGAGACTCGATGGCCCACCGGCGTGTGCGCTGGCCCTGAACTCAATTCTGACGCATAGCACTGACAACCGTGCCTCGCCGTTGAAACCGCTTGATGCCGATTGCCCTGGAATCCGTTCGGGCGGGGCACCCCCGCCCGAACGCACACCCCCCGGCCGCCGTGCTCGGCGACGCCCCCGAGGGACGTATTGACAGGGCAGTGGTCCAGACCGCAACGTGATCCGCGACACGACGGGAGTACGTCCGCACCGGGGCGACCGGTTCAGCCGTGCACCCGCCCCGCACCGATCCGACGCCGACGAGACGTCCACGCCGACGTGACTTCTAAGGGGCTTCGCCGATGAGCGACAGCAAGCTGGCCGGGCAGTTCTTCGACGCCGCGATCGGCCTGCTGCGGCGGGTACGGGACGAGGACGCCGGGGAGATCGAGGCGGCCGGGACCCTGATCGCCGACACGGTCGTCGACGGCGGCCGGCTCTTCGCCTTCGGCGCGGGGCACTCCTCGCTCGCCGCGCAGGACATCGTCTACCGCGCGGGCGGCCTCGCCCTGATGAACCTGCTCGCCGTGCCGGGAGTGGTGGGCGTCGACGTCATGCCCGCGACGCTGGGATCCGCCCTGGAGCGGGTCGACGGTCTGGCGAGCGCGGTCCTCGACTCCAGCCCGCTGCGTTCCGGCGACCTGCTGGTGATCATCTCGCTCTCCGGGCGCAACGCGCTCCCCGTGGAGATGGCCATGAACGCCCGCGCCCTGGGGGTCAAGGTCATCGGCGTCACCTCCGTCGCCTATGCCACCGAGACGAAGTCCCGGCACGTGTCGGGCACCTACCTCAAGGACCACTGCGACCTCGTCCTCGACTCCCGGATCCCGGTCGGCGACGCGGAACTCACCCTGGACTCCATCGAGGCGCCCTTCGCCCCCGCCTCGACCGTCGTCACCTCGGCCCTGCTCCAGGCCGTGATGGCCACCGCAGCCGGCGCCCTCGCGGACCGCGGCGTCGAACCGCCCCTGCTCCGCTCGGGCAACGTCGACGGCGGCCACGAGTGGAACGGACGGGTCATGACGGAGTACGGAGACCGGATCTTCTACCGGCGCTGACCGGGTGCTCCACCGGCGCCGACGGGACGCTCCACCGGCCCCGGCCGGGTGCTCCTCCGGCGCCGACGGGACGCTCCACCGGCCCCGGCCGGGTGCTCCTCCGGCGCCGACGGGACGCTCCACCGGCCCCGGCCGGGTGCTCCACCGGCGCCGACGGGACGCTCCACCGGCCCCGGCCGGGTGCTCCACCGGCGCTCACAAGACCCCCACCGGCGCCGGCCGGAAGTTGCACCGCCGCCGGGAGGCACACGGGGCCCCTGGGACGGAGCGCCGGCCGACGCGGCGCCGAGGAGGCTCCGGAGGCGTCCTCGGGTCGGCTCTGCAAGCGTCCTCTCGACCGGCTCTTGATCGTCCTCGGACCGGCCCTTGAAGCGACCTCAGTCCTTCCCCGCCAGCTCCTCCAGGTCCAGGGCCATCGCGATCCTTACGGCCACGTCCTCCGCGTACATCGTGTCCGCGCGCTCGAACCGGTTGCGGCCCGCGCTCCGCAGGAACGTCACGACTCCCAGCGTCCGCCCGCGGCTGCGCAGCACCGCGCACAGGGCGTGCACGGAGTCCCGCGGCCACTGCCGGGCGAGCGCCCACTCGCGCGCCTGTTCGGGGGCGGCCGCGGCCGCGTCGGCCCGTACCGACCCGGCGCGTTCCACGCACTGGAGCGCGGGGTGCCCCTCCCCGTAGCGCAGGGGCAGTCCGGCCTTCCCGGTGACGAGGCTCGGTCCGGGCGACCCGGCGGGCGTGGCGACGGTCCGGACGAGCCGCACGGGCCCCTCCCCGTCCGCGAGCGGGCCCCCGGCCACCCGGTCGACCAGGGCGTGGTCGGCGAAGCCCGCGAGGGCGAAGTCGAGGTGGACGGCGGCGGCCTCGCCCGGGTCCTCGCACTCGGCCGCGGCCCGCGCGGCGCGATGCAGCTGGTTGGCCCGGAAGCGCAGCAGCGCCGCCTCCTGCTCGGTCCGCTTGGCCTCGGTCACGTCCTGGAAGAGCCAGCCGACGCCGAGCGGTACGGGTTCCTCCGCGAGCGGCGAGGCGAGCCGCAGGAAGCCGCTGAGCCAGCAGCGCCGCTTCTCGCCCTCCGCCGTGCGCACGCTCACCCACATCTCAGCGGGTGCCGGCGGCGCGCCTTCGGACAGGACGTGGGTGAGGGCGCTCTCCAGCTCCTCGACGCCCTGGGAGAGCAGTTCACCCAGGGGACGGCCGAGGACGGAGGTGCGGCCGGTCCCGAGGGCCTGCGCGGCGTGCGCGTTGACCACGGCGGGCCGCAGATCGGCGTCGACCAGCACCACGCCCCAGCTCGCGTCCTCGAAGAGCGCCTCGCTCAGGGCTATGGACCGCTCCAGGTCGATCTGCGTGTGCACCTCGCTGAAGGCGCAGTACACCCCGGCGGGCTTGCCCTCCGGGCCGCGGACGGCCGCGGACTGGGTGCGGACGAGCACCCGGCCGCCGTCCTTGGTGAGGAGCGCGAACTCGTGCACCTGGCGGCCGGGTGCCTCCATGGCGGACATCAGCCGGGCCTCGACCTCCTCGGCGTCCGCGGTCCGCACGGCCCAGCCGGCGAATCCACGCCGCCCCACGGCCTCGGCCGCCGTCCACCCGAGAATGCGCTCGGCCTCGCGGTTCCAGTGCGTGAGGACCCCGTCGGCGTCGAAGGCGCACAGAGCCGCGTCCATTCCGTCCAGGAGCGCGGCAAGCAGATCCGAGCCGTCCCGCTCGGGCTCGTCCGGCCCCAGCTCGTCGGTGGTCCCACTACGCCGGGAAGCACTCACCTGGACCCCCTGCAGGCTGCGTCCGCGTGTACGACGCGACAGTTCACTCACTCGTCACCATTCAACTCGAACGTGACCCAGCCCACACCTCGTTCCCCGAAGATGGGAAGAAATCGTTGTACGCCGGAATCCCGCCCCGCCCGCCCCAGGAGCCTCCGTCCGGAACTTCTCCATAAATCGCTTGAGGCTCCTCGGATGTCTTCCTAGAGTGCTGCCCACGTAGGAGAGGAGGTGGTTCGGCTAATGACGGAAACCCGGACATACGAGGTGGCTGCGGGCTAGCGGCCCGTTGTCGGACTCGGTTCGGCGCCGGACCAGCATGTGCGATGTGCATGCAGCCGGCCCAATCCAACGCAGTCACCCGACCCGCGAGCTCGCCGGTGCGTCCGGCCGGCCCCGTCGCCGCCAGGCGGAGGGACCCGAGCTCGCGGGTCGTTCGCGTTCGACGGGCGGATCCCCGGCGTGAGTGATCCAGGTCACAGGCGGATCGCGGGGGCGGCGGTACGCTGTCGCCATGCCTCCGATGCTCGTTCGACGCCGCCACGTGGACTACGTGCGCGTCACGAGCATGGGCTGTCGGCGCTCTGCCTGACCGGCCCCCTTCGCACCGCTTCCCTCACCCGGCACCCGTGGCCCCCGCCCCACCCCTGGCGGCCGCCCGGGCACCCGTACACCCCGCGGACGCATCTCATGACGACGAACACGTCTTCCACGCCTGCCCGGAACGGGCGGCACATCCCCTCGTACCAGCAGCTCCCGATCATCGATCTCTCCGCGGCCGACCGCGGCCCGCAGGCACGGGCGCTGCTGCACGGGCAGTTGCACAGCGCCGCCCACGACGTGGGGTTCTTCCAGCTCATCGGGCACGGGGTGAGCGAGACCGAGACCGGCGCGCTGCTGCGGGCCATGCACCGGTTCTTCGCGCTCCCCGAGGCCGACCGGCTGGCCATCGACAACATCGGCTCGCCGCACTTCCGCGGGTACACCCGGACGGGTGACGAGCGGACCGGCGGCAGCCGGGACTGGCGGGACCAGCTCGACATAGGGGCCGAGCGGCCCGCGCGGACACCCGGTCCCGGTGAGCCCGCGTACTGGTGGCTCCAGGGGCCGAACCAGTGGCCGGCCGCGCTGCCGGAGCTGCGGACGGCGGCGCTGGCCTGGATCGAACGGCTGAGCGCGGTCGCCGCGCGGCTGCTGCGTGAGCTGCTCACCGCCATCGGGGCGCCCGCCGGCTTCTACGACCCGGTCTTCGGCGAGCGGGCGCATCCCCATCTGAAGCTGGTGCGGTATCCGGGGAGCGCGCGGGACGGCGCCGACCAGGGCGTGGGCGCCCACAAGGACTACGGGTTCCTGACGCTGCTGCTCCAGGATCAGGTCGGCGGCCTTCAGGTGCAGCGCGAGGACGGCCTCTTCCACGACGTGCCGCCGCTGCCGGGCGCCTTCGTGGTCAACCTGGGCGAGCTCCTGGAGGTCGCGACCAACGGGTATCTCGTGGCGACCAACCACCGGGTGGTGAGCCCGGCCGGGGCCACCGAGCGGTTCTCGGTCCCCTTCTTCTACAACCCGCGCCTCGACGCCCGGATCGAGCCGCTGCCCTTCCCGCACGCCTCGGCCGCGCCCGGCGTCACCGACGATCCGTCGAACCCGCTCTTCGCCGAGTACGGCTTCAACGAACTGAAGGGCAAGCTGCGGGCGCACCCTCTCGTCGCCGCCCGCCACCACACGGAGCTGCTCGCTCCCGCGTGATGACCGGCGGCGGACACGGGCCGGTGGGCGCGGTCAGCGCGCGATGTCCCCGTATCCCTCGATCTCCTGGGGGCCCCGGGAGCCGGGGCCCACGTAGTGGGCGGACGGGCGCACCAGGCGGCCCGTGCGCTTCTGCTCCAGGATGTGCGCCGACCAGCCCGCGGTGCGGGCGCACGTGAACATGGACGTGAACATGTGCGCCGGGACCTCGGCGAAGTCGAGGACGATGGCCGCCCAGAACTCGACGTTCGTCGCGAGGACACGGTCCGGGCGGCGGGCGTGGAGCTCGGCGAGGGCGGCCTTCTCCAGGGCCTCGGCGATCTCGAAGCGGGGGGCGCCCAGTTCACGCGCGGTGCGGCGCAGCACCCGCGCGCGAGGGTCCTCGGCGCGGTACACGCGGTGGCCGAAGCCCATCAGGCGTTCGCCCTTGTCGAGGGCGTGCCGGACGTAGGCGTCGGCGTCCCCGGTGCGCTCGATCTCCTCGATCATGCCGAGGACACGGGAGGGGGCGCCGCCGTGCAGCGGGCCCGACATGGCTCCCACGGCGCCGGAGAGCGCGGCGGCGACGTCCGCGCCCGTGGAGGCGATCACGCGCGCGGTGAAGGTGGAGGCGTTCATGCCGTGCTCGGCGGCCGAGGTCCAGTAGGCGTCGACGGCGGCGACGTGCTTGGGGTCGGGCTCGCCCCGCCAGCGGATCATGAACCGCTCGACGACGGAGTGGGCCTTGTCGATCTCGTTCTGCGGGACCATCGGCAGGCCCTGGCCGCGGGCGGACTGGGCGACGTACGACAGGGCCATGACGGCGGCGCGGGCGAGGTCGTGGCGGGCCTGCCGCTCGTCGATGTCGAGGAGGGGTTTGAGGCCCCAGACGGGGGCGAGCATGGCGAGCGCGGACTGCACGTCGACACGGATGTCGCCGGAGTGGACGGGGATCGGGAACGGCTCGGCGGGCGGCAGGCCGGGGTTGAAGGCGCCGTCGACGAGAAGTCCCCACACGTTGCCGAAGGAGACATGGCCGACGAGGTCCTCGATGTCGACGCCCCGGTACCGGAGAGCGCCGCCCTCCTTATCCGGTTCGGCGATCTCCGTCTCGAACGCGACGACTCCTTCGAGTCCGGGTACGAAGTCGGACATCAGGCGGCTCCTCGTGATGTGTACGACGGATGGTGTTGTGGGGGTGTGCGTGCCCCTGTGCCCTTGTCCGGGCGACGGTCGACAATGTGCGGCCCGCGCACCGGCTCCACGGTCGTATACGAAGACTCCCGAATGCTCTTCGATCAGTCTCCGCCGACTCGCGGTCCGAAAGCGGACACCCCGGTGATGCCCCGTTCGGCTGGTCCTCCAACCGGAACGGCACCAGCACGATATCTCCGAGTGCCACCTTTGGGGAGAGTACGCGGCACTGAGTGCCACTGCGTGATGAAGCACACCCACCCTCGGGAGCGGCCCGGATACGGCAGGATGACCGCGTGAACGATCGTTTCCCTGACGAATCCACGACCGAGCCCCTCATCCGGCGCGCGGCCGAGGCCGCCGAGGCGGCGGACGAGGAGATCGCCGCCGACCCTGCCGCCATGCGGGCCCATTACCGCGCCGAGGGCCTGGACGAGGACGATCTCGCCGCGCACCCCATGGAGCAGTTCTCCCGCTGGTTCAAGCAGGCGGCGCAGGCGGCGGTGCACGGATTCGTGCACGAGCCGAACGCGATGGTCGTCTCCACGGCGGACGCCGAGGGCCGGCCCAGCTCGCGCACGGTGCTGCTCAAGCAGTACGACGAACAGGGCTTCGTCTTCTACACCAACTACGACTCGCGCAAGGCCGAGGAGCTGGCCGGCAACCCGTACATCTCGCTGCTCTTCCCATGGCACCCGATGGCCCGCCAGGTGATCGTCACCGGGACGGCGCGGCGCACCGGCCGGGACGAGACCGCCGCGTACTTCCGCACCCGCCCGCACGGCTCACAGCTCGGCGCCTGGGCGAGCACGCAGTCCACGGTCATCTCCTCGCGGACCGAGCTGGAGGTCTCGTACGCCGAGCTGAGCGCCCGCTATCCGGAGGGCGAGCAGGTGCCGGTGCCGCCGCACTGGGGCGGTTTCCGGATCGCCCCGCGGACGGTGGAGTTCTGGCAGGGCCGTGAGAACCGGCTCCACGACCGGCTCCGCTACGCGGCCGAGCCCGACGGCAGCTGGCGGATCGAGCGTCTCAGCCCCTGACCGGCGGGTGGGGGCGGCATGGACCACGGACCACCGCGGCGGGCTCAGCCCAGCGCCTCCTCCACGACCGTCCCCCATTGCGCGACGACCCGCTCCCGGCGCGCGGCGTCGTCGGTGAGCAGGTTCGCGAGGCCGAGGCCGCGCGCCATGTCGAGGAGGCCCTGCACCGTCTCGCGCACTCCGGGCCGGGACTCGTCCGCGCCCAGCAGGTCCACCGCGATGCGGTGGCTCTCGCGGCCGACGCGGGCTTCGAGCTCGGTCACCCGTGAACGGAGTTGGTCCTCGTTGGAGGCCGCGACCCACAGGTGCAGGGCGGCGCGGAACAGCGGCCCGGTGTACAGGCCGACGAGGGCCGCGACGACGACACGCCGGTCGGCGGGGCCGTCGGGGAAGAGGTCGCGCAGGGCGGTGGAGCGTTCCTCGGCGACGTACTCGACCGCCGCCGTGAAGAGGTCCTCGCGGGTGGGGAAGTGGTGCTGGGCGGCGCCCCGGGACACCCCGGCACGCTCGGCGACGACGGAGACGGTGGAACCCGCCCAGCCGTGTTCGGCGAGGCAGGCCACGGCGGCGGCCAGGAGCCGCTGCCGGGTGGCCCGGCTGCGGTCCTGTTTGGGGACGTGCGGAGTACGTGCCGCGTGTTCCGTCGCGCTCACACCACCCATGCGGGATCCCGTCGTTCGAGGAAGGCCGTCATCCCCTCGCGGGCCTGACCGGAGGAGAACAGCCGGGCCGAGAGCGCGGTCAGGTCGGCCGCGTCCCGGTCGAAGGTCTCCAGCACCTTAGCCGTGAGCAGCGCTTTCGTCTCGGCGAGAGCTTCCGGGGCGGCCCGGCGCAGCCCGTCCAGAACGGGCGCGAGTACGGCGTCCACGTCGTCGCCGGCCGCCGTCAGGAGCCCGGTGCGGACCGCCTCGGCGGTGTCGAAGCGTTCGCCGGTGAGGTAGTAGCGGGCGAGGGCGCGGGGGTCGGCGCGGGGCAGGAGGGGGAGCGAGATCACGGCGGGGGCGACCCCGATCCGTACCTCGGTGAAGGCGAAGCTCGCCGCCGGGCCGGCCACCGCGATGTCGCAGGCCCCGAGCAGGCCGAGGCCGCCCGCCCGGACGTGTCCCTCCACCCGGGCCACGACGGGCTTGCGCAGCTCGACGATCCGCCGCAGCAGGCCGACGAAGGCCTCCGGTGGCGGGGGGTCGCGCAGGTCGGCGCCCGCGCAGAAGGTGTTCCCGGTGTGGGTCAGGACGACCGCGCGTACGTCGGCGTCCTTGCCGCAGCCGGTGAGCGCGTCGGCCAGCTCGCCGACGAGGACGGCCGACAGGGCGTTGCGGGTGTCCGGCGAGTCCAGGGTGAGGGTGGTGACGCCGCGCTCGTGCGCCGCGTGGACGACGGTCATGACAGGCCTCGCAGTTCGCGGCGCAGGATCTTCCCGGAGACCGCCCTCGGGATCGCGTCGATGAAGGTGACGATACGGACCCGCTTGTACGGGGCGACGCGCTCGGCGACGTACATCATCACCTCTCCCCCGGAGAGGCCCTCGGCGGAGGGCTGGCGCACCACGAAGGCGTGCGGGACCTCGTTGTTGTCCTCGTTGTAGGAGCCGATGACGGCGGCGTCGGCGATGCCGGGGTGGGTGAGCAGCAGTGCCTCCAGTTCGGCGGGGGCGACCTGGAAGCCCTTGTACTTGATGAGTTCCTTGACGCGGTCCACGACGAACAGCCAGCCGTCCTCGTCCACACGACCGACGTCGCCGGTGTGCAGCCAGCCGTCGGGGTCGATCATCGCGGCGGTCGCGTCGGGCCGGCCCAGGTAGCCCTTCATGACCTGGGGCCCCCGGACGACGATCTCGCCGGGCTCTCCGACCCCGAGGTCCTTGTCCGGGTCGTCGAGGGAGACGATGCGCATCTCGGTGCCCGCGACGAGCTTGCCGACCGAGCCCGGGGGCGGGTTCTCGGCGTCCAGCGGGACGACGTGCGTGCCGGGCGACAGTTCGGTCATGCCGTACGCCTGGCTCACCGGCGGGAGTCCCAGCCGGGCCGAACAGGCGGCCGCCAGCGCGGCGTCCAGGGGCGCGGCCGAGCTGACGATGTACTCCAGGGACGACAGGTCGTACTCCGCGACGGCCGGGTGCTTTGCGAGGGCCAGGACGATCGGCGGTGCCACGTACAGGCCGGTGATGCGGTGTTCCTGGATGGCGCCGAGGAAGGTTTCCAGGTCGAAGCGGGGCAGCACGACGACGGTGGCGCCCTGCCGCAGGGGCGCGTTCATCAGGGCGGTCAGCCCGTAGATGTGGAAGAACGGCAGCACGGCGAGGATGCGGTCGCCCGGGTTCATCGGCATGGCCGGCGAGAGCTGGGCGAGGTTGGTGGCTATGGAGCGGTGGGTGAGCATCACGCCCTTGGGGACGCCCGTGGTGCCCGAGGAGTACGGGAGCGCCGCCACGTCCTGGACGGGGTCGATGTCGACCCGCGGTTCGGGCGCGGTGCCGCCGAGCAGCTCGGCCAGCGACCGGTGCCCCGGCGCCTGGTCGCAGACGAAGATCTCCTGCACGCCGCCCGCGAGTTCGGCGGCCTGCCGGGCCGCCTCCAGCAGGGGCGAGACGGTCACGATCCAGCGGGCCGACGAGTCCTTCAGCTGCTTGGCGAACTCCTCCGGCGTGGCGAGCGGGTGCACGGTCGTGACCGACGCCCCCGCGCGCGTGGCCCCGTAGAAGACGGTCGGGAAGGCGATGGTGTTGGGGCTGTGCAGGGCGAGGACATCGCCCTTGACCAGCCCCGCGTCGGCGAACGCGGCGGCCAGCCGCCGGTGGTACAGGTCGAGTTGGCCGTAGGTGATCGTGGTGCCGTCGACGCCGTCGACGAGCGCGGGTGTCTCGCCGCGCTCGGCGGCACGGCCCAGGACGGCGTCGTGGATGGGTTCCTCGACGGCCGGTACATCTGCGTACTCGCTGCGGAACACGGTTTCTCCTAGAGCGCTCAGTACGACTTGGGCAGGCCCAGGGTCTGGTGGGAGACGTAGTTGAGAATCATCTCCCTGCTGACCGGTGCGATACGAGACACGCGTGCCGCCGTAATCAGCGAGGCGAGGCCGAACTCCCGCGTGAGGCCGTTGCCGCCGAGGGTGTGGACCGCCTGGTCGACGGCCCGTACACAGGCCTCTCCGGCCGCGTACTTGGCCATGTTGGCCGCCTCCCCCGCAGCGATGTCGTCCCCCGAGTCGTACAGGAACGCGGCCTTCTGCATCATCAGCCGGGCCAGTTCGAGTTCGATGTGGGCCTGCGCGAGCGGGTGCGCGATGGCCTGGTGGGCGCCGATCGGGGCCTTCCAGACGGTGCGGTCGCGCGCGTACTCGACGGCCCTGGCGAGCGCGAAACGGCCCATGCCGATCGCGAACGCGGCCGTCATGACCCGCTCCGGGTTGAGCCCGGCGAACAGTTGGAGCAGTCCCGCGTCCTCTCCCCCACTGCCGAAAGCGTGGGAGGGGCCCCCACCGACAAGCGCGTCGGCCGGCAGCCGCACCTCGTCCAGCGTGAGCTCGAACTGCTTCTCGGCACTGGCCAGTTCCATGTCGATCTGCCGCCGCCCGAACCCCTCGGTGTCGCGCGGGACGATGAACAGGCAGGGCTTGAGGCTGCCGGTGCGGGCGTCCTCCGTGCGGCCCACGATCAGCGTCGCGTCGGCGATGTCGACGCCGGAGATGAACACCTTGCGGCCGGTCAGGACCCAGTCGGTGCCGTCGCGGCGGGCCGTGGTGGTGATCCGGTGCGAGTTGGATCCGGCGTCGGGCTCGGTGATGCCGAACGCCATGGTGCGGGTGCCGTCCGACAGGCCCGGCAGCCACCGCCGCTTCTGCTCCTCGGTGCCGAAGCGGGCGATGACCGTGCCGCAGATGGCGGGCGAGACGACGAGCATCAGCAGCGGGCAGCCCGCCGCGCCCAACTCCTCAAGCACGATGGACAGTTCCGCGATGCCGCCGCCTCCGCCGCCGTACTCCTCCGGAAGGTTCACCCCGAGGTAGCCGAGCTTGCCCGCCTCGGACCAGAGTTCGTCGGGGTGGCCGCCCTCGGCGACGGTCTTGGTCATGTACTCGCGGCCGTAACGCTTGCCGAGAGCGGCGACCGCGGAGCGGAGCGCCTTGTGTTCGTCGGTCTCTGTGACAGGGCTCATGACGGCTCCTCGGTACGGAGGTTCGGTACGGGAATTGCGGCTGTTCGTGGCTGTACGTAGCTGTTCGCGCCCGCGCGGCGGACAACCGCGCGGTGGTGCGGTCCGGCGCCCCGGCGGCGGGGCGCGCTCTCACCGGGCGTCGTCGCCCGGCACCTCCCCCGACGCCCCGCCCGGCGCCCCGCCCGACGCGTCCCTCAAGGCCTCCCCCGACGTCTCGCCGGGCGCCTCCTCCCGCACGACGGCCAGCAGCGCGCCCACCTCCACCTGCTGCCCGACGACGGCGTGCAGGGCGGTGAGCGTCCCCGCCGTCGGCGCGGAGATCCTGTGCTCCATCTTCATCGCCTCCAGCCACAGCAGGGGCTCTCCGGCCCGCACGGCGGCTCCCTCGGCCAGTCCCTCGGCCACCCGGACGACGGTGCCGGGCATCGGCGCGAGCAGCGACCCCGGGGCCCGGTCGGCGGCCGGATCGGGGAAGCGGGGGAGTTCGGTCAGCGCGGTGGCGTTCACGAAGACCTGACCGTCGGCGTACCGCGTGACCTCGAACGTCCGCCGCACACCGGCCACTTCGAGGACGACCCGGCCCGCGTCGGCGCGCACCACGCGCACCCCGTCGGCCGCGAGACCCTCGCGCGTGTGCCGGTAGGCGGCCTCGTGCTCCTCGCCGTGCATCCGGTAGCGCTTGGTCTGCGGCTGCGACGCGAGGTTCCGCCAGCCGCCGAACCGTGACCGGCCGTGCGCGTCGGCCAGGGCGGCGGCCAGCGGGGCGTGCGGGTCGGGGGCGGGCGCGGTCAGCGCGGCAAGGTGGCGGTCGTAGAAGCCCGTGTCCATCCGGGCCCCGGTGAACTCCTCGTGCCGCAGCGAGCGGACGAGGAGATCCCGGTTGGTGACCGGACCGTGGACCGTGGCCCGCTCCAGGGCGCCGGCCAGTTTCCGCACGGCCTCCGCGCGCGTGGCGCCGTGCGCGACGACCTTCGCGAGCATCGGGTCGTAGTGGACGGAGACGGTGTCCCCGTCGGTGAACCCGGTGTCGAGGCGGACGCCGTCCGGGACGGCGATCCGGTGCAGGGTTCCCGTCTGCGGCGCCCAAGCGCCCGCCGGGTCCTCCGCGTACAGCCGGGCCTCCACCGCGTGGCCGTGGGCGGGCGGCGGCTCGCTCTCCAGCCGCTCCCCCTCCGCGACCCGGAGCTGCAGGGCCACCAGGTCGACCCCGAACACCGCTTCCGTCACCGGGTGTTCGACCTGGAGGCGGGTGTTCATCTCCAGGAAGTGCGCGGTGCCGTCGGCGACCAGGAACTCGACCGTGCCGGCGCCGACGTAGTCCACGGCGCGGGCGGCGCGTACCGACAACTCGTACAGCGTGCGCGTGAGTTCGTCCCCGAGCCCGGGAGCGGGAGCCTCCTCGATCACCTTCTGGTGGCGCCGCTGGAGGGAGCAGTCCCGGGTGCCGAGCGGCCAGACCGTGCCGTGCGCGTCGGCCAGGATCTGCACCTCGACGTGCCGGCCGCCCTCCACGTACGGCTCGACGAACACCTCCCCGTCCCCGAAAGCGCTCAGCGCCTCCGCGCGGGCCGCCTCCAACTCGGCGTCCAGGTGCTCCAGTTCGCGGACGATCCGCATCCCGCGCCCACCACCGCCCGCGGCGGCCTTGACCAGGACCGGAAGGTCCCCGGCGGTGACGCGCTCCAGGGGCGCGAGTCCCATCAGCTTCTTCGCCCGGGTCTTGGAGGCCATCGCCTCGATCGCCTCCGGCGAAGGACCGACCCACACAAGACCCGCGTCGATCACCGCCCGCGCGAACCCGGCGTTCTCCGACAGGAACCCGTACCCCGGGTGCACCGCGTCCGCGCCCGCGTCGAGCGCGGCCCGCACGATCAGATCGCCCCGCAGATACGTCTCCGCGGGCGTCGCGCCCGGCAGCCGCACCGCCGCGTCCGCGACCCGCGTGTGCAGGGCGTTCTCGTCGGCGTCCGAATACACCGCGACGGTGCGCACCCCCGCCTCGCGGCAGGTGCGGAAGACCCGGCAGGCGATCTCGCCCCGGTTGGCGACCAGCAGACTCGAAATCACGAGATCCCTCACATCCGGAAGACGCCGAAGCCACCGCGCGCGCCCTCGAAGGGCGCCGTGTGGATCGCGGACAGGCACAGGCCGAGGACGGTGCGGGTGTCGCGCGGGTCGATGACCCCGTCGTCGTACAGCCGCCCGGACAGGAACATCGGCAGCGACTCGGACTCGATCTGCTGCTCCACCATGGCGCGCAGCGCCGCGTCGGCGTCGTCGTCGTACGGGTGCCCCTTCGCGGCGGCCGACTGCCGGGCGACGATCGACAGGACGCCCGCGAGCTGCTGCGGGCCCATCACGGCCGACTTGGCGCTGGGCCACGCGAACAGGAACCTCGGGTCGTAGGCGCGCCCGCACATCCCGTAGTGGCCGGCTCCGTAGGAGGCGCCCATCAGCACCGACAGATGCGGGACCCGCGAGTTGCTCACCGCGTTGATCATCATCGCGCCGTGCTTGATGATGCCGCCCTGCTCGTACTCCTTGCCGACCATGTAGCCGGTGGTGTTGTGCAGGAAGAGCAGCGGGATGTCGCGCTGGTTGGCCAGCTGGATGAACTGGGCGGCCTTCTGGGACTCGGCGCTGAACAGCACGCCCTGGGCGTTGGCGAGGATGCCGACCGGATAGCCGTGCAGGCTCGCCCAGCCGGTGGTCAGGCTCGTCCCGTAGAGCGGCTTGAACTCGTCGAAGTCCGAGCCGTCGACGATACGGGCGATCACCTCGCGCGGATCGAACGGATGCTTGAGGTCACCCGGGACGATCCCCAGGAGCTCGTCCTCGTCGTACTTGGGGGGCGTGGCCGGAACCGGATCGCCGTACGCCTTGCGGTGGTTGAGCCGGGCGACGACCCGGCGGGCCTGCCGGAGCGCGTCCCGCTCGTCGACGGCGAAGTAGTCCGCGAGACCCGACACGCGCGCGTGCATCTCGGCGCCGCCCAGCGACTCGTCGTCGCTCTCCTCGCCCGTGGCCATCTTCACCAGGGGCGGCCCGCCGAGGAAGACCTTCGCCTTCTCCTTGACCATGATCACGTGGTCGGACATCCCGGGGACGTACGCGCCGCCGGCCGTCGAGTTCCCGAAGACCACGGCCACCGTGGGGATCCCGGCCGCCGACAGCCGGGTGAGGTCGCGGAAGATCGCGCCCCCGGGGATGAAGATCTCCTTCTGTGACGGGAGATCCGCGCCGCCGGACTCGACCAGGCTGATGCAGGGCAGCCGGTTGGCGAGCGCGATGTCGTTCGCCCGCAGCGCCTTCTTCAGGCTCCAGGGGTTGCTGGCGCCGCCGCGCACGGTCGGGTCGTTCGCCGTGATCAGGCACTCGACCCCCTCGACCACGCCGATACCGGTGACGAGCGAGGCGCCCACCGCGTAGTCGCTGCCCCAGGCCGCGAGCGGCGACAGCTCCAGGAAGGGCGTGTCGGGGTCGAGCAGCAGCTCGATCCGCTCCCGGGCCAGGAGCTTGCCGCGCTTGCGGTGCCGGGCGACGTACTTCTCGCCGCCGCCCGCCAGCGCCTTGGCGTGCTCGGCCTCCAGGTCCGCGAGCTTGCCGAGCATGGTCGCGCGGTGGGCCGCGTACTCGGGACTCCTGAGGTCCAGCGCGGAGGAAAGCACGGTCACAGCAGGACCTCCGGAATATCGAGGTGACGGGAGCGGAGCCATTCGCCGAGGGCCTTGGCCTGGGGGTCGAACCGGGCCTGGGAGGCGACGCCCTCACCGAGGACGCCCTCGACCACGAAGTTCAGGGCGCGCAGGTCGGGCAGGACGTGCCGGACGACCTTCAGATCACGGGTCTCCGGCAGCAGATCCCGGAACGTGTCCGTCGTGAGGTGATGGGCCAGCCACCGCCAGGCGTCGTCCGTGCGCGCCCAGACGCCGACGTTGGCGTTCCCGCCCTTGTCCCCGCTGCGCGCCCCCGCGACCAGCCCGAGCGGCGCCCGCCGGGTCGGCCCCGCGGACAGCGGTTCGGGCAGGGGCGGGTCTTCGGGCGTTTCCAGTACGAGCGTGTCCTGGGCCGGGGGCACGGCGATCCGGCGTCCGTCATGGAGGACGGCCATGTGGTCCACGGCGTCATGGGGGACGTACACATCCTCGAAGACCCCATAGGGCGAGCCCGCTCCAGGTGGCGCCATCACATGGAATCCGGGGTAGCTCGCCAGCGCCAGTTCCACGGCGGCTCCGCTCAGGGCACGGCCCACCGCGGCCTGGTCCCGGTCGCGCACGACGAGCCGGAGCAGGGCGCTCGCGGTCTCCTCGGTGGGCGCGTCGGGGTGATCGGTGCGGGCGAGGTCCCAGCGGACCTCCGCCGGACGGGACTTGGCGACGTCGAAGGCGGCCTCCAGCTGGCCCTGTACGAGCTCCGCCTTGCGTTCGATGTCGAGGCCGGTCAGCACGAAGACGACCTCGTTGCGGAAGCCGCCCAGCCTGTTGAGGCCGACCTTGAGGGTGGGCGGCGGGGCCTCGCCGCGCACCCCCTCGATCCGTACCCGGTCCGGGCCCTCCTGGGTGAGGACGACCGTGTCGAGGCGGGCGGTGACGTCGGGTCCCGCGTACCGGGCGCCCTGTGTCTCGTAGAGGAGCTGCGCGGTGACGGTGCCGATGTCGACGAGGCCGCCCGTGCCGTCGTGCTTGGTGATGACGCTCGACCCGTCCTCGTGGAGTTCGGCGAGCGGGAAACCGGGGTGGCGCAGCCGCGCGGGGTCGTGGTCGGCGAAGAAGGCGTAGTTGCCGCCGGTCGCCTGGGTGCCGCACTCCAGGACGTGCCCGGCGACGACGGCACCCGCGAGCCGGTCGTGGTCGCCCGGACCCCAGCCGAAGTGGGCGACGGCGGGCCCGGTGACGAGAGCGGCGTCGGTGACTCGCCCGGTGACGACGATGTCCGCGCCCTCGCGCAGACAGGCGGCGATGCCCGCACCGCCCAGGTAGGCGTGCGCGGCGAGACTGCCGGGGTACCGGTGCGTGAGGTCGTCGCCCTCGACGTGGGCGACGCGGACCGGGATGCCGAGCCGGCCGGCCAGCTCGCGTACGGCGTCGGCGAGTCCGGCCGGGTTCAGACCGCCCGCGTTGGTGACGAGGCGGACGCCGCGCTCGTGGGCCAGGCCGAGGCACTCCTCCAGCTGCCGCAGGAAGGTCTTGGCGTAGCCGCGTCCGGGGTCCTTCAGCCGGTCCCGGCCCAGGATCAGCATCGTCAGCTCGGCGAGGTAGTCGCCGGTGAGGACGTCGAGCGGGCCGCCGGTGAGCATCTCGCGCAGCGCGTCGAAGCGGTCGCCGTAGAAGCCGGAGGCGTTTCCGATGCGCAGGGGGCGCTTCTCGGATCCCGCGGTCACCGGTCGGTCTCCTTGGGCGCGCGCCCGGCGCCGGGCGGACCGGCGAATGACTGGGCGATGCCGAGCCAGCGGTCGGCGTCGGGGCCCGTCGCCCGTACGGCGAGGTCGGCGCGGTGGGCCCGCTGGGTCACCAGCAGGCAGAAGTCGAGGGCCGGGCCGGTGACGCGCTGCAGGGCGTCGGCCGGGCCGTAGGACCACATCTCGCCGGAGGGGCTCTCCAGCTCCACGCGGAACTCCTCGGCGGGCGCGGTGAGGCCGTGCACGGCGAAGGCGAAGTCCCGGGCGCGCACCCCGATGCGCACCACATGCTTCAGCCGGTCGGTGGGTTCGCGCACCACGCCCAGCGCGTCCGCCACGTCCTGTCCGTGGGCCCAGGTCTCCATCAGGCGCCCGGTGGCCATGGAGGCGACCGACATGGGCGGGCCGTACCAGGGGAACCGGGTTCCGGTGGGTGCCGCGCGCAGGGCGGTCTCCAGGGCTCTCCGCCCTTCGCGCCAGCCGGCGAGCAGCAGGGCGGGCGGCTGCGCGGCGCCCGTCTCCGCGCCCTCGTCCACGAAGCCGTCGGGTGAGGCGATCGCCTTCTCGACCTCCTTCGCGAAGGCGTCGGCGTCGGTGACGGCGAGCAGGGCCGACCGGTCGGTCCAGGCGAGATGCGCGATCTGGTGGGCGACGCTCCAGCCCCCGGCGGGCGTGTCGAGCGCCCACTGCTTCTCGCTCAACTCCCCCACCAACCGGTCGAGTTCCTCACTCTCCCGGTGCAGATCGCCGATCACGGAGACCACGGACGACGCGTCGGACACGATGCGCTCCCCTCGGGACACGACGGTGTGTGGCACGGAGCATGGCAGCGCCCGAAGAAACAATCAAGCGTGCTTGCATTAAATGGGTCGCCCACTCGCCGTCCCACCGGACGGCGGTCCGGCGCGCCTCGCTCTCAGGGCACTCCGGCGAAGCGAGCTCTCAGGACACCGCGTCCGGGCGGGCTCCAGCACCCTCGCCGTCGGGGCGCGAGCCGCCGCGGCGCCGGATCTCGGCGGCGACGGCATCGGTCTTGAACTCGTCCGGGTGACCCTTCATCGCCGGCGGCGGACTTCCCCGCTTCCTCCGGAACAAGAAATTCCGGTATCAGCCGTGCATCGCTCAGATTGAGAACACAACCATTTGAGGTTCTCGGACATCTAAGCCTCCGTACTCAACGAACCCTTTCGCATACGTCACCCCGAAGCGGCCGCCCAGAAGCGGCCGCGCCCAGAAGCCCGGCGCAGCCGGAAACTGGGCATTGGACGGCGGCACCGCCCGGGTGGCAACGAGTACGTGCCATCGTCGCCGAGTTCCCGAGGAAATCAATGCACCAACTCCGAGTCAGCGTGATCGTCCCCGCCTACAACGCCATGCCCGAGCTCACCGACTGCATCACTTCGGCGATCGAGCAGACCATCGGCCCGGACCGGCTCGAGATCATCGCTGTGAACGACGGATCGACCGACGGCACCGGCAAAGAGCTCGACCGGCTCGCCGCTCTGTACCCCTCACTGCGTGTCATCCACCAGGCGAACTCGGGCACCGCGGCCGTCCCGCGCAACGTCGCCCTCGACGTCGCCCGCGGTGACTACGTCTTCTTCCTCGACTCCGACGACTACCTGGGCCCTGACGCGCTGCGCCGCATGGTGGCCATGGCCGACGAGAACAACACCGACATCGTGCTGGGCAAAATGGTCTCGGTGGGCGGCCGGGCCGTGCCCACCGCGGTCTTCAAGAACTCCCAGCCGCGTACGGACATATTCTCCTCGGCCGCATACTCGACCCTCGGCTGCTGGAAGCTCTTCCGCCGTTCGCTGCTGGAACGGCTGGAGCTGCGCTTCCCACCGTTCCGCAACACCGAGGACAAGCCGTTCACCGCCGCCGCGTACCTCAACGCGAATGGTGTATCCGTTGTCGCGGACTACGACTGCTATTACCACCGCGACCGCGCGAACGGAAACAACCTCACCCTCACCGCGCAGAACCTGAGCCACCGGATGCAGGGCACCCGGCTGTGCTTCGAGACGGTGGCCCGCTATCTGGAGCCGGGGCCGCGGCGCGACCAGATCATGCGTCGGCATGTCGAATGGGAACTGTGCGGCCCGCTTTGGTGGCTGCTGCTCCGGGAGAGCGAAGAGGAGATCCGCGAGCACATCTACCCGGAGATCCGCGACTGGGTGGAGAACTGGGTCACCGACCCGGTCATCGAGAAGCTCGCGCCGCGCGACCGGCTGCTGCTGCACCTGCTGCGGGCCGACCGGTTCGATGAAGTGATGACGGTCATCCGCAACGCCAAGGAGGACGCCGGGCGCGGTCACGTCGTCGACGGGGGCCGGGTCTACTGGGAGCATCCGCTCTTCCGCGACACGGCGGTGGGGGTGCCGGACAGCGCGTTCGACGTCACCGGCCGGCTGCCGGTGCGCCACCGGATCGAGTCGGCGGACAGACAGGAGGACGGCGTACTGCGGCTGACCGGCCACGCCTACATCGAGAACGTCGCCTCCTTGGACGTGGCCACCGAACTGGTGCTGCGCTGCTACGACGCGAACCACCCGGAGGTCCGCGTCCCCGCGCAGGTGCGCGCCGTCGCCGGGCTCCCGGACGACGCGCGCTACGCGGACGCGGGCTTCGTCGCCGACATCGACCTGTCCACGGCGGCGTCCGGCGCCCCGCTGGGCCGCGGCCGGTGGAACCTCTTCCTCGACGTACGGGCCCAGGGGGTCAGCCGTACGGTCCGGTTGAAACAACCCGAGGCCGAGGGGACACCTGCCCAGTGGATCATGACAACGACCTCGGGCAATCCCACCACCGTCACCCCGTACGTGACCAAATGGGGCAACCTCTCTCTCGATGTCGGCCAGGAGGTACCGCGCGACGACACCCCCTGCCAGGTGACCGGGACGTCGTGGCACAGGTCGCGAAAGGGCACGCTGGTGGTGGCCGGCACGCTGGCCGGTGAGGACGCTCAGGACATCGGGGCGCCGCGTTTACATGTGGAGAACGGCGCGGGCGACCGCCGCGAGGTGCCGGCGTCGCTCGACCGGACCGCCGGGAGGTTCACGGCGGAGCTCCCGGTCAAGGGCCTGCGCCCGGGGCGCTGGACGGTGACCCTGCACCTGCCCGGCCCCTCCCCCTCGCCTGTCGCCGCCGTCCCCCACCTCACGGGCCTGGGCCGCACCCGCTGGTTCCACATCGCCCGCCCCTACGCCGCCCGTCCGGTGAAGGAGGCGTCGGAGACAACGCTGGTGATGGAGATCCACGCGGTGGACGTGCCGAGGGTCGTGGCGCGGAAGCTGCGGGGGGTTGCGCGGAGGGCGCGGGGCTAGCGCCGGGGCCGGAAGTACCTGGCGGAAGTGCCTGAACCGGCCGACGGTCGCGGCCCGGGCGAGCCACGGCCGTCGGCCCGGCTGCGTACTGGCGGCGGCATCGCCGTCGGCCCTGCTGCGTACTGGCGGCGGGCTGGAGGCGTCGGCCCCGCTGCGGCATCGCCGTTTCCGGTGTCCCCGGGCGTCGGTTCAGGACGGCCGGTCGGCGCCCGGCCCCTTGCCCCTTCTCCGTCCCACCTGGGTGCGCACCGCTCCCATGCTCGCCGCGACGACCAGGGCGATGGCGAGGGACTGGACGAGGGAAAGCGTCTGGTCGAGGACGAGGAATCCGGCGATGGCGGCCACGGCCGGTTCCAGGCTCATGAGGATGGCGAACGTGGAGGCCGGGAGGCGGCGCAGGGCCACGAGTTCGAGGGTGTAGGGCAGCACCGAGGAGAGCACGGCCACCGCCGCGCCCAGGGCGACCGTCGTCGGAACGAGGAGCTTCGAGCCCGACTCGACGATCCCGAGCGGCAGGAACGCCACCGCCGCGACCGCCATGGCCAGGGCGAGCCCGTCCGCCTGGGGGAAGCGTCTGCCCGTACGCGCGCTGAAGATGATGTACGCCGCCCACATGGCCCCCGCGCCCAGGGCGAAGGCGACACCCGCGGGGTCGAGGCTGCTGAAGCCTCCGCCGCCGAGCAGGAAGACCCCGCCGAGGGCGAGGGCCGCCCAGACCGCGTTGAGGGCGCGGCGGGAGGCGAGGACGGAGAGGGCGAGCGGGCCGAGCACTTCGAGTGTGACGGCCGGGCCGAGCGGGATGCGGGCGACCGACTGGTAGAAGAGTCCGTTCATCGCGGCCATGGCGAGGCCGAAAACGACCACGGTGTTCCAGTCGGCGCGCGAGTGCCCTCGCACCTTGGGCCGACAGACCACCAGCAGCACGATCGCGGCCACCAGCAGGCGCAGCGTCACCACGCCGAGGGCGCCCGCCCTGGGCATCAGGCTCACCGCGAGAGCCCCGCCGAACTGCACCGAGACGCCTCCGGCGAGAACCAGGCCCACGGGCCCGAGGGCGCGGCGCCGACCGGGACCACCCGCTGTGGGCACGCCGGCCGCGGGCACGGGTGCCAGGGCGGGGGCGGCCGAGGCCGGAGAGGACGGGGCGACGCTGGGGGGGTTCACGGGGCCTTCCAGGGGATCGACTCGAATTCGTCCATCTTACTGCACTTGCCGGTCCAGAGTAATGGACTCGACCAGGTGCGTAAAGCTCTTACGGTGCTGTCCGACCGGCCTCCCCGGTCACGGTCGACCGCCCGCGGCGGCAGGTCATGCGAACCGCTCCTCGAAGGACTCGGGCCGGTGGAATCGCCTGCGTGCTCACGCCCGTCCCGCGGACCCGCCGCCCCGCGGGCCGTCCCCCAGCGCCTCGGCCAGTACCTCCGCCAGGTGGCGGCCCCGCCGGTCGGCCAGCTGGGCCAGCTGGGTGCGGCAGGAGAAACCGTCGGCGAGGATCACCGCGGTGTCGTCGGCCGCCCGTACCGCCGGGAGGAGCTGTTCCTCCGCGCAGGCCCTCGACACCTCCTCGTGGCCCTTCCCGAAGCCGAAGTCGCCCGCGAGTCCGCAGCAGCCACCGGCGAGGGCGCCGGTCAGGCCCGCCGCGTCACGCAGCCTGCGTTCGGCCGCGTCGCCGAGGACCGCGTGCTGGTGGCAGTGCGTCTGGCCGACGGCCGGCCGGTCCAGCCGTGGCGGGGTCCAACCCGGCGCATACCGTTCCAGGGCCTCCGCGAAGGTCACCACGGCCGCCGCCAGCCGCGCCGCGCGCGGGTCGTCGCGCAGCAGCTCGGGGAGGTCCGTGCGCAGCGCGGCGGCGCAGCTCGGCTCCAGGACGACGACCGGGACGTCGTCCATGGCGAGGTAGGGCTCCATGAGGTCGAGGGTGCGGCGGAGCACGGTGCGGGCACGGTCGAGCTGGCCGGTCGAGACGTACGTCAGCCCGCAGCAGACGCGGTGGCGGCGGCGCGGCAGCAGTGTGCCGAGGCGGAGGGGGCCCCGGGTGACGCCGTCGCCGATGGGCCCGTGCCGCATCACCGTCCTCGGGGGCAGCAGCACGGCCAGTCCCGCGGCCTCCAGGACCCTTACGGCCGCGCGTCCTACGGCGGGTTCCAGGTGTTCGGTGAAGGTGTCGGGCCACAGGAGGACCGTCCTCCCGCCGAAGCCGGGGAACAGTTCGTCCGCGTCCCGCCGCTCCCCGCTCCCGCCGCCCGTTCCGCCGGGACCGCCCGTCCCACCGGGACCGTCCGCCCCGGTCCGCCGCTTCTGGCGCACGTACGCCCGCACCCGGTTCCGGAATCGGGCCGACCACCACTGGCTGAACGTCTCCCGCGCCAGCCGCGGGATCTCCCGTTCGGGGGCGATCCCGGCCGCGTGCTTGGCGAGAGCGGCCAACGGACGCAGGGAAGCGAGGGAGTTGACGAGCCGTGCCGAGCGGGTGCGGGTCACCGCCGAGAGCCAGAAGGGCAGCCGCCCCAGGGCGTAGTGCGCGGCGGGGCGGCGGCGGCCCGCGTAGTGGTGGTGCAGGAACTCCGCCTTGTACGTGGCCATGTCGACGCCGACCGGGCAGTCGGACCTGCATCCCTTGCACGACAGGCACAGGTCCAGCGCGTCGCGGACCTCCGTCGAGCGCCATCCGTCGGTGACGATCTCTCCGGCGAGCATCTCGTGCAGCAGCCGGGCCCGCCCGCGCGTGGAGTGCTCCTCCTCGCCGGTCGCCCGGAAGGAGGGACACATGACGTCCGCGCCGCCCGGCACCGATGCCGTACGGCATTTGGCGACGCCCACGCAGCGGCGCACCGCGGCCGAGAAGTCGCCGCCGTCCGCCGGATAGCCGAACTCCACGTCCACCGGACGGTGCGGCAGGACCGCGAACCGCAGGTTCTCGTCCAGCCGGTTCGGGCGGACGAGCATGCCGGGGTTGAGCAGGCCGTCCGGGTCCCAGAGATCCTTGGCCCGTTCGAAGAGGCCGACCATCTCGGCGCCGTACATCGCCGGCAGCAGTTCCGCGCGCGCCTGCCCGTCGCCGTGCTCGCCGGACAGGGAGCCGCCGTGCGAGACGACGAGGTGGGCGGCCTCCTCGGAGAAGCGCCGGAAGCGGGCGACGCCCGCTGTGGAGATCAGGTCGAAGTCGATCCGGACGTGGATGCAGCCGTCGCCGAAGTGCCCGTACGGCGTTCCGCGCAGGCCGTGGGCCGCGAGCAGGGCGCGGAAGTCCCGCAGGTAGGCGCCGAGCCGGGCGGGCGGCACCGCGCAGTCCTCCCAGCCGGGCCAGGCCTCGCCGCCGAGCCCGCGGCCCGGGCCGTGCGGTGGACCGCTCCCGGCGTCCGGAATCCGGGTCGCCGTGCCGCTCGCGTCCTCCCGCAGCCGCCACAGCGCCCGCTGCCCCGCCTGGTCGGTGACCACCATGGCGTCCTGTACGTCCGCCGCCCGCACGATCGTGTCGGCGTGCGCGCGTGCCTCGGCCGGCGATCCGCCGCCCGTCTCCACGAACAGCCAGGCCCCGCCGCGCGGCAGCCCCGCGTTCGCGGGCACGAGATCGGCGGCCATCCCCTCCACGGTCAGCGGCCCCAGCGGCAGCAGACCGGCGGCGGCGTCCGCCGCGGCGCTCTCGTCGGGGTAGGCGAGGACGGCCAGCGCCCGCGCGCGGGGCGCCTCGACCAGTCGTACGACCGCCTCGGTGAGGATGCCCCAGGTGCCCTCGGAGCCGCAGAAGGCGCGGGCCACGTCCGCGCCCCGCTCGGGCAGGAGCGCGTCGAGGGCGTATCCGGAGATCCGTCGTGGGAGGTCCGGGAAGCCGGTCCGCAGCAGCGCCAACTCGCTCTCGACCAGGGCCCGCAGGCCGTCCGGGGCGCCCTGCCAGTCCCGGCCGAGGCGGCGCGTGTCCCCGTCGGCGCCGACGACCGACAGTTCCCGCACGCTGTCCGCCGTGGTGCCCCAGGCGACCGAGTGGGATCCGCAGGAGTTGTTGCCGATCATTCCGCCGAGGGTGCAGCGGCTGTGGGTGGAGGGGTCGGGGCCGAAGCGCAGGCCGTGCGGGGCGGCGGCCTCCTGCAGACGGTCGAGGACGACACCCGGCTGGACGACGGCGGTACGGGCCTCCGGGTCGAGCGCGACGATCCGGTTCATGTGGCGGGTGAAGTCCAGGACCACGCCGGTGCCGGTGGCCTGGCCGGCGATCGAGGTGCCGCCGCCGCGCGCCACGACCGGAACCCCGTGGGCGCGGCACACGGCGAGGGCCGCGCGCACGTCGTCGGCGTCCCGCGGGGCCACCACACCGAGCGGTACGCGCCGGTAGTTGGAGGCGTCCATGGTGGTCAGCGCCCGTGCCGTCGCGTCGAAGGAGACCTCTCCGCGCACGGCTCCCGCCAGCTCGGACCGCAGCTCCTCGGCGAGCTCTTCCGGCGCCGTTTCGGGCGGCCTCTGCGGCACGTCCCCGAGTGGTCCGCCGAGCGGTCCGGCGGGGCGCCCCCGGGTTCGCCTCCCAGGACGTCCCTCCGGCTGTTCCGGCCGTCCCTCCGGCCGTCCCTCCGGCCCTCCACCCAGATCCGTCATGTCTCCAGCATGCGGCCGGGCACCGGTGCCTGCCGCCCGGCCGCGCACCCGAAAGGCCCCGATATGCCGAGTCGGGCATGAAACCGCTTCCCGAAGCTTCCCCAATCGAATCACGAACTCTCATATAGTGACCGCGAGTTGAGCACCAGGTGTCGCTTCTCGCCCAGGACCGACCGAGGACACGACCGAGGACACGTTCTCCCCCCAAGAACACGACCGAGGACCGATTGATGACCCCGCCCCTGCCGTCCGGCGAACGACCCACCCTGCGCGCCACGGCGCAAGCGACGCTGGCCGCCGCCGTCCCGGCCGCGGTCGCGGTGGTGGCCGCCGTCCTGTTGGCGCCCGAACCGGCCCGCACACCCCTGGCCTGGGGCACGGGCGCCGCCGCGGTGCTGCTGTGCGCGGCCGTCACGGTGGCCGCCCGCGCCGTACAGACCAGGCGCCTGATACTCCGTCGCCTCGACGACGTGACCAAGGACGTCGGCCGGCTCATGCAGGAACGCGCCCGGCTGACCGAGGAGTTCGGCCAGGAACGGGCCCGGATCGCCGACGAGGCCGCCCGGGACCGTGCCCGCGCGGCCGAGGCCGCGGCCAAGGAACGGATCCGGCTGACCGAGACCGCCGCACGCGAACACGCCCGTCTCGCGGAGGAGTTCGCCGAGGAGCGGGAACTGCTCATCGGCGACCGCGCCCGGCTCACCGAGCGCAACGCCGAACTCTCGGAGATCAACGCCGAACTCTCCGAGCGTGCCCGGAAGGCCGACAGCAACCGGACCTCCGCGGTCTCGGCGACCGCCAACGCGGCCGCACGCATGCAGGCGCTGTCCACCGGCATGCTCGCCGACCTGCGGGCCATGGAGGAGAAGCACTCCGACGAGGACGTCCTCGCGGACCTCCTCCACCTCGACCACCGCACCGCGCAGGCGGGCCGCCTGGCCGACTCCGTCGCCGTCCTGACCAGTGCGCGCTCGGGTCGCCGCTGGGCCCGCCCGATCGTCATGGAGTCGATCCTGCGCGGCGCCATGGGCCGCATCGGCGGCTACCAGCGCGTGCGCGTCCACTCCGCCAGCGAGGCCGCCGTCGCCGGACACGCCGCCGAGGGCGTCATGCACGTGCTCGCCGAACTCCTCGACAACGCCGCCAAGTTCTCGCCGCCCACCGCCGAAGTGCATGTGTACGTCGAGGAGGTCCCGGCGGGTGTCATCGTCTCCGTCGAGGACAGCGGACTGGTGATGGGCGACGTCCAGCTGCGGCGCGCCGAACGCGCCGTCACCGGGGGCATCGTCAACGCGTCCGATCTCGGCGGACTCACCGGCACCCGCCTCGGCCTCGCGGTGGTCGGCCGGCTGGCCGGCAAGTACGGCCTGAAGGTGTCCTTCCGGCCCTCCGCCCGCGGCGGCACCGGCGTTCTCGTCCTGATCCCGCAGGACCTCCTCACGCCGGCGAACGCCCCGCACGGCACGACCCCGCTGCCGGCCCGGCCCGAGCCCGCCGCGTCGGCCCCGAGAGCGGTCGACGGCCGCACCTCCGCGCCACGGTCCCCGGACGGCCAGGAATCGTCGGAGCCCCGGATCTCACACGGCTCGCAGGGCTCACAGGAGTCCCGGTCGCCCCGGGAGTCCCCCGCGTCCCCCGTGTCGTACGCCGCCGCCCACGCGGCCGGCGACCTCGACCCGGACCCCGTCCCGACCCACGACTCACCCAGGCACGAGCAGGGTCCCGTGTCCACCGGCGGCCTTCCCAAGCGCCGCCGCGGACGCACCCTCGCCCACGCCGAGCGCAGCCGCTCGCACGCCACGCCCCCGGCCACCGCGGAACCCCGTACCGGCGACGACCCGAAGTCCCGGTCGGCCGCCCGCTTCGGCACCTTCCGCCAGGCGGTACGCGGCACGGCGCCGGACTCCCCCGAACCCGTAGCGGCCGAAGATCCCCCACAGGCGGAGGAACGTGTGCGGCCCGAGGACCCCGCACGACGCGAGGACCGCGGAGAGGCCGAGAACCGCCCGCACCCCGAGGACCGCGTACGAGCCGAGGACCGTGTCCCGGACGCGTATCCCGTACGGGCCGGGGACGACGCCGGCGACGAAGGCGTCGGACAGGTTGCCCCTCACGCCGCTTCCACCACTTCCACCACCCCCACCGCGCACTCGCTCCCGGAAGGCGACACCACCCCATGACCGGCACCATCACCGCCGACGAGAAGCTCACCTGGCTCATCGAGGGCCTCCTTGAGCGCACCCCGGGCGCCCGGCACGCACTCGTGCTCTCCCGCGACGGCCTGAAGCTGTGCCGCACTCCGGAGCTGTCGGTCGACCAGGCCGACCAGCTCGCCGCCATCGCCGCAGGCATCCAGTCGCTGTCCCACGGGGCGTCCGTGGAGTTCGGCGACGGCAGCGGGGGCGTGCGCTCGGCCATGGCCGAGTTCTACGGAGGGGTGCTGTTCATCGTGGAGGCCGGTGACGGCGCGCATCTCGCCGTCGTCACCTCCGAGGAAGCCGACGCCGGACTGGTCGGGCACAACATGAGCGAACTCGTGGAACAACTCGGCGAGCACCTGACCTCACCGCCCCGGTCGTCATGAGCCGTCCTGGCAGGGACGACGCGCCCGACCGGCTGTACACCCTCACCGGAGGGCGCAGCCGGTCCGGTCCCGACACCCCCTTCGACCTGGTGACCCTGGTGGTCGCCGAGTGCGATCCGACGGCGGGCATGCAGTCCGAACACGCCGCGATCCTGCGGTTGTGCGAACGGCCGACGGCGGTCGTGGAGATCGCGGCGGAGCTGAGGCTGCCGGTGTCGATCACCCGCGTCCTGCTCTCCGACCTGCTCTCCACGGGCCGCGTCAGCGCCCGTCATCCGCACACCACTGTTCCTTCCGGTCTTCCCGATCCCGACATCCTGGAGCAGGTGCTCGTTGGACTCCGTAACCTCTGACGCCCGTGCGCCCCTGTCCGCGTCGGCCGACAACGGCCTCAAGATCGTGATCGTGGGCGGCTTCGGTGTCGGCAAGACGACCATGGTCCGCTCGGTCAGCGAGATCCGTCCCCTCAACACCGAGGAGACGATGACGCAGGCCGGCGAGGCCGTCGACGACATCAGCGAGGTGCGCGGCAAGTCCGCGACCACCGTCGCCTTCGACTTCGGACGCATCACGCTGGACACGCACAACATCCTGTACCTGTTCGGCGCACCCGGGCAGGAGCGGTTCTGGTTCCTGTGGGACCGGCTGTTCTCCGGAACGCTCGGAGCGATCGTCCTGGTCGACACCCGGCGTATCGACGACTCCTGGTACGCCATCGACCGGCTGGAGCACCACGGCACGCCGTTCATCGTGGCCTGCAACGACTTCGGCGGACCCCCGCACACCCCCGCGCAGATCCGCGAGGCCCTCGACCTCGACCCGCACGTTCCGCTGCTCGACTGCGACGCCCGCTCCCGGGAGTCCAGCAAGCGAGTACTGATCACGCTGGTGGAGCACCTCCAGTCCCGCTACGCCCGTCACGGCGCCGCAGCCGCGGAAGGCGCCCTTCAATCCCCGGAGTTGGCGCTGTGACCCCCACCACCGCATCCGCGCCCGTCCCCCTCGGCGGGCCACGGTTCCAGACCGAACCCGCCGAGCTGTACCGGGAGATGCGGCGCGCCCACGGTTCGGTCGTGCCGGTCGTCCTCGACGGCGACATCCCGGCGTGGCTGGTCCTGGGCTACCGCGAACTGCACCAAGTGACGGGCGATCCCCAGCTGTTCAGCCGGGACTCGGAGCTGTGGAGCCAGTGGGACCGCATCCCCGACGACTGGCCGCTGCTGCCGATGATCGGCCGCAGGCAGCCCTCCATCCTGTACACCGTGGGCGAGCGCCACCGCGAGCGCGCCGCGATGATCAGCGACGCCCTCGAAGCCGTGGACCCCTTCGAACTGCGCTCCCAGGCCGAGAAGTTCGCCGACGAGCTGATCGACGCGGTCTGCTCCAAGGGCGAGACGGACCTCGTCGGCGACTACGCGGCCCTGCTGCCCGTACGGGTCCTCGCGACGCTCTACGGCTTCGCCGACGAGCAGGGTCCGGGCCTGGTGACCGCCCTGAACGACATGGTCAACGGGCGCGAGGGCGCGCTGGCCGGACAGCAGCATCTCGCCTCCTCCATGGCCCGGTTGATCGCCGACCGCAAGGAGCGCCCGGCCGAGGACGTGGTCTCGCGGATGCTCGCGAACACCGCGGGCTTCACCGACGAGGAGATCGTCCAGGACCTGATGGTCATGATGGCCGCCGGCCACCAGCCGACCGCCGACTGGATCGGCAACTCCTTGCGCCTGATGCTCACCGACGAGCGGTTCGCGGCCTCGCTGTTCGGCGGCCGGCACAGTGTCCCCGAGGCCATGAACGAGGTGCTCTGGGAGGACACCCCCACCCAGAACGTCGCAGGTCGCTGGGCCGCCCGCGACACCCAGCTGGGCGGCCGCCGCATCCGCTCCGGCGACCTGCTGCTGCTCGGCCTCCAGGGCGCCAACTCCGACCCCCAGGTCCGCACCGACAGTTCCGCGCTCACCGGGGGCAACAACGCCCACTTCTCCTTCGGCCACGGGGAGCACCGCTGCCCGTTCCCGGCGCAGGAGATCGCCGAGGTCATCGCGCGGACCGGGATCGAGGTCGTGCTCGACCGGCTGCCGGACATCGACCTGGCCGTACCCGCCGAGTCGCTGGCCCGGCGCCCCTCGCCGTGGCTGCCGGGCCTGAGCGAACTGCCCGTACGTTTCACGCCCGTGCCTGTCCTCTGAGACACCGTCGCGCCCGGTCGGCCCACGGTTCGGCCGGGGCCCGGGGCTGTCCCCTGCCCCGGGAAGCCGCAATACCCCCACCCCAGCCCTTGGAGGCACGCCCGCATGACCACCGGTACCGAAGAGACCCGCATGGTCCTGGACCCCTTCGTCACCGACCTGGACGGCGAGAGCGCCGCGCTGCGCGCAGCGGGGCCGCTCGCGCCCGTCGAACTGCCCGGCGGTGTGCCGGTGTGGGCGGTCACCCACCACGCCGAGGCGCGCGCCCTGCTCACGGACCCCCGCCTGGTGAAGGACATCAACGTCTGGGGCGCCTGGCAGCGCGGCGAGATCGCCCCCGACTGGCCGCTGATCGGACTCGCCAACCCCGGCCGCTCCATGCTCACCGTGGACGGCGCGGACCACCGGCGGATGCGCACCCTCGTGGCCCAGGCGCTGACCCCGCGCAGGGTGGAGCAGATGCGGGAGCGCATCGCGAAGCTGACGGAGAGTCTGCTCGACAACCTCACCGGGGATGTCGTCGACCTGAAGGCCGACTTCGCCTACCCGCTGCCCATGTACGTCATCGCCGACCTCATGGGCATCGAGGAGTCCCGCCTGCCGCGCCTGAAGGAGCTGTTCGAGAAGTTCTTCTCGACGCAGACCCCGCCCGCCGAGGTCATCGCGACCCTCACCGAGCTGGCCGGGATCATGGCGGAGACGGTGGCGGCGAAGCGCGCCGAGCCGGGCGACGACCTGACCAGCGCGCTGATCCTGGCCTCCGAGGACGGCGACCACCTCACCGACGCGGAGATCGTCTCCACCCTCCAGCTGATGGTGGCGGCGGGCCACGAGACGACGATCTCCCTGATCGTCAACGCGGTCGTCAACCTCTCCGCCCACCCCGACCAGCGCGCGCTCGTCCTGTCCGGCGAGGCCGACTGGTCCGCGGTCGTCGAGGAGACCCTGCGGTACTCCACCCCGACCTCCCACGTCCTCATCCGTTTCGCGACGGAGGACGTCCCGGTCGGCGACAAGGTGATCCCGGCGGGCGACGCGCTCATCGTGTCGTACGGCGCGATCGGCCGCGACGAGAACGCCCACGGTCCCACCGCGGGCGAGTTCGACATCAGCCGCACCGGCCAGAACCGGCACATCTCGTTCGGCCACGGACCCCACGTCTGCCCCGGAGCGGCCCTGTCGCGCCTGGAAGCGGCCGTCGCCCTGCCCGCCCTGTACGAGCGCTTCCCGTCCCTGGACCTGGCCGTCCCGGTGTCGGAGCTCCGCAACAAGCCGGTGGTGACGCAGAACGACCTGTTCGAGCTGCCGGTCCGGCTGACCGCCGAATGAGGTGAGCCGCCCGTAGGCCGCCCGTGATCCACCCGTAAGGCACCCGTAAACCGCCCGTGAGCACCCGTGAGCCACCCGTGCGGCTGATCGCCGGACGAGGCGAGCTGACGGAGCGACAGCTCGCCGGAGGGGCCCGCCCCGGCCCCTCCGGCGACGGCTGCCGTCAACCCGCGTCAACGCGCCCCGTCTCAGCCGACGGACGACGTTTCGCCGAGGTTTCCCGGAACGGCTAGGCTCCCCCGCGTGGCTGATATCCAGATCCCCGCTGACCTCAAGCCCGCCGACGGACGATTCGGCGCCGGCCCCTCCAAGGTGCGGACGGAGGCACTGGACGCGCTGGCCGCGACCGGTAGCTCCCTGCTCGGCACATCCCACCGCCAGGCCCCGGTCAAGAACCTGGTCGGCAAGGTGCGCGAGGGCGTGCGCGAGCTGTTCTCCCTGCCCGACGGATACGAGGTCGTCCTCGGCAACGGCGGCTCCACCGCGTTCTGGGACGTCGCGACGCACGGCCTGATCGAGAACAAGTCGCAGCACCTCACGTTCGGCGAGTTCTCCTCCAAGTTCGCGAAGGCGGCCAAGCTCGCCCCGTGGCTCGCCGAGCCCACCGTGGTCTCCTCCGACCCGGGCACGCACCCCGAGCCGGTCGCCGAAGCGGGCGTCGACGTCTACGCCTTCACCCACAACGAGACCTCGACCGGCGTCGCCGCCCCGATCAAGCGGGTCGCGGGCGCCGACGAGGGCTCCCTCGTCCTGGTGGACGCCACCTCCGGCGCGGGCGGCCTGCCCGTCGACATCGCCGAGACGGACGTCTACTACTTCGCCCCCCAGAAGTCCTTCGCCTCCGACGGCGGCCTGTGGATCGGCGTGTTCTCCCCGGCGGCGATCGAGCGCGCCGAGCGGATCCACGCCTCCGGCCGGCACATCCCGGAGTTCTTCTCGCTGCCCACGGCGATCGACAACTCCCGCAAGAACCAGACGTACAACACCCCGGCCCTCGCCACTCTCTTCCTGCTCAACGAGCAGCTGGAGTGGATCAACGGCCAGGGCGGCCTCGCCTGGTCGGCGGCCCGGACGAAGGACTCCTCGACCCGCCTGTACCGCTGGGCCGAGGACAGCAAGTACGCCACCCCGTTCGTGACCGACGCGGCCAAGCGCTCGCAGGTCATCGGCACGATCGACTTCGCCGACGAGATCGACGCAGCCGCCGTCGCCAAGGTCCTGCGCGCCAACGGCATCGTCGACACCGAGCCCTACCGCAAGCTCGGCCGCAACCAGCTGCGCGTCGCCATGTTCCCGGCGATCGACCCGGCGGACGTCGAGGCGCTGACGCGGTGCGTCGACTACGTGATCGAGAAGCTGTAGTCCTTCCGTCCAAGAGTCGAGGGGCGTCCGGCACGCGCGAACGTGCGGGGCGCCCCTCGACTCGTGGAGGCGATCGTCAGTCGCGGCGCAGCAGCCTCTTGAGGCCGAACACCGCCGCGAGGAGAGCGGCGACCGCGATGGCGCCGATCTTGACCCCGCCGCCGATTCCGCCGCCGCTCCCGTTCCCTGCGGCGGCGGAACCGCCGCTCGTGGAGGGCGACTTGGAGTCGGAGCCGCCGGTACCGGGCGCGTCCTCGGGCTGTACGGGGCTGTCCGCGCCCTCGCTGCCGTACATGAGCTTCGATCCGTCGGGCGTGTAGGTGATGGACTCGCCCTGGCCCTGGAGGGGGACGTTCAGGCGGCCCGTCTTCTTGATCCGGCCGTCGTTCCAGGAGTAGGCGATACCGCCGAAATAGCCGCGCACGGCGAGCTGGCGGCCGTCGGGGGAGAAGGCGCCGTCGGTGACCCAGAGGTCGACGGTGGCGACGGGCTTGAAGATGTTGGTGCCGGTGGCGGAGAGCTGGGCGGGACCCTCGTAGAGGTGGCCGCCGTCCTCGTTCTTGTCGGCGATGTAGACGCGGCCCGTCTTGGGATGCACCATCAGCGCCTCCGCGTTGCGGGGGCCGTCGGAGTACTTCACGACGTACTGGGTGGCACGGATCGTCTGGTCCTTGAGCACCTTGGGCTCGGGGAGCTTGTAGATCCACACGTGGTCCCACTTGCCGCCGAGGTTGTCGCCGATGTCGCCGGCGTAGAGATCGCCGTCGGGGCCGATGGAGATCGCCTCGACGTCGCGGGGCTTGCCGACCCCGCTCATGGTGATCGTGGCGACGGTCCGGCCGGTCCTGCTGTCGACGGCGTACAGATAGGGCCCGTCGTCGCTGTCGTTGTGGGTCCAGTAGACGCCCGGGTGGATGCGCGAGGCGGCGAGGCCGCTGGACTCCTTGATCCTGGGATCCTTGATGGTGAACCCCCCGTCCCCGCCGTCGGCGAGAGCGGGCGCCGCCAGGGCGACGGCGAGGGCGGCTCCGGCAATGGCTCCGGCGGCGGCTCCGGACACGAACGAGGGCGATCGGCGCATGGCCCCAAGCCTGCCATCCCACCGGCCCGTCGAGGTCGGCCGCACCCACCCGAACGCACACCCCCGGCTCCGGCGGCCGCCGCCACCGCCGGTGACGACGGCGGCCCCGCGACAGCGTGTCCAGCTTCACACCGTCACGGCTCATGGCACCCGGACCGATCGTCCATGATGAGCGGATGCTCAGGTTCATGCCCGTCGGCGACTCCATGACGATCGGTAGCGCGGGCGAACACACATGGCGTTACCGGATGTGGCAGCACCTGCGCGCGACGTACCGGGGCCCGTTCAAGATCGTCGGCCCGCGCGAGACGCTCTACGACAAGGCGACGGAGTCCCCCGACTCGTACGAGTACGCGGACCCGGAGTTCCCCCGCGCCCACCTGGCCGGCTGGGGCGAGGGCTGGCTGCACATGGCCCCGCTGATCCGCGAGGCGGTCCGCGCCCAGCGCGCCGACGTCCTACTGGTCTCCCTCGGCCTCATCGACCTCGGCTTCTACACGAACGCCGTCCAGACCGCCGACAACGCCCTTTCCTTCGTCTCGGAGGCCCGCGCCGCGAACCCGCGTGTCCGCATGGTCCTGCTCCCGGTGATACCGAACGTCCGCGCCGACTCCGACGCCCCGTTCGCCGCCGAGGTCGCCGCCTTCAACGAGCTGCTCGCCAAGACGGTCGCCGACCTCGACGAGCCGCGCTCCCCGCTGCTGCTCGCGTCCCCGCCGCCCTCGTACGACATCACCTTCGACACGTACGACGGCACCCACCCGAACGCGAGCGGCGAGCACAAGATCGCGGAGGGTTTCGCGGAGGCGATGTACCAGGCGTGGGACCTGGGCGAGCCGTACACGCCCCAACCGGCCTGAGCCGGAGGGGCGTCGCCCGGTCACCGTGCGCGCGGGCCCGCACCCCGGGCGTCGGTGCGGGAGCCCGCCCGGCTTCCGCGGCATACCCCGGCCCGCTCTTGCATAGAGCGCACTCCACGCCGTTGGCTGGTGAGTCATGGAGTACACACAGCTCGGACGCACGGGGCTCAAGGTCAGCCGGCTCGTCCTCGGCACGATGAACTTCGGGCCGCAGACCGACGAGGCCGACAGCCACGCCATCATGGACGCGGCGCTGGACGCCGGAATCAACTATTTCGACACGGCGAACGTGTACGGCTGGGGCGAGAACAAGGGCCGTACGGAATCGATCATCGGGAACTGGTTCGCGCAGGGCGGCGACCGGCGTGAGCGGACGGTTCTCGCGACCAAGGTGTACGGGAACATGGGCGCCGAGGGCGCTCCGTGGCCCAACCAGGACAAGCTCTCCGCCCTGAACATCCGGCGGGCGGTCGACGCGAGCCTGAAGCGCCTGCAGACCGACCACATCGACGTCTACCAGTTCCACCACGTCGACCGGTCGACGCCGTTCGACGAGATCTGGCAGGCGATCGACGTCCTGGTGCGGCAGGGGAAGATCCTCTACGTGGGGTCCAGCAACTTCCCCGGCTACAAGATCGCCCAGGCCAACGAGATCGCCGCGCGCCGCGGCGGCACCATCGGCCTGGTCAGCGAGCAGTGCCTCTACAACCTCGCCGAGCGCCGCGCCGAGATGGAGGTCATCCCGGCCGCCCAGGAGTACGGGCTCGGCGTCATCCCCTGGTCGCCGCTGCACGGCGGGCTGCTGGGCGGTGTGATCAAGAAGGAGGTCCAGGGCGGCCGACGGGCGAGCGGCCGGTCCGCCGACGCCCTCGCCAACACGGCCGTACGCGCCCAGATCCAGTCGTACGAGGATCTGCTGGAGAAGCATGGCCTGGAGCCCGGAGAGGCCGCCCTGGCCTGGCTGCTGACCCGTCCCGGCGTCACCGGCCCCATCGTGGGCCCGCGCACCGCGGAGCAGCTGGAGTCGGCGCTGCGCGCGGTGGAGCTGGAGTTGTCGGAGGAGGTCCTGGAGGGCCTCGACGAGATCTTCCCGGGCCCGGGGCCGTCCCCCGAGGCGTTCGCCTGGTAGTCGGCCCACGCGCCCGGCTACCGGCGGTGACGGTCGCCGTCCGACCGCCATCCGGCATCCGGCATCCGGCATCCGGCATCCGGCATCCGGCGGTGACGGTCCCTGTCCGACCGCCGGCGGTGTCCGGCGGTGGCGGTCGTTACCTGACCGCCGCCGCCGCGGCCACGACGATGAACATCAGCACGAGCACACCGGCCATGATCCGGTTACGGGTCTTCGGGTTCACGTCGTCGAGGTTAACCGGCCGCCCGGCCCGGCCCGTCGCCCGCCCCCAGCGGCCGGCTGACCACCGTCTCGTATCGGGGCTGCTCACCGGGCACTCCCGACACCGGCAGGTTGCTGCGGACGAGACACAGCTCACCCACCGTCCAGGGCTTGCCCGCGAAGGTGTCCAGGGCGGCGGCGTAGGGCTTGAAGTCCGCGGAGTCGCGGCTGCGGGCCACCGTCAGATGCGGCCGGTAACGGCGGTGCTCCTCCATCTCGACGCCCGCCTTGCGGCCCGCGGCATCCGCCCGGTCGGCCAGCAGCCGCATGGTCTCCAGGTCCCCCGCCGCCCCCACCCACAGGGCGCGCCCGCCGAAGTGCCCGCCGCCGCGCAGGGACAGCGGGAACGGGGCGGTGCGGTGGGCGGCCCGCAGCAGCCGTTCCGCGAGGTCCGGGACGGTGTCCTCAGCCACCTCCCCGTAGAACGCGAGGGTGAAGTGCCAGCCGGGGCGGCCCGTCCAGCGCAGCGCGTCGGCTCCCGGCATCCGCTGCAACGCGTCCACTTCCGGGGCGAGTTCACGCACCACGTCGACAGGGGGCAGTACCGCCGCGAAGAGTCTCATGGGGCCAGCCTTCCAGGGAACGGCGACCAGCACACGGCACCGGACGAGACACCGGACGAGACGGCCGGCTCAGCCGACCCGCCGCGGCCGGCGGGCCACCGCGGAGGGCCGGACGGCGCCGTGTTCCCGCCCGTCGTCAGGGAAGGTCAGGCGTCCTTGAGCGCGGTGAGGACCTGCTCGGCGGTGGTGACGCTGGACTGCGGGTTCTGGCCCGTGATCAGGTTGCCGTCGACGATCACGGTGTCGGACCAGGGGGCGCCGGTCCTCAGACGCGCGCCGCGCTCGGCGAGCCGGCTCTCGACCAGCCATGGCGCCGCGTCACCCAGGCCACCCTGGTGCTCCTCGGCGTCGGTGAAGCTCGTCGTCACCCGCTCCGGTCCCACCGAGCCGGTCGTCCGGCTCGTCCACCGTCGGCTCCTCGACCAGGCCACCACTTGGGGTCCCCTGTGAGTCGGGGGCCTTGTGAGGGGGACAGCACACGGACAGGCGACCCGTTGCCCTGCGGCGGGGAACGGCGTCCTCGAACGCCCGGCTCCGAGCGCGTGAGGCGGCCCGGCCCGACGACCCGCCACTGCGCCTCCGCCAGGCACGGCTCCGCACACGTGAGGCGGCCGGCCGCCTGAGCGGACCGACCGCCTCCGAACCGCCTGGTCACACCGTGGTGGCCAGTCGCTCCTCGCTCCGCGCGCGCGGGACGAAGCGGATCCGGGGCCGGCCGTGGTGCCAGCCCAGGGAGACGCGCAGGCCGCCGAGGCGGACCAGGACCAGACCGATCGTCGTCGCCGCGGCCATCGAGACCAGTCCGCCGAGCGCGAAGCCCAGCCGGGGCCCGTAGACGTCGGTGACCCAGCCGATCAGCGGCGCGCCCAGCGGTGTGCCGCCCACGAAGACCATCATGAACAGCGCCATGACGCGGCCGCGCATGGCCGGGTCGGTGGCCATCTGGACCGAGGTGTTCGCGGTGACGTTCACCGTCAGCCCGAAGACGCCGATCGGAACCATCAGAAGCGCGAACAGCCAGAGCGTGGGGGCCATGGCCGCCACCACCTCCAGCGCGCCGAAGGCCACCGCCGCCGCGATCAGTACGCGCAGCCGGGCCGTGCCCCGCCGGGCGGCGAGCAGCGCGCCGGCGAGTGAGCCGATCGCCATCAGCGTGTTGAAGAGGCTGTAGGCCCCCGCGCCCGAGTGGAAGATGTCGTCCGCGTACGCCGACAGCCAGACGGGGAAGTTGAAGCCGAAGGTGCCGATGAAGCCGACGAGGACGATCGGCCAGATCAGTTCGGGGCGGCCCGCGACGTAGTGGAGGCCTTCGCGGAGCTGTCCCTTGGCGCGTGGTGCCCGCTCGACGACGTGCAGTTCACGGGCGCGCATCAGCAGCAGTCCCGCCATGGGGGCCACGAACGACAGGCCGTTCAGGAGGAAGGCCCAGCCGGTGCCGACGCCGGTGATCAGCAGGCCCGCGACGGCGGGGCCGACCAGCCGCGCGGACTGGAAGTTGGCCGAGTTGAGGCTGACCGCGTTCTGCAGCTGGCCGGGGCCGACCATCTCGGAGACGAAGGACTGGCGTGCGGGGTTGTCGACGACGGTGGCCATACCGACGGCGAAGGCGGCGAGATAGACGTGCCAGACCTGGACGTGGCCGGAGAGGGTGAGGAAGGCGAGCGCGAGGCCGGTGAGGGCCATCGCCGTCTGGGTCACCAGCAGCGTGGGGCGCTTGGGGAGCCGGTCGACGAGGACACCGCCGTACAGCCCGAAGAGCAGCATCGGCAGGAACTGGAGCGCGGTGGTGATACCGACCGCGGCGGAGGAGCCGGTCAGGCTCAGCACCAGCCAGTCCTGGGCGATGCGCTGCATCCAGGTGCCGGTGTTGGAGACGACCTGGCCCAGGAAGAACAGACGGTAGTTCCGGATCCTCAGCGAGCTGAACATCGAGGAGGAACGGGGGGAGTCGTGGGTGGCTGGTGCGGGGGCGGAGTGTGCTCCGGATCCCGTACTCAAAAGGGCTCCTCCATTGCGATCGTGGACGTCGGCGTCATGGGGGGCGTCGGCGCTTGCGGGGAGGGGCGGACCCTCCATCGCTCCAAGACCGGCGATCCGGACCGAGATCAGCGATCCGGACCGAGACCGCCGATCTGGACCGAGATCAGTGATCCGGACCGAGACCGGCGATCACAATCGTGACCGGTGATCCGGACCGAGATCGGGATCGGGGAGCGAAGGAGGACCGCCGTCGGTCAGATGTGCGCGAGCTTTTCCAGAACGGGGGCGGCTTCGCGGAGCTTGGCCCATTCGTCCTCGTCGAGGGCCTCGACCAGTCCGGCCAGGAACGCGTTCCGCTTGCGGCGGCTCTCTTCGAGCATCGCCTCCGCCTTGTCGGTCTGCGTCACGACCTTCTGGCGCCGGTCATCGGGGTGCGGCTCCAGCCTGACGAGCCCCTTGGCTTCGAGCAGCGCGACGATACGGGTCATCGACGGCGGCTGTACGTGTTCCTTGCGGGCGAGCTCGCCGGGCGTGGCGCTGCCGCAGCGGGCGAGGGTGCCGAGCACCGACATCTCGGTGGGGCTCAGCGACTCGTCGACCCGCTGGTGCTTGAGTCGACGCGACAACCGCATCACTGCGGAGCGCAAGGCGTTCACGGCGGCCTCGTCGTCGCCATGGGTGAGGTCAGGCATGTTCTTTAGCGTAACTCATTACTCTCGCTAAAGAACAATGGGGTGCCCGTGAAACGCGCCATCCATCCTCGGGATCACTCATATGAGTGAGATTGCTCCGGAAAGTGACCCGATTCCGGCCGGGAAGCGGCGACCCTCGACTCCATGGGGACCAGCGTGCTCAGCCTGCGTATGGACGGGGAGCTGCTCGACCGGCTCCGACAACATGCCGCGAAACGCGGAATGAGCGTCCAGGACTATGTGGTCCGGACGCTCATTCGCGACGACTTCGACGAGCGGTTCCAGACCGCGGTCGAGGAGACGGAGAAGTTCTACGGGGTCACGTGAGGCGTGGTCACGTAAGGCGAGGTCACGTGAGGCCCCGCACGACCGACGCCGCTCAGGTCAGGCCGAGGGCCGGCATGAGGTAGTAGAAGGTGAACACCGCCGACACCACGTACATGGCGACCGGGATGTCACGGCCGCGGCCCGCCGCCAGGCGCAGCACGACGAAGGTGATGAAGCCCATCCCGATGCCGTTCGTGATCGAGTAGGTGAACGGCATCATCATCATCGTCACGAAGGCCGGGATGGCGATCGTGTAGTCCGCCCAGTCGATCTCCTTGACCGAGTGGGACATGATCAGGAAGCCGACCGCGATCAGCGCGGGGGTGGCGGCCTGGGACGGGACCATCGTGGCGACGGGGGTCAGGAAGAGGGCGACGGCGAAGAGCGCGCCGGTGACCACGTTCGCGAAGCCCGTGCGGGCACCCTCGCCGACACCGGCCGTGGACTCCACGAAGCAGGTGGTGGCGGAGGAGGAGCTGGCGCCGCCCGCGGCGACGGCGATGCCGTCGACGAAGAGGACCTTGTTGATGCCGGGCATGTTGCCCTGCGCGTCCGTCAGCTTGGCCTCGTCGCTGATGCCCATGATCGTGCCCATCGCGTCGAAGAAGCACGACAGCAGCACGGTGAAGACGAAGAGGATGCCGGTCAGCACGCCGACCTTGCCGAAGCCGCCGAAGAGGCTGAACTGGCCGATGAGCCCGAAGTCCGGGCTGGCGACCGGGTTGCCGGGCCACTTCGGGGTGGTCAGGCCCCAGGACGGGATGGTGGTGACGGCATTGATGATCACCGAGGCGACCGTCATGGTGACGATCGAGATGAGGATCGCGCCGGGCACCTTGCGCACGATCAGCGCGAGGGTGAGCAGGGTGCCGAGGACGAAGACCAGGACCGGCCAGCCGTGCAGGTGGCCGTCGGTGCCGAGCTGGAGCGGGACCGTCGTCTGGGCGATGTCCGGGATGCGGGTGACGAAGCCGGAGTCGACCAGGCCGATCAGCATGATGAACAGGCCGATGCCGATCGCGATGCCCTTGCGCAGGCCGAGCGGCACCGCGTTCATGACGCGCTCGCGCAGACCGGTGGCGACCAGGAGCATCACGATGAAGCCGGCGAGGACCACCATGCCCATGGCGTCCGGCCAGGACATCCGCGGCGCGAGCTGGAGGGCGACGACCGTGTTCACGCCGAGGCCCGCCGCCAGCGCGATCGGCACGTTGCCGATGACGCCCATGAGGAGCGTGGTGAAGGCCGCGGTCAGCGCGGTAGCGGTGACGAGCTGCCCGTTGTCGAGGTGGTGCCCGTACATGTCCTTCGCGCTGCCCAGGATGATCGGGTTCAGCACGATGATGTAGGCCATCGCGAAGAAGGTGGCGAAGCCGCCGCGGATCTCGCGCGGGAGGCTGGAGCCCCGCTCGGAGATCTTGAAGTAGCGGTCGAGGGCGCTCTGCGTGGGCCGGGACTCCGGCTCCTGCGGGGCGGGGGCCTTGGTGGCGGCCGAGGTGGACATGCGGGTCCTCAAACGTGCAGGGGGACGGGGAACGTGATCGAGCCCGGTCAGTGGTCGCTCACCAACAGGTTCCCCCAGGCATCTGTTGGTGTTTTCTACGAATACAACTGGCCAGACTCGGACGGTTTCAGTATGAACATATGAGTCAGAAATCGCTATCTCCGCGCGTAGACCCTTGCCGCACAAGGCGAGACCGGGCGCGAACACAACCGGTCGCCGACCCTCGTAAGCTGTGCACATGGCGAAGTGGACCCCCAAGCACGAGGCGCCGGAGCCCCTGGAGGGCCCCGTCGTCGCCACCATCACGGGCGGCACGATCCTCTGGTTCGTCCTCTTCCTGGTGCAGCTGCCGTTCTACGGCTGGTTCGACGACCACGGACACCTGTGGTGGCTGTGGACCTGCCTGGCCGGCGCGGGCCTCGGACTGATCGGCATCTGGTACGTCCGCAAGCGTGACGCCGCCATCAAGCGCGCCCACGCCGCCGGTTCCGGCGCCGCCCCCGTGACGGAGTAGGCGCCGCCCCCGACGGAGCGACAGGGCTCCCTCTCCACCCACTGGAGCATTCTCCGCCGCGCCCCGTCCTCCCCAGGTCGGAACTTTGGCGCACTCGGCGGGTGAAGCCGCATATCCGCACGTACCGTCGAATGCATGACCCACATCGACGCGGGCGCCGAACTCGATCCCGTGCACCCCGTGCCCATACCCGCCTCCCGGCGGACCGAGGGGTTGTCGGCCGCCGCGGTGGCCGAGCGGGTCGCGCGCGGCGAGGTGAACGACGTCCCCGTGCGCAGCAGCCGCTCCGTGGGCGAGATCGTCCGGGCCAACGTGTTCACCCGGTTCAACGCGATCATCGGCGTGCTCTGGCTGATCATGCTGTTCGTGGCGCCGTTCCAGGACAGCCTGTTCGGCTACGTGATCATCGCCAACACCGGGATCGGGATCATCCAGGAGTGGCGGGCCAAGAAGACCCTGGACTCGCTCGCGGTCATCGGCGAGGTGAAACCGACCGTCCGCAGGGACGGGGTCGCCGCCGAGGTCCGCGCGTCGGAGATCGTCCTCGGGGATCTCATCGAGATCGGTCCCGGCGACAAGGTCGCCGTCGACGGCACCTGCGCTGAGGCCGACGGGCTGGAGATCGACGAGTCGCTGCTCACCGGTGAGGCCGACCCGGTGGTCAAGCACGTCGATGACCCGGTGATGTCGGGCAGCTTCGTGGTCGCGGGCTCCGGCGCCTTCACGGTGACCAAGGTGGGCCGGGAGGCGTACGCGGCACAGCTCGCGGAGGAGGCCTCACGGTTCACGCTGGTCCACTCCGAGCTGCGCAGCGGTATCTCCACGATCCTCAAGTACGTGACGTGGATGATGATCCCGACCGCCATCGGCCTGGTCATCAGCCAGCTCGTCGTGAAGCAGCACGGCTTCAAGGACTCCATAGCGCGGACCGTCGGCGGGATCGTCCCGATGGTCCCCGAGGGGCTGGTCCTGCTCACCTCCGTCGCCTTCGCGATCGGCGTCATCCGCCTTGGCCGAAAACAGTGCCTGGTTCAGGAACTCCCGGCCATCGAGGGCCTCGCCCGCATCGACACCGTCTGCCTCGACAAGACCGGCACCCTCACCGAGGGCGGCATGGACGTCACCGAGCTACGGCCGCTCCAGGGCGCGGACGAGTCGTATCTGCGCAGGGTCCTCGGCGCGCTCGGCGAGTCGGATCCCCGGCCGAACGCCTCGCTCCAGGCGATCATCGCCGCCTACCCGGACAGCGAGGAGTGGCGCTGCACCCAGTCGCTGCCCTTTTCCTCCGCCCGCAAGTACAGCGGCGCCGGGTTCAGCGAGGGCAACGGCGAGTCGAGCACCTGGCTGCTCGGCGCTCCCGACGTACTGCTGCCCGCCGGGGACGCGGCGCTCGCCGAGACCGAGCGGCTGAACGAGGCCGGACTGCGGGTCCTGCTGCTCGCGAGGACCACCAAGGACCTGGAGGACCCCGGCGTCGCGGAGGCCGCGCGGCCCGCCGCGCTGGTCGTCCTGGAACAGCGGCTGCGCCCGGACGCGGCCGACACCCTGCGCTACTTCGCCGACCAGGACGTCAAGGCCAAGGTCATCTCCGGCGACAACGCGGTGTCGGTGGGCGCGGTCGCCGGCAAGCTCGGGCTCACCGGCGAGGTCGTGGACGCGCGCCGGCTGCCCACCGAGCCGGCGGAATTGGCGGAGTCCCTGGAGAAGGGCACGGTCTTCGGGCGGGTCACCCCGCAGCAGAAGCGGGACATGGTCGGCGCCCTGCAGTCCAGCGGGCACACGGTGGCGATGACCGGCGACGGCGTGAACGACGTCCTGGCGCTGAAGGACGCCGACATCGGGGTGAGCATGGGCTCGGGGTCCGAGGCGACCCGCGCGGTGGCCCAGATCGTGCTGCTCAACAACAGCTTCTCGACCCTGCCCTCGGTGGTCGGGGAGGGCCGCCGGGTCATCGGGAACATCACCCGGGTCGCCACACTCTTCCTGGTGAAGACGGTCTACTCGGTCCTGCTGGCCGTCCTGGTGGTGTGCTGGCAGGTCGAATACCCCTTCCTGCCACGTCACTTGACCCTGCTGTCCACCCTGACGATCGGTATTCCGGCGTTCTTCCTCGCCCTCGCCCCCAACAAGGAGCGCGCCCAGCCCCACTTCGTACGGCGGGTGATGCGGTACTCGATCCCGGGCGGGGTCGTCGCGGGCGTGGCCACCTTCGTGACGTATCTGATCGCGCGCCACTACTACACGGGAGACGGTTCGCTGGAGGCGGAGACGAGCGCCGCGACGCTGACGCTCTTCCTGGTCTCGATGTGGGTGCTCGCGATCATCGCCCGGCCCTACACCTGGTGGCGGATCTGCCTCGTCGCCTTGATGGGCGGGGCGTTCGTGCTGGTGCTCGTGGTGCCGAAGCTGCAGCACTTCTTCGCGCTGAAGCTGGTCGGCGAGGCGATGCCGTGGGTCGCGGTGCTGATCTCGGTGGTGGCGGCGGCCGTCCTGGAGTTCCTGTGGAGGTGGGTCGACCGCCACGTTCCCGCGTAGGGGCTGCTTCAGTTCCCGCGCGGGAACTGGCCCTCGCGCGGGGGCTGCTCCAGGGAATCGCAGCGGGGCGGGGACAGCGAAGATCCCCGGCCGCCGGACCGGGGATCTTCGGTCAACTCAACTCATGTGTCACTGCACGTCGACGTAGTCACCCGTGGCGCTGACGGCCGAGGTGGTCGTGGTGCCCGCGAAGCTGTAGCGGAAGGTGCCGTCGACGGTGGCCGTCGTGGTCGTCTTCAGGTTGCCGGCGCTGTCCGTCTTGACCGTCTTCAGGGTGGTGTAGGTGCTGCTGCCCGCCTTGCGGAACTGCAGCACCACCGACTGGGTGCCGTAGCCGTAGTACTTGGCGGCGTCCCAGCTCGCGCGGGTCAGGGCGCCGGTGACCGTGATGGTCTTGCCCTTCTTGACCGGCTCCGGGGTGGCGTTGACCGTCAGCTTGGAGTAGCGCTGGACGTTCTTGGCGCCCAGGTCGCCCTGCCACTTGATGTTCTGGGTGTTGCCGGTGGCGTCGACGGCGACCGCGCCGACCTTCCAGGCGCCGGCCTCGGCGGAGGTCAGGTCGTCGTAGTCGGCGCCGGGGACCGGACGGAACTGGATCTTGGCCGTGCAGTTGAACACGGTCGAGGTGGAGACGGTGCAGGTGCCGCCCTCGTCGCCGCCGAGGATGTCGGTCGGCGCGGCCACCGAGGTGCCGCGGTAGAGCACCGGGCCGGTCTCGATGGAGCTCGCGCTGAGGCCGGAGGGGTGCGTCACCTTGTAGGTCGCGGTGACCGTGACCTGCGCGGAGGCGCCGACCACGATGTTCTTGCCACTGTTGATCACGACGTTGGAGAAGGTGACGCCGGACACCGGGTTGCCTGCGGCCTGCGCGGCCGGCACGGCGAGAGCGGAAAGGGCCAGGGCGCCGGTGACGGCGGCCACGGTGGCTCGTATGCGCATGTGGGTTCCCCAAGTGGAGAAAGGGGGTCCCGGCGGTGGTCGTTCCTCACGGCTCGTCGTCAGCGCGGGACCCAAGTGATCGGTGAGTCTGTTGACTCACGGGTGAGATTAGTGAGAGGTGCGAGTGGTTGTACGGGTGGGGTGCGGGGATCGCAGTTTTTAGGTGGGCATTGCTCGCCGATGACGAAGCGCAGAGGAACACCCTGGCCCGGCGTTCCCGGGGCCCGGCGTTCCCGGGGCCCGGCGTTCCCGGGGCCCGGCGTTCCCGAGGCCGGGCGTTCCCGAGGCCGGGCGTTCCCGGGGCCCGGCATTCCCGAGGCCGGGCGTTCCCGAGGCCCGGCATTCCCGAGGCCGGGCGTTCCCGAGGCCCGGCGTTCCCGAGGCCGGGCGTTCCCGGGGCCCGGCGTCCCCGAAGCCCGGCGTCCCCGAAGCCCGGCGTCCCCGAAGCCCGGCGTCCCCGAAGCCCGGCGTCCCCGAGGCCCGGCGTTCCCCGGGGCCGGGCGGAGCTCCTCACGGCGTTGCCCGCGTCGTCCGCGTGCCGATCCCCGGCCGAACGGCCTTCGAGGTTCGCGCCGCCCGGATCGGCCTGATCAGTCGAACCAGCGGTCCCTGGCCAGTTCCTCGGTACGGGACGGGTCCTCCAGCAGCGCCGCGACCTCGAAGCGGCGCGGCCACTGGCCCGCCGACCAGGCGAGTCCGGCGGCGACGCCCTCCAGGGTGGCGGCGTGCAGCACCCCGTCGCGGGTGCGGCGCCAGTCGAGTTCGGTGCCGTCGACCACGAGCTCCTCGTGCTCGACGTACGAGGCGGGGGTCGCGGGGCCCAGCAGGACCCGTACGGACTCCGGTACGTCGTGCTCGGTGCCCTCGGAGGTCACCTCGCCGGTGACGGACTCGCTGAGCCGCCGCACCTGGAACAGTTCGGCGAGCTCGGCGGCCCGTGCCGGCGGTACCGGCAGCAGCGGCATCCCGTCGGTGAACGCCAGCAGGTCCGGTGAGTCCACGACCACCGCGTCGGCCGCGTCCACGACCCGCACCTCGCCGTCCACGACGGCCCGCAGCTCCTCCGGCAGCGTCACCCGCTCGGGGTCGAGATCGGCCAACGCGCCGTAAAGGGCGTGAAGTTGGGCGCCGGAGACCGCACGGTCCGGGTCGGCGAGCCGGTCGAGCAGTTCGGCGGCGCCGCCGGGCTCGTCGAGCAGGGCGGCCACGGACGTACGGACGCCGAGCGCCCGCAGCACCTGTTCGTCGTCGAAGCCCGTCGCGTCGGCCTCGTCGTACAGACCGCGCAGCAGCGGATCGCCGCCGGCCGCGAGCAGACCGGCCGGCCGGCGTCCGTCGAGCACCGGATGTCCGCGCAGCCACCAGGCCGTGTACGGCCGGACGATCTCGTGGGTGCCGTCCGGCAGCAGAATGCGCACCTGCTGGGTGATGGCGTCCCGCAGCGGCGGCTGGGCGAGCAGCGCGAGGGCCTCGGGCCACCGGTCGTCGTCGACGAGGTCCAGATCCCGTACGGCGACGATCTCGGTGGCGACGGGCGGCACCGGCGAATCGGGCAGCCGGTCCAGGACGTCCTCGCACCACACGTCCACCGCGTCCAGCAGACCCGCGTCGTCGGGCTCGGCGAAGTCCGCTTCGCGCGGCTCCAGTTCGTCCGGATCGAGTACGACGTCGGTGGCACGCACCAGGGCGAAGCCGGCGAGGACACCACAGGCGGCGAGCGGCTGCTCACCCCAGCGGTCGGCCAACTCGGAGTCGACGAAGGCTAGTTCGTCCTCGCGCATGATCCGGGCGAACGGGCTGCCGGGCAGCACGAGTTCACCGGCGGGCACGAGTTCGCCCTCGTCGTCCGGCAGCGCGAGTGCGCCGAGCCAGGGCTCGTCGCCGGGTTCGAGGGCGGCGTCACGGACCAGCGCGAGAACGGTGTCCGCCAGTTCCTCGGCGTCCGGGGTGTCCTCGTCCCACGCCCCGCCCTCGTCGTCGAGCGAGGCGGCCACCGCGGCCCGTACCTGCGGGGTGGTGAGCACCGCGCGGGGCGAGGCCGGCAGAGCGCCCAGTTTCTCCAGTAGCGGGTGGGCGGCGTCCGGGTGCGCGACCTTGAGGCCGAGCCGGGCGAGGGTGTCGGGGGCCACCAGGGACCCGTCGGCGGTGGGCAGCAGGATCTGGCGGGGCCCGATGGTCGTACGGCCGTCGGCCAGCGGCACCGGCAGTCCGGACAGCCGGTCCGGGTCGACCCCGGCCAGGCTGTCGTACAGGCGGTGCCACCACTCCGGGTCCTTCTCCAGACCGGCCAGCCGGTCCACGGCCTCGGTGAGCGGAACCCGGGCGACGCCCAGCGTGCGCAGTTCCACCCGCCGCTCCAGCCCGGCGGGCAGCAGGCTGGGCAGCACCTCGGCGAGCACCCGGACGGTCTCGGCGCCCGCGCCCTCCACCACCTCGGCGTCGCGCGGCCGCAGCGAGGTGGGATTCTCGGCGGGGCTGCTCTCGGGCCAGTCCTCGGGGGTGTCGGCGGCCGGCATCCGCTCCGGCGGGGCCGCGGGCGGCAGGAACGCGGTGCGCGGCAGGCGGTCCAGGATCGCCTGGCGCAGGGCGCCGTCCAGCTCGCCCTTGCCGAGCGGGCCGGGCACCAGGTCGATGATCCCGGTGTCCACCGGGCGCCAGTCGGCGAGGAGTTCGGCGTAGGCGTCCGCCGCGCGCTCCACCAGGAAGTCGGTGAGCGGGCCGGGGGCGGCGTGGCGCCGGGTGGTGTCGAGCGGCAGGGAGGCGATCAGGAGCGCGGGTACGCCGAGGGCTTCGTCGCTCGGCGTCGGCGCGTGCACGACGGGGCTGGTCCGCGGGCGGGCCGGGGCTCCCTCGGCGTCGACCGGGACGGCCCAGGTCACGGACCAGTGCGGGCGCAGCCGCTCCTCGACCGGACGGTCGGCGAGCAGGGCGGGGTCGAGGGGGCCGTGCCGGTCGACCGTGCGGTAGCGGGTCGTGCCGTCGCGGGAGTCGTCGATGACGGCGCCGTGCTCGGCGGCGGCGCGGTGCAGGGTGCGGATCTCCGCGTCGCCGATCTCGACGACGACTTCGTCCAGGCCGGGAAGGGCCAGCAGGAGGGCGTCGTCGATGTTGCGCAGGAGGCGCTCGGCGAGATCCTCGGCGGCGGTGTCGCGCAACGGCAGGATCACGGCGGTGTCGTACGGGTCCGGGGCGGTGCCCTCGGCCGCGAACGGCAGCCGCAGCAGGGGCACATGGCCGTCCCGTCGGCGGATCTCGTCACCGAGGCCGGGGCTGTTCCCTGCGGTGTCGGCGGCGAGATCGCGGGCCTCGGCGAGCGCCCAGCGGACACCGCCGTGCCGCCCGACGACGGCGGGCTCGTCCGTGACGGCGAGGACCGCGGCGAAGCCGACACCGAAACGGCCCACGGCCGTGTCGCTCGCGTCCCGCTTCGCGGAGGCGCGCAGGGTGGCGAGCGACTCGACACCGGCCGCGTCGAGGGGGGCACCGGTGTTGGCGGCCACCAGGACGCCGTCGCGCAGGGTGAGGCGCAGGCGGCCCGGGGTGCCGGCGCGGGCCGACGCGTCGGCGGCGTTCTGGGCGAGTTCCACGACGAGCCGGTCGCGGTAGCCGCCGAGGACGAGGTCCTCCTCGGCGTTGGCGTCCTCGCGGAACCGGGCCGGGCTGGTCGCCCAGGCGTCCAGTACGCCGCGACGCAGGCGCGCCGTACCGAACGGGTCCGCACCCTCGGCAGCCGGCCGCACGAACTTACTCACGGGTTCACTCTCCCTCTCGCCTGGCGCGACCGCGAATGCAGCGCCGGGTCGCGGCATGAAGGTACCGCGCGCTCTCCTTGACTTCCGCCCCCGCCGTCCGCCACGGGCCCCGCGGGCCGCCCCCCATCCGCCACGGGCCGCCCCGTCCGCCCGTCCCTCCGTCCGCCTTGGGCCGTCGCCCCGTCCGCCACGGGCCGTCGTGGGCCGCCGCCCCGTCCGCCGTGGGCCGTCGTGGAGCGTCGTGGGCCGCCGCTCCGTCCGCCGTGGGTCGCCGCAGGTCGCCGCCCCGTCCGCCGCGGGCCGCCCGTCCGCTCCGTCCGCCTTAGGCCGTCACCCCGTCCGCCGTGGGCCATCGCAGGTCGCCGCCCCGTCCGCCGTAGGGCGTCGTGGGCCGCCGCCCCATCCGCCGCGGGCCCGCCCCCCGTCCGCCGCCGCCCGTCGTGGGCCACGCGTGGGTGCGTGGCCCCTTCCGCCGGGCCCCTGCGGGTGCGTCGCAACCTGTCCGCAACCACCCACGGGCCTACGGCCCCTCCCACGCCCACTTCGCCCTCGGGGCGAACTCCAGCCCCTCCGGCGCGCGAATCGACAGCGGGGCAAGATCCAGCCCCTCCGGCGTTTGAGGAGCGGGGTCTGGGGCGGAGCCCCAGGTACGGGAAGGGTAGGGGCGGAGGGGGCGAAAGAAGGCTGTGGCTGTGCCGGGGTGAGGTGGGACGGGTGCCGCCCGTCGGGAGAGGTGGCCTCCCTGCGCAGGGAGGCCACCTGGAAGTAGGCCGAAGGCAGGCACGGCCACACGGCGGGTGGGCCGCCAAGCCGGGACAGCCAACAGCGGGCGGGCCACCAAGCCGGGACGGCCGTCCGGCAGGCGCGCCGAAAGACAGGCACAGCCACACGGCAGCTGGGCCGCCAAGCCTGGACGGCCAACAGCGGGCGGGCCGCCAAGCGGAGACTGCCGTCCGGCACGGACGGCCGCCTCGCGGGTGGGCCACCGGGCCGGAGGAGCACCGGGCCGGAGGGCCGGGACCGTCGCCGTCTCGGAGGCTACGAGTGGCCGAGTTCCGCCGTGGACTCGTCGGGAGTCGCGGGCACGGAGCCCGAGTCGGGGGACGGACGCAGCGGGAACGGGTCCACCTGGGTCTCGTCGATCACCGGAAGCGGCGGCCGCGGAGGCGTCGGCATGACCGCGGCCTCGGAGTGCCCACCGCACCCGTACGCGAGGGACACCACACGCCCGTCCGCCGGCGAGAACTCGTTCGCGCAGACCCCGAACGCCTGTCCGAGCGATCCCCCGATGCGATTCAGGAAGCCACAGCTGACGCACGACGCGGGCGCCGCCTGCGCCATCGCCGTCTTCGGTCCGTACGACTCCTCCCAGCGGTCGGCCGCGACATGCAGCCCGTACCGGGAGAGCACCCGGGCCCGGCGGAGCCCCAGTTCCTCGGCCACGGCGGCGATGGAGCCGCGGCGCGGGGCCATCGGCAGGCTCGCGGGCGTACCCGCGGTCACCTCCGCGTCCTCCGCCTCCACCAGCTCGGCCATGTCCTCGGAGACCGCGGAGTTCGGCGCGGGCTCGTCCTCACCGGAGTAGCCCGGCTCCAGCCGGAGATCCTCGGCGTCCGTGGGCAGCAGGTCGCCGGGGCCCATGTCACCCGGGCGGAGCCGCTCGCTCCACGGCACCCACTCCGGGGCCAGCAGCGCGTCCGTGCCGGGCAGGAGCACCGTCTCGTCCAGGGTGACGAGCTTCGCCCGGGAGGCGCGGGCCACGGTCGACGCCCAGCGCCAGCCTCGGTACCCGGGTTCCTTGCACTCGAAGTAGTGCGTGACAACGCGGTCCCCCTCGGAGACCAGCCCGAGGTGCTCGCCGACGATGCCGGGATGGGCGGCTTCCTCGGCCGCCGCGCGGGCGAGGTCGACCGCCTCGGCGCACAGACGGTCCGGGGTGCGGCTTCGCGTTGTCGCTGCGCTCACAGGTATCGCTTCTCTCCTACGCCGTCTCACGGGTGCGCCATTCCTCCGGCGGGGGTGCGGACGGAGCGGACCGGTGGGCCGCGTCGACGTCCGCGCCCGATCGCACTCGGGCGCACCTACGCCATCCATTCTGCGGGATGGCCGAGAGGCGCGCGGCCGAGAACAATCGCCGCAGGCGCGTTACGCACGCTACCTTCTCCCGGCCGCTGGGCCCACACCGGCGGGCGTCTTCGGCGCTCCGCGCCGGGATCTTTGCCGCTCCGCGACACTCGGACCCGGCCGCTCCGCGGCGAAGTCCCCGGCGCTCCGCACCGACAGTCTGCCACCCGCGCTCCCGGTCCCGCCCCACCGGAAAATGATCCATCCCGGCCCCAGTCGGCCCCCGTACGCGCGGTAACCGCACTACGCACGCCGAACTCGGGGCACTATGACGGAGTGGCATCCGCAAGGTCGCCCCAGGGAGCAACCGGTATCGGTGGCGCCAAGGGGAGCAACCGGAGTGGCGGATCGGGCCGGGTAACCGGGTCCGTCCGTGCGGTGGGACGTGCCCTGCACTTCCCGGTCACGCGGACGGCGCGCGGCATCCGCAAGGCGACCCACGCGCACGGAGCGGGCGAGTCGGGCCTCGGAAAACTGATCGAACTGCACGCGGTGAACGGCGCGGGCGACGTCATGATCACGGTGGCGCTGGCGTCCACCGTGTTCTTCTCCGTGCCGACCGACGAGGCCCGCGGCAGGGTCGCCCTCTACCTCGGCATCACGATGGCGCCCTTCGCCCTCCTCGCCCCCGTGATCGGCCCGCTCCTTGACCGTCTGCCGCACGGCCGGCGGGCCGCGATGGCGGGCTCGATGCTCGCGAGGGCGATGCTCGCGCTGATGCTGGCGGGAGCCGTCGTCAGCGGAACCTTCGAGCTGTATCCCGCCGCGCTCGGCGTCCTCGTCGCCTCCAAGGCGTACGGCGTGGTCCGCAGTGCCGTCGTACCCCGCCTCCTGCCACCCACGTTCTCCCTGGTCAAAGCCAATTCCCGGGTCACTCTGGGCGGGCTCCTGGCCACCGGTGTGGCAGGGCCGATCGCCGCCGTGCTCCAGTCGCTGGGGGCCCGCTATCCGCTCTACGGCGCCTTCACGATCTTCATCGGGGGCACGTTCCTGTCGTTCTCGCTGCCCCCCAAGGTCGACTCCGCCAAGGGCGAGGACAAGGCGCTGCTCGCCGCCGACGCGGAGCATCTGCACGGCCCGCACCTGAAGAAACCGCCGCGCCCCGGACTGCGGACCGTGGGAACGGCGGTCACCCACGCGCTCGGCGCCAACGCCTCGCTGCGCTGCCTGTCCGGCTTCCTGATCTTCTTCCTCGCCTTCCTGCTGCGCCAGCAGCCGCTCAGCGGCAAGAGCGCGGCGGTCTCGCTCGGCCTGGTGGTCGTCTCGGCGGGCGTGGGCAACGCGCTCGGCACGGCCGTCGGAGCCTGGCTGAAACAGCGCGCTCCGGAGATCATCATCGTCGTGGTGGTGGCGTTCGTGCTGGCCGTCGCGATCGCGGCGGCGATCTTCTACGGCACCCTGTTCGTGGCGTGTCTCGCCGCGGTCGCCGGGTTCGCGCAGGCGCTCGCCAAGCTGTCCCTGGACGCGCTGATCCAGCGCGACGTCCCCGAACTCGTCCGGAGTTCGGCCTTCGCCCGCTCCGAGACGCTGCTCCAGATGGCCTGGGTCCTCGGCGGAGCCATCGGCATCGCGATGCCGCTCAACGGCTCGCTCGGCCTCTGCGTGGCCGCCGGGATCGTCGCCGTCGGGTGGCTGACGACCGTGCGGGGGCTGCTCTCCGTGGCCCGGCGCGGCGGGTCGGCCCGGCAGCACGTCTCCTGAGCCGCGCGGGGGCCTCACACGGCACGCCGCACCCCACGTGGGGGCACGGGTGGGCACGCCCGATAACCTTCGGCCATGACCTCCCTGCCCCGCGGCAGAGCCGCTAATGGACAACGCGCTGCGCGCCGTCGCCGCGCCGTCGCCACGGTCGGCGCCGTTTCCGCCGGACTCCTCGCCCTGTCCGCCTGTGACAAGCCGACACCGATGGCCACCGTCACGGTCGGAACGAAGTCGGTGAGCTCCGAGGCCGACTGCTACAACGACGGCAACGCCGTGAAGACCGCGGACCTGACGAGCTGCCTGCGGTCCAAGGACATCAAGTCCATCGACGTCGACCCCGACGCGACCGTGCGGTTCGGCGTGGACCCGAAGATCGCCGACAAGGGCTGGACGGTCCTGATGAACGGGCAGCAGCTCCTGCCCGAGAGCACCAAGAAGACCTACCTGACCATTCCGGGCAGCGTGTTCTTCAACCAGCAGTACGGCGCGACCGGCAACTCGACGCTCGTCTCCGTCAAGGAGGGCGACAAGACGGTCACCGGCCTGTGGTCGTTCAAGTTCAAGAAGGACTCGGACAACTGATCGCCGCCGCCGGGCCGAAGGTGCTCGTGGCCACCGCCGTCTCCGCGGAGAGGGAAGCGGTGGCCGCGGCCTCGTCCGGCACGGCGCACGAGATACGGCTTCCGGGGGCGACGCTCCACCGGCTCGGTGGGCTCGACCTGCTCGCCGCCGGGGTCGGTCCCGGCCTCGCCGCCGCCTCCGTCTCCGCCGCGCTGACCGCCGCCGCCCTGGACGGCGCGCCCTACGGCCTCGTCGTCTGCGCGGGCATCTCCGGGGGCTTCCAGCCCGGCGCGCCCGTGGGTTCGCTCGTGATCGCCGACGACATCGTCGCGGCGGACCTGGGCGCCCAGACACCGGAGGGCTTCCTCCCGGTCACCGAACTCGGCTTCGGGACCGTCAGCCATCGGCCGCCGGAATCACTCGTACGAGCGATCGCGGCCGTCACCGGCGGAGGCGTCGGAGCGGTGCTCACGGTGTCGACCGTGACCGGCAGCGCCACCCGTGCCACCGAACTGCGCACCCGGCATCCGCGGGCCCTCGCCGAGGCGATGGAGGGGTTCGGCGTCGCCGAGGCGGCCGGCGCGCACGGCGTGCCCGTACTGGAGATCCGCGCGGTGTCCAATCCCGTCGGCCCGCGTGACCGCGCCGCGTGGCGCATCGGCGACGCCCTCGCGGCCCTCACCGAGGCCTTCGGGAAGCTGGGGCCCGTCCTGGAGAGTTGGAACCCGCATGAGCGCACCCACTGAATCCGCCGAATCCCTGCGGATCGCCTATTCGCCCTGCCCCAACGACACCTTCGTGTTCGACGCCTGGGCGCACGGCCGGGTCCCCGGCGCGCCCGCGCTGGACGTGACCTTCGCCGACATCGACATCACCAACGGCATGGCCGAGCGCGGCGAGTTCGACGTGCTGAAGGTGTCGTACGCCGTGCTGCCGTACGTCCTCGACAGGTACGCGCTGCTGCCGTGCGGCGGCGCGCTGGGCCGGGGCTGCGGTCCGCTCGTACTGACGAGGGAGGCGGGCCCCGGGGGCACCTCCCCGCTCGGCCGGGGCCGGGAGCCCGGGGCACTGACGGGTCGTACCGTCGCCGTGCCGAGCGAGCGGTCGACGGCGTATCTGCTGTTCCGGCTGTGGGCGGCCGACACGGTTCCGGGCGGGGTCGGCGAGATCGTGGTCATGCCGTTCCACGAGATCATGCCCGCCGTGCGGGACGGGAAGGTCGACGCGGGGCTCGTCATCCACGAGGCGCGTTTCACGTACCAGAACTACGGGCTGCACAAGCTCGCCGACATGGGCGAGTACTGGGAGCGGACCACCGGGCTGCCGATCCCGCTGGGCGCGATCATCGCGAGGCGTTCACTGGGTGCGGAGGGGCTCCGGGCGCTCGCCGACGCCGCCCGCGCCTCGGTCCGCGCCGCCTGGGACGACCCCGGGGCCTCCCGCGGCTACGTCCTGGAGCACGCCCAGGAAATGGACCCGGGCGTCGCGGACCAGCACATCGGCCTGTACGTCAACGAGTTCACGGCCGGTCTGGGCGAGGACGGATACGCGGCGGTCCGCGGACTGCTCACGCGCGCGGCGGCCGAGGGACTGGTGCCGCCCCTCGGCCCGAACGCGCTGGACTTCCCCTGATCCCTCTCCCGGACCCTTCGGACTCTCCTCAGCCCCTGGCCGGGGGGCGCTCACGGCTGGTCATACGTCGAGCTGGTCGGCGACCGCGCGCAGCAGGCCCGCGATCTTCTTGCCGGAGGCCTTGTCGGGGTAGCGGCCCTTCTCCAGGGAAGGCGTGATGTTCTCGAGGAGGGTCGTCAGGTCCTGGACGATGGAGGCCAGTTCGTCCGGCTTGCGGCGCTGGGCCGCCGCGACCGAGGGGGCCGGCTCCAGAAGGGTCACCGAGAGCGCCTGATCGCCGCGCTGACCGGCGACGACGCCGAACTCGACACGCTGGCCGGGCTTGAGGGCGTCCACTCCGGCGGGCAGGACCGAGGAATGGACGAAGACGTCGCCGCCGTCGTCACGGGAGAGAAAGCCGAAGCCCTTCTCGGAATTGAACCACTTGACTTTGCCGGTGGGCACGTCTGTCCTCGTCCTCGTACTCGTCGGAAACTTCTCTGGAACGGCTCGGGCGGCCGCGGGGGCAACTGCCCGTAAAACGCCTCTGGATAGCACTAGAGCGGGTCAGCCGACCCGCCGGTACCAAGGCTAATGGTCCGTCGGCTCGTGACAAGACGTCGCTGGATTGTTCCTTCGCGCAGGGAACTACCCTGGTCCGGTGCGTGACAAAACCCAAACGAATTCCCCCGAAGCCGGTGACCGGCTGATCCGTGCCGGTGCCATCGTGTTCTTCATCGGAGCGTTGGCCACACTGGTCACCGTGGCACCGCTGCTGCTCGGCACGAAACCTTTTCCGTTCTACATGTTCGGCTTGAGCATGCTCATGGGCATCGGATTCCTGCTGGCCGCCGCGGGTGTGCTCCAGTCCGCCGCGCAGGGACGCCGCCGGGCCCGCGCCGCCCGTTCCTGACGGCGGCCGTTTCCGACGCGTTCCTGACGGCGGGGGTTGCCGACGCGTTCCTGACGCGGCCGTTCCGGTGGACCGGTCGCGGCTCCGCCGTGCCCTCGGCGTGCCCCCGGCGGACCATCAGCGGTGGTTCTCCAGCCACGCCGGGAACTCCGTGAGATCGCCGAGGACGACATCCGCTCCCGCCGCGCGCAGTTCCTCGGCGTCGCACGGCCCGGTCGCCACCGCCACGGCGTACGCCCGCGCCGTGTGCGCGCCGCGTACGTCGCCGGTGTGGTCGCCGACGTAGACGCTCGCGCCGTGCTCGCGCAGCGCCACCGCCTTCTGCTCGGCCCACAGGTTCCCGACGAGTTCGTCCGCGTCGATGCCCAGGTGGTCCAGGTGCAGCCTGGCGTTGGGCTCCCACTTCGCGGTGACGACGACCGTGCGACCGCCCGCCGCGCGCACCGCCGCGACGGCCTCGCGCGCGCCGGGCATCGCGAGCGTGCCGGTGATCGCGTGCGTGGGGTACATCCCGCGGTAGAGGTCGGCCATCGCCTGGACCTCCCCGGCCGGGAACCAGTTGGCGAGTTCCTCCTCCAGCGGTGGACCGAGCCGCGTGACCACGAGATCCGAGTCGATGTACGTCCCGGTCCGCGCCGACATCGCCTCGTAGCAGGCGTGGATCCCGGGACGGGAGTCGATCAGGGTCATATCGAGGTCGAAGCCGACGGTCAGCGCGGTGGAAGTCATATGGGTCATTGTGCCCAGGGGAACGGGTGCACGGCCCAGGTATTCTCCGGGGCTCCGGTCCATGCCTTTGCCCTTTCGAGCACCGGGCGTCAGCGGCGGCGCTGAGCGTCGGCAGCCCCCTGAGCGTCAGCGGTCGCGCGGGGCTTCAGCGTCCGCGCTGGGAGCGCCAGACCAGGTACAGGGCCGAGGCGACCGCCGCGCCGCGGACGACCCAGGGCCAGGTCTGGGCCATCGCGTCGTTCATGTGGCCCTCGGCGATCGGGGTGCCCCAGCGGCCGTTCGTACGGCCCCAGAGCCAGACGACGCCGGCCGTGGCGGACAGGCCCGGCAGGACGAGGACGGCCCACTTCGATTCCGCGGGGCTCAGCCGGCGCGAGCCGTAGGCGATCAGCCAGCCGAGGCCGAGCGCGAACCAGTTGCCGAGGACGGCACCGGCGACGAGGAGGGCGGCGGCGAGCAGGAGCAGCGGGTTGGTGTAACCGCTCAGGCGCGGGAGGCGGCGGGGGAAGCGGCGCCTGGCGGCGGCCTCGGCGGCCGGTTCGTCCTCGGGGCCCGGTGCCGCCACCGGGTCCTTGGCCGGGTTCGCCTCCTCCTCGGCTTCGCGGTCCTTGTCCCCCGGGGGAGGCCTGAGCAGCTCGGGGATCTCCACCCCGCCGACGAACCCCGGCACGCTGTCGCCGAGCCCGAAGGGGCTGTCGGTCGAGCGCCACCAGTCCGGCCGGGTCAGGCTGTCGCCCAGTTCGTGCGCGCTCGCCAGGTGGGGCGGGGAGGGCGTGTCGGCCCCGGCGCTCCCGGCGGACCGCTCCCGCGCGGGCCGGGGGCGGGGGACGACGCGGCGCAGTCCCTTGGGGCGCTCCTCCGGTTCGGCGGCGGCGCGCTGGGCGGGCACGGCGGCCCAGGTCCGCGTACCGGCTCCGGCGCCGCTGCCGTCCGTGCCCCGTCCGGCCGCCGCGACGATCTCTTCGGGGCTGCCGAGGCGGTCGAGGATGCGGCGGACGGCGGCGGGGCTGTCGACGGTGGTCTTCGCCCGGCGGCGGTCGATCTCGCCCCGCAGCTCCGAGACCAGGCGCATCCGGGTGCCCGACGGCAACTGCCGCTGCTGGGCCAGGTCGCCGACCCGGCTCAGATAGTCGAAGACCAGCTGGTCGCTCTCGATCCCCACGAAGTCCCCTCCGGGGCCGGTGCGTTGGATACCCCGCGGTGACGAAGGTACCGGCTTTTCCGTGTCCGGGAGCGACCCGCCCGGGGCTCGGGCAGCCGTACGACGTCCTCCGGACGCCGGGCAGTGGAGCAGACCTGCGGACGGCTGATGCCGCACCGCCGCCCGGCCCGTTGCCACGAGACCTTCCCGGCCCGCTCCGAGTCCCTTGTCCACCTCGCCATGACCGACCTCATGGCCCGCCGCCTCACCGGTGAAGCAACCATTTCCCGGCGCGACCCGACACCCCGGATGAAAACAACGTCCAGAGATGAATCATCGGAAAGAAACGACCCTTCAGGGATCGTTTGCATTGGCGAAGTCAATTTGGTCGCAATTCATTCCGGCGCCGAAGTGCAACTCCTGGGACTTCATTGCGTCAACATGACCGACAGGGCGCGACAAAGGACCGTATCGCCAGCCTCACCCCTTGAAGTCTGTCTCATTCGAAGGGATGCGCATATCGACGGTTCCCCTCACTGTGCCCCACACTGACCGGATACGCGAAAGGTGCGAACGCGTCCTTGAGGCGTGCACGGCGATGTAAATTAGGTGAAAACGGCCTCCAGGGATGAAACGGCCTCATTGGAGTTACTCCTCCGTCTTCTCGACTTCGAATACTCCGGTGGCGGGGGCCGTGCATGCGGTCACCTCCGTTTCCGCGCCCATCGCCAGACCTGCCTCGCAGAGTTGGCCGCCGTTCTCACGCAGGTCGAGGTAGAAGCGCGTGGCCTTGCCGTCCTGCTCGAGGCCGTGGATGCGTTCGTCGATGTAGCCGAGGCCGTTCAGGGTTTTGCGGACCTTGGCGGGGGTGGGGTCCGGGACAGCCTGCAGGGCTTCGATGATGCGCTGTTGATGGTGTCCGCTCGCGCACCAGTCGCGGGCGTTCAACTCCGCCTCGGGCCCTGTCGGGGCGTCGGGCACGACCGGGTCGGCCGGCGGGGTCTCTCCAGGGTCGAGGCTTTGTTTCCCTTCCGGACCGGCCGACTCCAGGCCGGTCGGCAGGCCGGTCGGGGGTACCTCTCCAGGGTCGAGGCTTTGCTTCCCTTCCGGACCGGCCGACTTCTCGTCAGCCGGTCCCGACGCCGCCCCGTCCGCCGGGGAACACCGCTGCGCGAACTTGTCGAGCATGGCCGCGAAAGCCGCCTGCTCGGGCGACAGCGATGTGGCACTCGCCTTGGAGCCGGCGCTGCCGCCCCGCGCCCCCCCGCCACTCGACTCGTCGGCTCCGCAGCCGGTGAGCACCAGGGCGGCGAGAGTGGCAGTCGCGAGGATGCGTCCGGGGTGGCCTAAAGCGCCGACGGCGGCGGGGATACGTGTCATGCGCGTAGTTTCCGGCCGTCGCCCCGCATCCCGCATGAGTACGCGTACTCATATCCATGGGTACCGGTGAGAGTCGTCGGCAGGTTTGTCCTGCCGCACGAAAACGGGTGAACACCCTCCACTTTAAGGGGTTGTGCAGACGATCAGACTTGATCTACTGTCCGCACCGTTCCTTAAAGGATCAATCACATTCAAACACGAGGGGGGACTCGTGCGCAGAAGCGCGCTGCCCGTATTTGCCGCATTATCCTTGTCTTTGCTGTTCGCACAGGAAATAGCCGGGGCGGCACCCGCGGGTGCATCGCCCGCCGCGGCGCCCGCCGCAGCGGCCGCAGTCGCCGATCCGCCGCCGGCGGACGGTGAAATCCAGCAGGTCGGTCCCGGCCAGTACTCGACCGCGGACAATTCCTTCGAGATCTACGAAACAGACGTGGCAGAAGGCCTCATGAGCCGCAGCCACACCGTCACCCAGACGGGCGGTGTCGCCAGGCCGGAGTCCGCACCCGCGTCCCGCCCGGAAATGGGTGTGTTCGGCCCGGGCTGGGAAGCCGAGTTCGTGGGGGGCCAGCTCAACCGGAAGCTGGAGGAGACGGCCAACTCCGTCGTCGTCAGCGACCTCAACTCGAACGTCCCGATCACCTACGCCCTGAAGAGCAGCATCGACTACCCGAGCGGTGGCGGCGTCAAGAAGTACGCGACCACCGAGGGCGACAAGCTCACCGAGACCACCAAGTTCGACGAGGCGACGGGGACCATGGTCTCCACCGTGGTCGAGACCCTCAACATGGCCGCGTCGGCCGCGGACGCGGACCAGTCCGCCGACACCGACGCCGACGCTCCCATCGGCATCGACATCCTGACCCCCACCTACACCTGGAAGCAGGCCGCTCCGGGCGCCGACGCCTGGCGCGTCACCGGGGTCGGCAACGTGGCCGAAGGCAACCTCTCCACCGCCGGCTACGACGCCCTGGGCCGGCTCTCCACCCTCAAGGAGGCTGCCTCCGGGGAAGCCCCCGAGCAGTCGCTGGTGGTCAAGTACTCGACCGCCACGACAGCCACGAGCTCGACTCCCGGTGAGTTCGCGGGTCGCGTCAAGGAGATCACCGTCACCACCGGTGCCACGACGCAGACGCTCGCGCGGTACTCCTACGACACCTCAGGTCTGCTGCGTTCGGTGGCGAACCCGACCGAGGGCACCGAGCCGGTCTCCTCTTACGCCTACGACTCCACCGGGCGTGTCTCCGACGTCACTTCGCCGTCCAACGGCAACTGGGACCTGTCGTTCCCCGGCGATTCGGCCGCCCCGAACGTCGAGCCGGACGGCCCCGCGAGGCCGACCGCCGAGTCGCCCATCACGGGTGCGCCGGACATCACCAACGATGCCGCCACCGCCCCGCCGGCGACGGACTTCTCGGACGGGGAGATCTCCGACCCGGAGGCCTACCCTCGCCACTGCAACCGCGCGACGGACTGGCTGTGGTACCTGGAGAGCGGTTGCGCGGCATGGGCGGCGCACTACGGGTGGCACAAGCCGGTCTGGAAGAAGACGCCGACCGGTAACTACGTCGTGGGCATCAACAACGACGGCTGCAGCACTCCGGGTCCCAACATCAACAGTCCGCTCGGCTACAGCTTCCGGAGCGCGTGCGACATGCACGACTACGGCTACGGCCTGATCGGCAACACGTACAAGGGCTACAAGTACTACCTCGACCGCAGCAAGAAGTCGAACGTCGACAACGCCTTCTACACGACGATGACGAAGTACAGCTGCAACCACTACTTCATCCTGTCGAGGCCGCGCTGCTACTCCGTCGCGTACGTCTACTACAAGGCCGTGGGCCTGAAGGGCAATCCGAAGAACGGCGCCAACGCCACACACTGAGCCCCATCAGGACTACCTGACGGAGCACGCACCAGAGCATGGGCGGGCCGGGTGGCAGAACATCGGCCATCCGGTCCGCCCACGCCTGCCTTCCACATACCTCCCTTCGGGCTGAGCCATGCCCGTTCCTCGTTGGAGCAACAGTGAAGAGACCGATATGGGCAGCGGTCATCACCGTGGTGATGACCGTGACCATCGGCACCGTTCCTGCCCACGCCGCCGCAGCACTCGGCACCACCGCAGCGGCGGAAACGACGGACGACCCCGTCGCCGCGCCGCTGTACGACGAGACCGCCGGTGGCGGTACCGTTCGCGTCAACGTCGTCACGAAGAGCCGCACAGATCTGCCCGGCGCGGCTGCCATCGGCACGATGATGCAGTCCTTCAGGACACTGCCGGTCGTCACCCTGAAGGTCGACGAGGCCGGCCTGGAGAAGTTGGCGGCCCAGCCGGGTGTGGTCAGCGTCACCGAGGACACTCCGGTACCGCCCTCACTGGATCAGAGCATCCCCCTCATCGGCGGAACCTCGCCCGCCGCGGCGGGTTTCACCGGTACGGGCAGCGCAATCGCCGTCCTGGACACGGGGGTTGCCACCCATCACCCCTTCCTCAAGGACCGGATCGTCGCCGAGGCGTGCTTCTCGCCCATCGATCCTGACTACTCCGCCACCAGCCTGTGCCCCAACGGCACCGAGGAGCAGGAGGGCACCGGCTCGGCCGACTCCGAGACCGGGCCGTGCGCGGCCATCGCCGAATGCGACCACGGCACCCACGTGGCCGGCATCGCCGCAGGCAACGGGGAGGGCATCAGCGGAGCCCCCGCTCGCGGCGTCGCTCCCGGTGCCGGCATCGTCGCCATCCAGGTCTTCAGTCAGTTCAACTCCGAGGACTTCTGCGGCAGCCCCGAGGCAACGCCGTGCGTCGGCAGCTTCACCAGCGCCCAGCTCGCAGGACTGGAGAAGGTCCTGCAGCTGAAGCAATCCGGTACCCCTGTCATCGCCGCGAACCTCAGCCTCGGCACCGGCCGGTACACCACAGCCTGTGACAACTCCCCCCACACATTCGCCATCGACAGCCTCTTTGCCGCCGGAGTCGCCACCGTGATCGCGGCCGGGAACAACGGATACACCGACGCGGTCAGCGCGCCCGCCTGTGTCCCCTCCGCCATCGCGGTCGGCTCCACCACCGACGACGACGAGCTGTCCTCGTTCACCAACCGGGGACCACTGCTGGACCTCTTCGCACCCGGCACCAGCATCGTCTCCTCCGTCCCCGGCGGCGGATACGCCTCGAAGAGCGGCACGTCCATGGCCGCCCCGCACGTGGCGGGCGCCCTCGCGGTACTGCGGCAGGCTTTTCCCGAGAAGAGCCTCGCGGGCCTTGAGTCGCTGCTGAAGACCACCGGGAAGCCCATCACCTATACCGGCGCCACTACACCGCGCATCGACCTCGCCAAGGCGCTCGGCCAAGGACACGGCAACATCACCGACTTCAACGGCGACCGGGTCGAGGACATCGCCATCGCCGACCCCGAGGCCACCGTCGGCGGTGACGCCAAGGCCGGCCTGGTGCGCGTCGTCTACGGCGACGGCAAGGGCACCCTCGAACTCAACCAGGACCTGCCCGCGGTTCCCGGCGACGCCGAGGCGAACGACTACTTCGGTGACGCGCTGGCCACCGTCGATTACGACAAGGACGGCTGCACCGACCTGGTGGTCGCCACCTCCCGCGAAGACATCGGCTCCGCGGTCGACGCCGGCACCGTCGACGTCATCTACGGATCGCCCGCCGGCCTCGCCGCGGGCAAGGCCACACTCCACCTCGAAGAGGGCACAGGTTCGGGCGACATCCTGGCCGGGGTACCCGAAACCGGGGACCGCATGGGAACCGCCGTCGCCGCCGGCCTCACCACCGCCCAAGAGCCCTACCTCCTCATCGGAGTCCCGGGTGAGGACATCGACGGCAAAACCGACGCCGGCGACGCCTACTATCTGCGCGGCACCACCGATCGAGTGCTGATCCAGGGGAAGTCAGGCGTGGCCGACACACTCGAGGCGGGCGACAAGTTCGGCTCTTCCGTCGCTGGAACACCCGAACATCTGGTCGTGGGCATTCCGGGCGAGGGAGTCGTTCCCTATCCGAGCGGCCCCAACGCTGCCGAGGTGGTCTCGGGCGCGGTCGAGGTGATGAGCCACGACCTGAACAGCAGCGGTGTCCCCACTCACGTGGGGTCCGTCCGTCAGACGGACCCGATGCTTGAATCCGGAGAGGCCGAGGCGGGGGACCAGTTCGGTGCCGCGGTCTCGGCCGCGGAAGGCACGATCGCCATGGGCCCGTTCACCTTGCAGGGCTCCTACATCGCCATCGGCGTCCCCGGCGAGGACATCACCTACGCAGGCGCCACCAAGGCGGATGCCGGACGCGTTGTCGTGGTCAGCGTGATGAAGGACCGCAACCCCGTGGTTCAAGAGGTCGACGCCGACTACGAGCAGACCCCCGACGCCATTACCGGCGCACCCGAAGCCGGTGACCGCATGGGCGCCCAGGTCTCCGTCACCAACCTGGCACCCGAGCAGCCCAGCACCGCCTCCAGCCTGCTGATGGCCGTCGGAGTGCCGGGCGAGGACATCGGAACGATCGCCGACGCGGGCGCGGTAAGTGTCTTCCCCCTGATCGGCGCGCCGGGCGACAACGACCGGTGGATCGAGGCCGGTAACGCCACCGGTATGCCTGGCACCCCGGGTGCCGCGCAGAACGTGGGCACCAGCCTGTACGGCACTCCGACCCACCTGTACATCGGAATGCCCTACGGCCCCGGCGCCAATGGCGCCCTGTACGCGATGCCATGGGCGAATGCGACCGGCGGCACCGCGCAACCCGTCACCACCTACGCGCCGGGAACAGGCGGGCTTGCCGCCAACGGGCTGCGGTTCGGCATGACAGCACGGTAGACAGCACCCGGCACGCTTGAACGCAGCCGTGTGCTCGATGAACGCTCCGCTGCGGACGGTGGTCAAAACCGTGGCGGGGGGGGGGGGGGCCCGGGGGGGGGGCGCCCCCCCCCCCCCCACGCGGGCGGGCCGGGGGCGTCCGCGCTGCCGCTGAACGACCCACGGGACGGGGGCCGTGCCCCTGGGGCGCGGTACCCGCTACCGTTGACAGGATGAGCCCCGAGACGACCGCCCCGCGGTCCCTGGCGGAAGCCCTCCGCGCGCGGGACGACGCCTCGCTGTCCGCCCTCCTGCGGTCCCGGCCGGACCTGATCACCCCCGTCCCCACCGATCTCACCCAGCTGGCCACCCGGGCGGGCACCCGGGCGTCGGTCGTCCGCGCCCTGGAGCGTCTGGACCGTTTCACGCTGCAGACGGCGGAGGCGCTGGCGGTGGCGCGGGAGCCGGCGACGTACGACGAACTGCTCGGGCTGCTGGCGGGCGACGACAACGACCCCACGGTCACGGCGGCCTTCCCGCACGCGCTCGGCACGCTTCGCGAGCAGGCGCTCCTGTGGGGCGGCGACGACCGCCTGCGGCTCATGCGGACGGCGCGGGAACTGCTCGCGCCGTCGCCGCAGCACCCGTCCCCGACGGGGCTCGGGCCGACGGTCGGCGAGGCCACGGCGGGCATGTCGCCGGGGCGCATCCAGGAGATCGTGGCCACGGCGGGGCTGACCTCCACCCATGACTCCGTGTCGGCGGTGGCGTCGCTGAGCGCCCTGTTCAGCGACCGGAGCCGGATGTCGGCGCTGCTCGACGAGGCGCCCGCCGAGGCGATCGAGGTGCTGTCCCGGCTGGTGTGGGGGCCGCCGTACGGGCAGGTGACGGCCGAACCCGCGGCGCATCTGCGCTGGCTGATCGGGCGGGGCCTGTTGCTGCCGACGGGGCCGGGCACGGTCGTTCTGCCCCGGGAGGTCGCCCTGCACATGCGGGCGGGACGCGCGCACCGGGTGACGGAGCCGGTGGCGCCCGCGGTCGAGGCCGCGACGCCCCACCGTCCACAGGTTGTGGACGCCGCCGCGGCCGGCCAGGCGTACACCACGCTGGCGACCGTAGAGGAGCTGCTGAAGGACTGGCACGAGGGCGGTCCCGCGGTGCTGCGCGCGGGCGGCCTGAGCATGCGGGACCTGAAGCGGACGGCGGTGGCGCTGGACGTCTCCGAGCCGGTCGCCGCGTTCTGGGTGGAACTCGCCTACGGGGCGGGCCTGCTGGCGTCGGACGGTGAGGCGGAGGAGCGGTACGCGGCCACGCCGGCCTACGACGCGTGGCTGGAGCTGCCCGCCGCGGAACGCTGGGCGCGGCTCGCCTCGGCGTGGCTCACGGCGACCCGCACCGCCGGTCTGGTCGGCGGACGGGACGCGAAGGACCGCACGCTCTCGGCGCTCGGCCCCGGCCTCGACCGTTCCGCGGCGCCCGAGGTCCGCCACCGCGTCCTCGCCCTGCTCGCCGAACTTCCCGAGGGCTCCTCACCCGCCACTGACTCCCTCCTCGCCCGGCTGTACTGGGAACGGCCCACGCGCGGTGCCCGTCCCTCGCCGGACGAGCTGCGCGCCAGGCTGGCCCACTGGACGCTGTCCGAGTCGGAGCTGCTCGGGGTGACCGGCCGGGGCGCGCTGTCCGCGCAGGGGCGGGCACTGCTGGGTCTGCCGTCGACGGCGGGCGCGAAGGGGGCGGAGGGGGCGGAGCCGTCCGGCCCGGGTGACAAGCTCCCCGCCCACAAGCGGCACCACCCCGTGACCGCCCCCGTGCCGCACTCCCCCGCCGAGCGGGCCGCGGCGGCGACCAGAGCCGCCAGGCTCCTGGCTCCGCTGCTGCCCGAGCCGCTCGACCACGTCCTGCTGCAGGCGGACCTCACGGCGGTCGCGCCCGGTCCCCTGGAACGCCCGCTGGCCGACACCCTCGGGGTGCTCGCGGACGTCGAGTCCAAGGGCGGGGCCACGGTCTACCGCTTCACCCCGGGCTCGGTGCGCCGGGCGCTCGACGCGGGCCGTTCGGCGTCCGACCTGCACGCCTTCCTCGCCGCCCACTCCCGTACGCCGGTCCCGCAGCCGCTGGCCTACCTGATCGACGACATGGCGCGGCGGCACGGTCATCTGCGGATCGGGGCGGCGTCGGCGTACGTCCGCTGCGACGACGAGGCGGTGCTCAACGAGATCCTCGCCGACAAGCGGTCGCAGGAGTTCGGGCTGCGGCGGATCGCGCCGACGGTGCTGGCCGGGCAGACCGATCCGGCGGGCCTGCTCACCGGCCTCAGGTCGATGGGTTTCGCGCCGGCCGCCGAGTCGGCGGAGGGCGACGTCCTGATCAGCCGGGCGCACGCCCACCGCACCCCGCCGCGCACCGCCCCGGAGCCCGTCCCGGACGGTCCGCCGGTCCCGGACGCCACCCTCCTCGGCGCCGCGGTCCGCGCGATCCGGGCCGGGGACCTCGCCTCCACCGCCCCGCGCAAGGAGGACCCGGCCGCCGGCCGTCCCGTGGACGGCGGGCTGCCCCGCACCAGCTCCGCCGAGACCCTCGCGACCATGCAGGCCGCCGTCATGACGGGCGAGGCGGTGTGGATCGGCTACGTGAACGCCGAGGGCGCCGCCAGCCAGCGCGTCATCGCCCCCATCCGGGTCGAGGGCGGCTTCGTCACGGCGTACGACCACACGGCGGACGAGGTCCGCACCTATCCGCTGCACCGGGTCACGGGGGTCGCGGAGCTGGCCGACGACCAGCCGTGATCACCCGCCGATAGGGCACACTGGACGTTTGGCCGAGCATCCGCGCCGGGTGCCGCCACGCAGAAAGGGACGCGTGTGAACGGACCGCTCATCGTCCAGTCCGACAAAACGCTTCTGCTCGAAGTCGATCACGAGCTGGCCGACGCCTGCCGTCGGGTCATCGCCCCCTTCGCCGAGCTGGAGCGGGCGCCCGAGCACATCCACACCTACCGGGTGACGCCGCTCGGCCTGTGGAACGCGCGGGCCGCCGGGCACGACGCCGAGCAGGTCGTGGACGCGCTGGTGGAGTTCAGCCGTTATCCCGTCCCGCACGCGCTGCTCGTGGACATCGCCGAGACGATGGACCGCTACGGCCGGCTCACGCTGAGCAAGCATCCGGCCCACGGACTCGTCCTCACCACCACCGACCGGCCCGTCCTCGAAGAAGTGCTGCGCTCCAAGCGCGTCGCCCCGCTCGTCGGCAACCGCATCGACGCCGACACCGTGGCCGTGCACCCCTCCGAGCGCGGCCAGATCAAGCAGACCCTGCTGAAGCTGGGCTGGCCGGCCGAGGACCTCGCCGGGTACGTCGACGGCGAGGCGCACGCCATCGAACTCGACGAGAACGGCTGGGCGCTGCGGCCCTACCAGCGCCAGGCCGTGGAGAACTTCTGGCACGGCGGGTCCGGTGTGGTCGTGCTGCCCTGCGGCGCGGGCAAGACGCTCGTCGGGGCCGGTGCCATGGCGCAGGCCAAGGCGACCACCCTCATCCTCGTCACGAACACCGTCTCCGCCCGGCAGTGGAAGCACGAGCTGGTGAAGCGGACCTCTCTGACCGAGGAGGAGATCGGCGAGTACAGCGGCACGCGCAAGGAGATCCGCCCGGTCACGATCGCCACCTACCAGGTGCTGACGACCCGGCGGAAGGGCGTCTACCCGCACCTCGAACTCTTCGACTCCCGCGACTGGGGCCTCATCCTCTACGACGAGGTCCATCTGCTGCCCGCTCCCGTCTTCAAGTTCACCGCCGACCTCCAGGCCCGGCGCCGGCTGGGGCTGACCGCCACGCTCGTACGCGAGGACGGGCGCGAGTCGGACGTCTTCTCGCTCATCGGGCCCAAGCGGTTCGACGCGCCCTGGAAGGAGATCGAGGCACAGGGCTACATCGCGCCCGCCGACTGTGTCGAGGTGCGGGTGAACCTCACCGACTCGGAGCGGATCGCGTACGCCACCGCCGAGGCGGAGGAGAAGTACCGCTTCTGCGCGACGACCGCGACCAAGCGGAAGGTCACCGAGGCGCTGGTCCGCAGGTTCGCGGGTCAGCAGATCCTCGTGATCGGCCAGTACATCGACCAGCTCGACGAGCTGGGCGAGCATCTGAACGCGCCCGTCATCAAGGGCGAGACCAGCAACGCCCAGCGGGAGAAGCTGTTCGACGCCTTCCGGGAGGGCGAGATCAGCGTGCTCGTCGTGTCGAAGGTCGCCAACTTCTCCATCGACCTGCCGGAGGCCACGGTGGCCATCCAGGTCTCGGGCACCTTCGGCTCCCGCCAGGAGGAGGCCCAGCGCCTGGGCCGCGTGCTGCGCCCGAAGGCCGACGGCCACCAGGCCCACTTCTACTCGGTGGTCGCCCGCGACACGATCGACCAGGACTTCGCCGCCCACCGCCAGCGCTTCCTGGCGGAACAGGGCTACGCGTACCGGATCCTGGACGCGGACGAACTCCTGACCGACACGGAGTAGCCCCCCCGGTAGGCGGCCGGTCCACAGGCCCCGCGCGGCACGCTGCGGCAGTGAGCCGGCTGCGCCGACCGCCCATGTGCTCCCGGCGTACCGCCCGCCGCGGCGGCGTACGGCGGGGGTGCGGCCCAGCGGCGGAACCATGCTGCCCCGAGGGGGCGCGCAGGGCATCGGCGCGAGGGCGCGAGGGCGCGAGAACAGGTCACCGGCGTACGGCGGGATGCGGCCCACCGGCGCTGGACGAGCCCGCGGCCAACCAGCGCCGTGCCGGTCACCGGCGTACGCAGGGGTGCGGCCCACCGGCGCTGGACGAGCCCGCGGCCAACCGGCGCGCGACGTGAAACACGCGGACAGGTCACCGGGGTACGGCGGGGTGCGGGCCAGCGGCGGGCCAGGCTCCCTCAAGGGGCCTGGAGGACATCGGCGCGAGGCGTGGACGTCCGGGGCCGCGTACCCCGGGATACCGGGGCACCCGCGGAAAAGGAGCGGGCGTACGCGTCAGTGGCGGCGGACGCCCGCTTCTTCGCCGTACTCGCCGAGCAGGACCACCCCGAAGGCCGCGCGTGCGAACACCTTGACGGCGCGCACGGCGTCGCCGAGACGGTGACGGTGGTGGACAGAGGTGACGGCCGTCGCGCCACGCGCGACGGGCCCGGGATGGGCAGGACCTTGGGTGAAAGTGGCTGCACTCATATCTCCATGGTGCGCACCGATCCTCCGAATGGCGTCGGTCTTCGGACCGAACCTCGTCACCCCCCAGGTACGGCTCCGGGCCTCCCGCCGTACGCCCCACGACGGACACCGACCCCTAGGGTCCCCGGATGCCCGACCCCGACAAGGCAGTCGGGCAGCGGAAAACCCGTTGGCCCCGGCATCCACCCGTCGCCTAGAATCTTCGCTCTTGCCCGCCTCCCTTCACGGAGTGCCGCCGCCCGGCCGGAAACCGGACGGCACCTGGAGTCACACCGGATTCCGCACGGATTCTGGACAGATTCCCAACGAAATCCGCAGAGATCCACGATCTGCACAAGTTCCGAAGCACTCCCGAAGCACTTCCGCAGCTCTTCCGAAGCACTCCCGAAGGTCTTCCGCAGCTCTTCCCGCAGCAGGTTTCCCCGGAGGCAATTCCCCGTGTCCACCCTGTCCGACGGCGCGTCCAGCGCCCCGCCCGGCTTCGACGATCCCCTGTCCCGCGAGCGCGCCCACCTCACCCACTCCCGTTCGGCGCTCCGAGCGATGCGCGAGGACGCGGAAAACCTCGACATCCGCGACGTCACCGCGAACTGGGTGAACGCCGAGGTGCTGCACCGGCAGATCGGCGAGCGGATCAAGGCCCTCGCCGACCTCAGCCACACCCCGCTGTTCTTCGGACGGCTCGACTATCTGCACGCTCCCGGCTCCGACCTGGCGGAGGGCGCGGCGGGCGAGCGTTTCTACATCGGGCGCCGGCATGTCCACGACGCCGGCGGCGACCCGATGGTCATCGACTGGCGCGCGCCGGTGTCGCAGCCGTTCTACCGGGCCTCGAAGAAGGACCCGATGGACGTCGGGCTGCGCCGCCGCTTCGGCTACACCGGCGGCGACCTCACGGCCTACGAGGACGAGCACCTCTCCGACCCGGCCGAGGCCGCGGCCACCAGCAAGCTGCTCCAGCAGGAGATCGAGCGCCCGCGCGTCGGTCCGATGCGCGACATCGTGGCGACCATCCAGCCGGAGCAGGACGAGATCGTACGGTCCGGACTGTCCGGTTCGGTCTGTGTGCAGGGAGGTCCCGGCACCGGGAAGACCGCCGTCGGCCTGCACCGGGTCGCGTATCTGCTGTACGCGCACCGGGAGCGACTGGCCCGCACCGGCACCCTGGTCATCGGGCCGAACAAGTCCTTCCTGCACTACATCGAGCAGGTCCTGCCCGCCCTGGGCGAGCTGGAGGTCAGGCAGGCGACCGTCGACGACCTGGTCGCGCATGTCGAGGTGCGCGGCAGCGACGAAGCGACCGCGGCCGTGATCAAGGGCGACGCCCGGATGGCCGAGGTGCTGCGCCGGGCCGTCCGCTCGCACGTGAGCATCCCCACCGAGCCGGTGATGGTGATCCGGGGATCACGGCGCTGGCGCGTCCCGGCGTACGAACTGGAGGAGATCGTCAAGGAATTGCTCGACCGCGACATCCGGTACGGCGCCGCCCACCAGGCCCTTCCGCAGCGGATCGCGCATGCCGTGCTGGTCCAGATGGAGCGCTCCGGGGAGGCCCCGGACGACCGGGTGCAGGACGCCGTCGCCCGCAACACAGCCGTGAAGGCCGCCGTCAAGGCGATCTGGCCCGCGGTCGACCCGGCGAAGCTGGTGCTCCGGCTGCTGACCGACGCGGAGTTCCTCGCCGAGCACGCGGAGGGGCTGCTCGACGAGGCCGAGCAGAAGGAGATCCTCTGGGCGAAGCCGGTGCGCGGCGTGAAGGCCGCGAAGTGGTCGGCCGCCGACGCCGTACTGATCGACGAGGCCACGGATCTGGTCCAGCGTACGCACTCCCTCGGGCACGTGGTGCTCGACGAGGCCCAGGACCTGTCGCCGATGCAGTACCGAGCGGTGGGGCGGCGCTGCACGACGGGTTCGGCGACCGTGCTCGGGGACCTGGCGCAGGGGACGACCCCGTGGGCGACCCGGAGCTGGGAGGAGGCCCTCGGCCATCTGGGCAAGGGGGACGCGGTGGTCGAGGAGCTGACGGCGGGTTTCCGCGTCCCCACGGATGTCATCACCTACGCGTCCCGGCTGCTGCCGCACATCGCGCCCGGTCTCGCGCCGGTCGCCTCGGTGCGGGAGAACCCGGGCTTCTTCGAGGTGCGCGCGAGCACGGAGGACGCCGAAGTCCTGGGCGCGGTGGAGGAGTTGCTGGGCCATGAGGGATCGGTCGGGCTGATCGCGGCCGACGCCCGGATCCCCGCGCTCGCCGAGGCGCTGACGGCGGCCGGGCGGACGTATCTCGGTCCGGGCGAGGAGACGACGGCCGAGACCCGGCTGACCCTGGTGCCGGCCTCGCTCGCCAAGGGCCTGGAGTACGACTACGTGGTCCTGGACGAGCCGCGGGCCGTCGTCGACGGCGAGCCGGACGAGCGCACCGGCCTGCGCCGCCTGTACGTGGCGCTCACCCGGGCGGTCTCGGGCCTGATCGTGACGCACGCGGCGCCGCTCCCGGCCGAACTGGCCTGACCGGACCGAACTGGACTGGACCGGAGGAGAGGGGAGGGGAGGGGAGCGACCGACCTTGCCCGCCCCGCCCCGCCCCGGCCCGACCTGGCCAGGTCGGGCCGGTCAGCAGCGGGTCCGCGGCCCCCGGCACACTGCTGGGGGTCGCCAACCGCTCGTCGCGAGGCGCTAATTGAACTTCCTGCTGGTCGCCAGGTAGACCTGCTTGGCGTTCTCACCGAGGCGCGGCCCGGTGATGAACGTCTTGCGGTCGCTCAGGGAGTTGTTGGAGACCAGGTAGGTCCGGCCGTTGTGGCTCATGAACCAGGGACCGCCGGACGCGCCGCCGTTCATGGTGCAGCCGATCATGAACTGGGCGGGGACGTTGCTCGCGAGCACGAACCGCTTGGTGGCGCCGTGGCAGTCGTACATCTTCGAGCCGTCGTAGGGCGCCTCGGCCGGGTAGCCGCGGACCTTCATGGACTTGACCTTGTTGGCGGCCGGGGCGCCGAACCACACCGGCAGAGCCGAACCGAGCCGCTCCTGAAGGGACTTGCCGCCGCTCTCGGGCTTGACGTGGAGCACGGCGTAGTCGTACCCGGAGGCCGCGTTGCCCGTGTGGGCGCCGCCCTTCATCCACTGGGAGGAGGTGGTGGCCCAGTCGGCCCACCAGATGCCGTACGGGGAGACGGCCTTGGCGCGCGGGTCGGTGATCTGGCGGCTGCCCAGGTTCGCGTTGTTGTTGTACGAGGGGACGAAGGCGATGTTGCGGTACCAGCCGCCGCCCTTGCCCGCGTGCACGCAGTGGCCCGCGGTCCACACCAGGTTGGACTTGCCGGGGTGCGCCGGGTCGGTGACGACGGCGGCCGAGCAGACCATGCCGCCCTCGGGCGAGGAGAAGAACAGCTTGCCGACCGGCGGCGCGTAGTGGTGGTAGGTCCCCTTGACCTTGGCGGCGGTCTGCTTGGCCACCCTGCCGTCGGGCAGGTAGGAGGTGGCGCCGCCGCCCGAGCCCGAACTGGTGCTGCCCGCCTGGGCGACCGGGATGCTCGCCTTGGCCGCGGCCATCTTCTCCGGCGTCCAGAAGTCCTTGATGTACGGGTTGGCGAAGTCCTCCGCCTTGGACGCCCAGTCGCTGTAGTCCTTCCACCCCCCGTTCCTCCACTTGTCCAGGGCGGCGCCGCTGAGGTCGGTGGGAATGCCGGCGGGCAGTTTGTAGCCGCCGACCGAGACGGAGCCGTCGCCCTGACCGGTGTCGGCGCCCTTGCCGGCCTGGGTGGACGACGAGGGCCGCGCGGAGGCCCCGTCGTCGCCCTTCTTGCCGTCACAGGCCGTGGTGGTGATCATGACGGCCGCGGTCACGACCGCGGCTGCCGCGAGCGTGCGGCTGCGTATGGATGGCATGGAGCCTCGTCCCCCTGATACTGCTGTGCTGCCGCACCGCTCTCGCCGGCCCGCACATATGCGTGATTGTCATGCCCCGGCCGATCGGGGCATGACCAAATATGCACGCCCGAGGTCGGCGCGTGACCACCACGTGACTCTCACAACACAACAACTACGTGGCGGAGATGGATCCGTGACCTGCCGGACCGGGCCAGCCGCGCAGAACCGGCATACCGCGCCGGACCGGACCAGTCGAGCAGAACCGGCATCCCATGCCGGACCGGACCCGCCGCGCGAGACCGACACGCCAGGCACGACCGGACCCGCCGCGCGAGGAGCGCGGCCACCGCACGCCGGGGGGGCCGCCGCACGTCGACGAGGACGGCACCGCGGACACCGGACCGCCGGCGACGGCCGGTATCACGGGCCCCCGCGTCCGGCCACCCCCCGGACGGGGACGGCGCCCGGCGCGTCGACGAGGGTGCGCTACGCGTCGAGAGCGGTCCGCCACTCCCGTACCGCCGCCGCCGAGACGGGTCCCGCCCAGCCCCCCGGACGTGCGGCGCCACCGATGTGGAAGGCGTCGAGGCCCGCGGCGCGCAGCCCCGGCACATGGTCGAGGCGCAGGCCGCCGCCGACCATGATCCGTGGCTCGTATCCCGGTTCGCCGCGCCGGGACGACTCGGCCGCGAGGACGGAGAGCCCGTCGTCGACGCCCGTCGGGGACCCGGCGGTCAGATAGGCGTCGAGGCCGGGCAGGTCCGCGAGTTGTTTGCGCAGGGCGTCGCGGTCGGCGGCGCGGTCGATCGCGCGGTGGAACGTCCAGCGGCAGCCGTCCAGTTCGGCGACGATCCGCTCCACGGCGGCCAGGTCGGCGCCACCGTGCTCGTCCAGGAAACCGAGCACGAACTCGTCCGCGCCCGCGTCCCGCATGGCGCCCGCGATCCGTACGAGAGCGTCGACGCCCTTCGCGCCGCCCGCCGCGAAGCCGTCCGACAGGCGCAGCATCACGCGCAGTGCGATGTCGACGGAGGCACGGATCCCGGCGAAGGTCTCCACCGACGGGGTCAGCCCGTCGGCCGCCATGTCGGTGACCAGCTCCAGCCGGTCCGCACCGCCGGCCTGAGCGGCGACCGCGTCCTCCACGCCGAGGGCGATCACCTCCAGGACCGCGCTCTTCCGCTCACTCATCGGACCTCTTCTCCTGGGCCGCTATAGGTCTAGTCCAATCCAACAGTACGCGGGCGGAAGCGGAGGCGCGACAAGATCACGACGAACGAAGGTGAGGGCGCGGCGGTTTCCGGCCCGGACCCTCCCGGAACCCTCCCGGACCCCCCCGGCCCGCGCGCCCGACTCCACCCCGTTCCAGCCATAGTTGAACCCTCATATACCCTCCTCGGACGTGTAGATCATGTAAAGGTCACGTGAAAGGACAGTGCAGTGCGACGACGTGGGTGGGGCGCGGCCGTTCTGGCGGTCGCGGCGGTGTCCGGGACGCTGGTCGTCCAAGGGGCCACGGGCGGGAACGAGGGCGGTTCCGGGGACGACGGGAAGTCCGGGCCGATCCGGACCAGTTCGACCACCGCCGCGCTGACCGTGGCCGACGGCGGCGCGTCCGCCCATCTGGACCGGCGCGATACCGCGCCCTTCAGCATGCTCGGGATCACCTGGGCCGAGCCGTCCGCGCGGGTGGCGGGCGCCATCGAGGTCCGGACCCGGGGCACGGCGAGTCACGCGTGGTCGAAGTGGCTGCGGCTGGACGGCGACAGCGGCGAGGGCGAGCGGGGCGCGTCCCGCGGCGGCACCGCACCGGCGTGGGTGGGCCCGTCCGACGGGGTCGAGGTGCGGATGTCCGGCCGGCCGTCGCAGCGGCTGCCCGAGGGCCTCCGGCTGGACATGATCGACCCCGGCGGCGATACGGCCTCGCGGCTGGAGCCCGCCGGGTTCGTGATGGACCCGGCCGACCCGACCGACCCGGCCGACCCGACCGACCCGGCCGACCCGACCGACCCGACCGCCCCGGCTGACCCGGCCGAGCCGCCCACGACGGACGACCCCACGGACACCGGCTCGCCCGATCCGTCCCCGTCCCTCACCTCCGAGCCCTCGTCCGACCCGACGGCTGCGCCCACGGAGACGGAGGCACAGCCGTCCACCGGGAGCGCCGACCCTTCCCCGGCCGGCTCCGCGTCGGGCTCGGCCACGCCGACCGCGTCGGCGTCGGCGTCGGTACCCCCGGCCCCGCCGTCCACCGTGCCCCGCCCGCCGATCACCTCGCGTGAGGGCTGGGGCGCGGACGAGTCCATCAGCCCCGAGGAGCCCGGCTATCTGCCGGGCGAGAAGATCAAGGCGGTGGTGCTGCACCACACCGCCACCTCCAACGACTACAGCTGCGCCGAGGCCCCGGCCGTCATCCGGGCCGTCTACACCTACGACGTGGAGCAGCTGACCTGGAAGGACATCGGCTACAACTTCCTCGTCGACAAGTGCGGCACGATCTACGAGGGCCGCAAGGGCGGCGTCGACCGGCCCGTGATGGGTGCGCACGCCTACGGCTTCAACTCCGAGACCACGGGCATCGCGATCATCGGTGACTACAGCGACGTGACCCCCTCGAAGGAGGCGATGACCTCGGTCGCCCGGCTCGCCGCGTGGAAGCTCGGCCAGTACGGCGTCGACCCGACGGGCACCACCACCCTCACCGCGGGCGCGAGCGGACCGAACTACTTCCGCCAGACGTGGGCGGCGGGCACCAGGATGACCTTCCCCGTCATCCACGGCCACCGCGACGGCTACAACACCGTCTGCCCGGGCGACGCCTACTACGCCCTGCTGCCCACGATCCGCGCCTGGGCGGGCGGAGCGGTCGAAGGGCTCACGCTGGACTCGGTCACCGGTTCCGGCGCATCCGGCACCACCGTCCTCGCCGACACCGCCGTCACCGTGAAGTGGTCGGCCTCGACCCCGGCCGCCCTGGTCAAGGAGTACGACGTACTGGTCGACGGCGAGGTCACGGCCACCGTCGCCGGCACCGCCACCTCCGCCGAGGTGAAGCTGGCGCCGGGCACCCACCGGATCGCCGTACAGGGCGTCCACCAGTCCGGCAGGACCGCGGTCAGCGCGGACGTCACCGTCCTCGCCGAAACCGCCCCGCCCACCACGGACGTCACCACCCCTGCCGCGACCCCCTCACCCACCACGAAGGCCACCACCCCCGCCGCCACCCCCTCACCCACCACTAAGGCCACCCCCGCCGACACCACGCCGCCCGTCTTCTCCACCAAGCCGAACCTCGCCCTGCGCACCGGCACGGTGAGCACCACGGCCGTCCCGCTCACCCTGAGGTGGAAGGCCACCGACACGGTCGGGCTGAAGGAGGTCCGCCTCACCGCCCCGGTCGCGAAGACGTACGGCCCGACGGTCACGAGCTCGGACCTCACCGCCAAGTCCGGTGTCGCCACGGCCTGGAAGATGACCGCGTACGACCGGGCCGGCAACACCGCCTCGGCCTCGGTGAGCGGCACCCCCGTGATCCTCCAGGAGAGCGCGGCCACCAGGTCCGGCACCTGGACGTCCAAGTCGTCGAGCTCCTACCTGGGCGGCAGGTCGTACGGCAGCTCCACGAAGAACGCCTCGCTGACCTGGACCTTCACCGGCCGCTCGGCGGCCCTGGTGATGTCGCGTGCCGCGACCTCGGGGCAGGTGTACGTCTACGTGGACGGCAAGAAGACCGCCACCGTGGATCTGAAGTCGACGACGACCAAGTACCGCGACGCCGTCTGGGCGACGACCTGGACCGGTGCCGCCAAGCACACGGTGAAGCTCGTGGTCGTCGGCACCTCCGGACGGCCCGCGGTCACGACCGACGGACTGGTCTACCTCAAGTGACCGACGGACCGGTCCGCCTCTATGGGCGGACCGGTCCTTCGGGGCCACCGCCCCGTGCCGGTGCGCCGGCCCTCGTCCGCCGGGTCCGCCGCGGTCGCCGCGGATCCGCTCCCCGGTTCGCCCAACGCCTCGCGCGCGTCCCCGGCATGGACCCACTCGCCGAGCGCGACCGCGTCGAGGGCACCCCGGGTACGGGCGATCGCGGGTCCCGACTCGGTCATACCGCGTTCCAGCTCGTCGATGGACCGAAGCCGATGGACCGCGCCCCTCCGCCGGTGGTTCCGAGCCGACGCCGGCGGCCGTCGGACGGCGGGGACAATGGCGCCATGGCAGCAGAGAGCACCCGCCACCCGGCCCACGCGGAGCTGACGAGGCGCTGGGCGGACACCGTCCTGGCCGCCCGTGACGACGACGGGTCCGGCCCGGCGCCGGAGCCCTACGCGTCGAACCTCCTGGACCGCTGGGCCGAACCCCGGCGCCGGTACCACACCACCGACCATCTCCTCGCGGTCCTCGACCACATCGACGTGCTGGAGGCGCACGGGGAGCGGGCGGAGGATCCGGCCGCCGTGCGCCTGGCGGCCTGGTTCCACGACGCCGTGTACCTCCCGGACCGCTCGGAGAACGAGGAGCGCTCGGCCCGGCTCGCCGAACGCGCGCTGGCCGAGCTGGGGATCGGCCAGGAGCGTACGGCCGAGGTCGCCCGGCTCGTCCAGCTCACCGTCACCCACGACCCGGCCGACCACGACACCGACGGCGCCGTCCTGTGCGACGCGGACCTCGCGATCCTCGCGTCGCCCCCGGCCGCGTACGCCGCCTACACCGCCGCCGTCCGCGAGGAGTACGCGTTCGTCCCCGACGACGCCTTCCGGGTGGGCCGGGCGGCCGTGCTGCGCCAACTCCTCGACCTGCCGAGGCTGTTCAGGACGCCGTACGGGGAGCGCGCATGGGCGCGGCCGGCGCGCCGGAACATGCGGGACGAGCTGGCGGCACTGACGCGGACGTGACCTACCGCCGGCCCGGATGCCGGGCCGCCGAGTGCCGGTCCACGACCGCCCCGGGCGTTGCGGACGCCGGCCCCGATCGCCCCGCCCCCGGCGGGGGCCACCACCGCCTCGGCCTCCGACCTGGGCAACACCGCCGGTCCCCGGCCCGGCGCCGTCATCGGCGACGGCAAGCCGGGGACCGGTGGAGAATGCCGTACGTCCGCAGCGTGATCCGTCCTATTCTCGGCCGCATGACAGACATGGGTGGGGACCGGGTGGAGGAAGCCGTCGCGAGCTGTGCCGCGCTGCTGCGGCCGGCGGCCGGGCGGGACTGGGACGGCGTACGGGCGGGGCGGCTGGAGTGGGACTGCCGACGGACCGCCGAGCACATCGCCGGTGATCTCATCGCGTACGCCGGGCAGTTGGCCGGGCGGCCCACCACGGCCTGGGTGCCGTTCGAGATCACGCTGGACGACGGCACCGGCAACGCGGATGTCGTCGACGTGATCGAGGCGACCGGCGGACTGCTGGCCGCCGCCGTCCGGACGACGCAGCGCGAGGTGCGCGCCTTCCATCCGTACCCGTTCCGCAGCGCGAACCGCGAGGGCTTCGCCGCGATGGGGGTCGCCGAGGCGCTGCTGCACACGCACGACATCGCCGAGGGACTCGGTCTGCCGTACAGCCCGCCGGACGAGCTGTGCACCTGGGTCCTCACCCGGATCTTCCCGCACGTCCGGCCCGAGCCCGAGGCCCCGTGGAGCACACTCCTGTGGGCCACCGGGCGCGGCGACCTTCCCGGCCGGGAACCGCTCACCGAGTGGCGCTGGAACAACAACCTGGTCATCGACACCGAGCGGCTCACGCTCCAGGGGGTCACCCCGGCCGCCGCCGCCGATCTGCGGGCGGGCGGCACGGGCGGCTTCGAGTGGATCGAGGGCGGCCCGTTCGAGGGCACGCGGGACGCCGCGGGGATGATCGTCAGCGCGTACGAGGAGGGGGCGCACCGGCCGGAGTGGGGGATGTTCGTGCTCGTTCGGCGCGAGGACGGGCGGGCGGTCGGCGGGATCGGCTTCCACGGCGTCCCCGACGAGGAGGGGCGCGCCGAGGTCGGCTACGACCTCGCGGAGGACGCCCGCGGCCGGGGCTACGCGACCGAGGCCCTGCGTGCCCTCTCCGAACAGGCCCTGGCCCAGGACGACGTGAAGCTTCTGTTCGCCGCCATCGACCGGGAGAACGCCCCCTCCCAGCGGGTGATCGCCCGCGCCGGATTCACCCGCGTGAGCGAGGACTTGGAGAAGGCGGCCCGCGAACTGCACGACCTGGACGAGTCGTTGCGGCTGTACGCGCGCGAGGCCTGAGGCGGCGGGGGCCCGGCGGGCCGGGCCGGTCGGCCGGGGAGCGGCCCCACCCGACAGCCCCGGGCGGCCACAAGGGTGCGGGCGGGCGCGACAGCCCGGCGGGGTCCCGCGAAGGCGCCCCGCGTCCCGCGCGTGGTCACCCGGCGCGCTTGCGCCGTCGAAGCCCCGCCCCGTGCAGCAGTCGTACGACCTCACGGCTGCTGACCTCCACCGCTCCCGCCGCGACCGCGTCGGCGTAGCGATGCGAGGGGATGTCGTAGTGGTCTCGCTCGAAGGCGCGCGGGGGTGCGCCCAACTCCTCGGCGAAAGAATGGAGTTCGTCGTACGAGGCATCGCTGATCAGGTGCGACCACACGCGGCCGTGCCCCGGCCAGGTGGGGGGATCGATGTAGACGGTCACGAGGGCGGGTTTCCGCCGGTCGCCGAGCTCAGGGAGCCCACGGAGGCGACCTTCACGCCCGCCTGGTGACACACCCAGTGCGGGTCGGGCCCCAACTCGGGCTCCACGTCGAGGGCGTGCGGGTCACCGGTGGCGCACACCGGGCACAGCGGCCACCGTCCGTACCGCTCCAGGAGCGCGTCCTGCACGTCCTGGGCGACGAGCCCCGCGACGAATCCGGCACCCTCCGGCCACTGCTCGACCCACCAGCGGCGCTGCACCACCGAGTCCTCCACCAGGGAGACGACGTCCGCCTCGGCGACCCGGCCCGCGATCAGGTCGGCGAGGACTCGGGCGCGCGCCGCGTGCAACGCCTGCTCCAGGGGGCCGAGGGGGCTGCCGGTGGGGTCCATGTCCCCATTGTGCGCACTATTGACCGCCCACCCCAAAGGAAAATATCTTTCATAATGTGACCCATGACGTGAAGGAAATTTTCGCGGGTGAGGCGCCGCCCGCCCCCGCCGCCCTCGCGGCCAAGGTACGCACGCTCGCCCCCTCGATGACGCGCTCCATGCAGCGGGTCGCCGAGGCCGTCGCCGGTGACCCGGCCGGCTGCGCGGCCCTCACGGTCACCGGACTCGCCGGGCTCACCGGCACCAGCGAGGCCACGGTCGTGCGCACGGCCCGCCTCCTCGGCTATCCCGGATACCGCGACCTGCGTCTCGCGCTCGCCGGGCTCGCCGCCCAGCAGCAGTCGGGCCGGGCCCCCGCCGTCACCGCCGACATCGCGGTCGACGACCCGATCGCGGACGTCGTGGCGAAGCTCGCGTACGACGAGCAGCAGACCCTCGCCGACACCGCCGCCGCGCTCGACACGGTGCAGCTCGGCCATGCCGTCGCCGCCATAGCCACCGCCCGCCGCGTCGACATCTACGGCGTCGGCGCGTCCGGTCTCGTCGCCCAGGACCTCCTGCAGAAGCTCATGCGGATCGGGCTCATAGTGCACGCGCACAGCGACCCGCACCTCGCGGTGACCAACGCGGTGCAGCTGCGCGCCAAGGACGTGGCGATAGCCATCACGCACTCCGGCTCGACCGGCGACGTCATCGAGCCGCTCCGGGTCGCCTTCGAGCACGGGGCGACGACGGTGGCGATCACCGGCCGCCCCGGCGGACCGGTCGCGCAGTACGCCGACCACATCCTCACCACCTCGACCGCCCGCGAGAGCGAGCTGCGCCCGGCGGCCATGTCGTCGCGCACGAGCCAGCTGCTGGTGGTGGACTGTCTGTTCGTGGGGGTCGCCCAGCGCACCTACGAGACGGCGGCGCCCGCGCTGTCCGCCTCGTACGAGGCCCTGGCGCACCGCCACTCCCCGCGCGGCGGACGGTAGCCGCGCCGCGCGGACAGAGCACGGGGACTTGATTCAGCCGGGAGACCGCGGTCCGCGGGTGGCTGGTCGCGCCCGTGAGCGGTGCCGCACGTCGTCCCGGCCCGCGCCCCGCCTCCCGGGCGCGGTACGACACCTCACCGGAAAGAGCCGCTCCTCCCATGACCTCCATGCCCGACCACGGCGATCTTCGAGCAGAGCTGGAGACGCTGACCACCGAGGCGTTCCGTCCGGAACTGTCCGAGATCGACCGGCTGCCCACACTGGAGATCGCGCGGCTCATGAACGGGGAGGACGCGACGGTGCCGACGGCCGTCGCCGCGCAGCTCCCGCTCATCGCCACCGCGATCGACGCCATCGCGGAGCGCATGTCCCGCGGCGGACGCCTCATCTACGCGGGGGCCGGCACCGCGGGCCGCCTGGGCGTCCTGGACGCCTCCGAGTGCCCGCCCACCTTCAACACCGACCCCTCCCGGGTCGTCGGCGTGATCGCGGGCGGCCCGACCGCCATGGTCACCTCGATCGAGGGCGCCGAGGACTCCCGGGAGCTGGCGGCGGCCGACCTGGACGCGCTCGCCGTGACGGCCGACGACACGGTGGTCGGTGTCTCCGCCTCGGGCCGCACCCCGTACGCCGTGGGCGCGGTCGAGCACGCCCGGAAGCAGGGCGCGCTGACGGTCGGCCTGTCCTGCAACGAGCGCAGCGCGCTCGCCGCCGCCGCCGACCACGGCATCGAGGTCGTGGTCGGCCCCGAACTGCTCACCGGCTCCACCCGCCTGAAGTCCGGCACCGCGCAGAAGCTCGTCCTGAACATGCTCTCGACGATCACGATGATCCGGCTCGGCAAGACGTACGGGAACCTGATGGTCGACGTACGCGCCTCGAACGAGAAGCTGCGGGCCCGCTCCCGCCGGATCGTCGCGCTCGCCACCGGCGCCTCCGACGAGGAGATCGAGCACGCGCTGGCCGCCACGGACGGCGAGGTGAAGAACGCCATCCTGACCCTCCTCAGTGGTGTGGACGGGCCGATGGCCGCCCGCCTTCTGGAGGAGTCCGAGGGCCATCTGCGCGCCGCGCTGGCGAAGGCGTCCGGCTGACCAGCACGCTCGGGGGGTGCGCACACCGGACTCCACCACAGCAGCGGCGATCCTCCCCCTCGTGGGCGGCCCCGCGAACGTCCTGACCGTCGCCCACTGCATGACCCGGCTCCGGCTGGGACTGCGGGACCCGAGCCTGGTGGACGGGGAGGGCCTGCGGGCCCTGCCCGCCGTCCTCGGCCTGGTCACGGACGGCGGCACGTGCCAGATCGTGCTGGGCCCCGGCACGGTCGCCCGGGTGACGCCGGAGTTCGAGGCGCTCCTGACGACCACGGCCGACCTGCTCGCCCCGCACGACGACGAAACCACCACGGCCGACAGGCTCACCCTTCGCGACGACGGAACCACCACGGCCGACAGGCTCACCCTTCGCGGCGCCGAGCTGAAGGCCGCCCGGACCCGCCGCAACGCCACCCCCCTCAAGCTGCTCCTGCGGCGGATCGCGGACGTCTTCGTGCCGCTGATCCCCGGCCTGATCGGCTGCGGGGTGATCGCGGGCCTCAACGGCCTGCTGGTCAACCTCGGCGTACTGCCGGGTCTCACCCCCGCCCTGACCGCGATCGCCGCCGGATTCATGGCGCTGATCGCCGTCTTCGTCGGCTACAACACGGCCAAGGAGTTCGGCGGCACCCCGGTCCTGGGTGGCGCGGTGGCCGCGGTCATCGTCTACGCGGGGGTCGCCAAGGTGACGGTCCTCGGGGTGACGCTCGCCCCCGGCCAGGGCGGTGTCCTGGGCGCCCTGGCCGCGGCGCTCCTCGGGACGTACGTGGAGAAGTGGTGCCGCCGCTGGGTTCCGCCCACCCTGGACGTCCTGGTCACCCCCACCCTCACCGTGCTGCTGACCGGCCTGGTGACGCTGTACGCGCTGATGTACGCGGCCGGCGCCCTCTCCTCCGCCATCGGCACGGCCGCCGCCTGGCTGCTCTCCACCACGGGCGCCTTCGCCGGGCTCGTCCTCGGCGCCCTGTTCCTCCCCCTGGTGATGCTGGGCCTGCACCAGGCCCTCATCCCCATCCACACCACGCTCATCGAGCAGCAGGGCTACACCGTCCTGCTGCCCGTCCTGGCCATGGCGGGCGCGGGCCAGGTCGGCGCCGCCCTCGCGGTGTACGTCCGGCTGCGCCACGACACCTCGCTCCGTACGACCATCAGATCCGCGCTCCCGGCCGGCCTCCTCGGCGTCGGCGAACCCCTGGTCTACGGCGTCTCCCTCCCCCTCGGCCGCCCCTTCGTCACGGCCTGCGCGGGCGGAGCGGCGGGCGGCGCCTTCATCGGCTTCTTCTCGATGCTGGGCGACCGGGTCGGCTCGACGGCCATCGGGCCCTCCGGCCTGGCCCTGTTCCCGCTGCTGTCCGGCAACCGGGGCCTCGCCCTGACCGCCGCGATCTACGCGGGCGGCCTGCTCACCGGGTACGCCGTCGGGTTCGCGGCCACCTATTTCCTCGGCCTCGGCGGCGTGGCACCGGCCCGCCGGACGGAACAGGCGGCGGAACAGGCCGCCGTTTAGGACCTGTCCCGGCCGGGCTGTCGGTGGCGCGTGCGAGGCTGGGACCATGAACCACGCACAGCTGACCGCCCTCGGCCGCGCCCTGCGGCTGCTCGGGGAGCACGGTGACGCCCTGAACACCGACACCCCCGACGCCAAGCTGCACGAGGTCAAGGCGGACCTGAAGCGGGCCCTGGACCTGCTCGACGACACGGTGACGACGGCGGCCCCGACCACCCGCTGCTCCGAGCATCCGAACGGCCCGGTGGACGAGAGCGCCCCGGACCGCTGCCTGCTCTGCGAGACCCGCCGCCGCACCGCCCGCCGCACCGAGGTGAACGACGCGTACGGGCACGGCCGGGCGCCCGCCCCGGACGAGCTCCCCGACCGCACGATGACCCGCTACGGGATCCGCGGCGACCGCCCCGAACCCCAGCAGCGCTGGCTCCCGGAAGTCTGGACCGGCCAGACGTGGCACCTCTGCGGCACCCCCCGACGCGACCGCCAGGAAGCCGAGCGCTACCTCGCCGCCGAGCGCCGGACCCCCCGCCCCGGCATGGCCTACCGCCTCGTCCACGAGTTCACCGACTACGAGGTGCTCCGCATCTGGGGCACGCCGGTCAAGGTCGACATCGAGCCGATGGGGAACCTTTAGGCGAGCGGTCCGGGAAGCCGGGGCGATCCGGGGACCCGGCCCGCCTCCGGCGCGGGGTCACGGCAGTCGCCCCTCCGCGTTGAGCCGCCGCACCCGCGCCCGCAGCACCTGCCCCGGCGGCACCTCCCCGAGGGCCTCCTCGGGACAGTCCCACTCACGTCCACCGCCGGGCGGCCGCAGTTGTACGAGGCCGCCCTCGCGCCCCATCACCTGGCCGAGCCGCCCGTCCCGCACGTCGACGGCGTACTCCGCGCTCACGCCTCGCCACCGCCCGTGCCCGCCTCGGTACCGCACGCGCGCAGCACGGCGGTGAGCTTCTGGGCGGTGCCCACGTTGCACCGCCCGAGCGCGACCAGGGCGAACGGCTCGTCGCTCGCGCCGGTCACCGGATCGACCCGTAGCGACGGCAGCACCACACCGACCCCGGTGAGCGCCGCCCGCAGCTCCTCGACGATCTCCTCCGTCGGCCGCACGCGCTTGCTCGACGTCATCTCCATCGCACCGCACCTTCCACGCTGAGTGTTCACGTTCACCACCCAGCGTGACCATCGCCTCTCTAACCTGGAAGAGACGGAGCTCCAACAACCCCTTCTGTTCGACAGGGAGTTGCCTTGCCCGGATCCAAGGACCTCGACCCGTCCTCCTCACCACGCGCCATGATCGGCGCGGAGTTGCGGCACGCCCGCGAGAACGCCGGCTTCAGCCAGGCCGAACTGGGCGAACCACTCTTCGTGAGCGGTTCGTTCATCGGCCAACTGGAGTCGGGGACACGGCGGTTGCAGCTTGAATACGCCGTCCAGATAGACGAGATCCTGGGGACCAAGGGGTTCTTCGCACGCAACTGCCGGGCGCTGGCCAGGTCCAAGTACCCGGACCACTTCGCGGAGGCGGCGGAGGCGGAGGCGATCGCTACGGCGATCAAGCACTATCTCCCGCTGCTCATCCCCGGCTTGTTGCAGACCCCGGCGTACGCCGCGGACCTGTTTCGCATCTACCGGCCGACAGTCCCAGACACCGAGATCGAGGAGCTGGTGGCGACCCGCATGGAGCGCGCCCGCCTCCTTGACAATCCAACAACCCCGCTGTTGTGGGTGATTCTGGACGAGGCCGCGCTCCGCCGACCGGTCGGCGGAGCCGCAACGATGGCGGAGGCTCTTCGCCATTTGGCGGACCTGGCGCATCGCCGCCGGATCATCATGCAGGTACTGACGTTCGACGCCGGTACACATGCCGCGATGGGCGGTTCGTTGAAGCTCATGGAGTTCATGGACGCGCCTCCACTCTGCTTCATCGAGGGGGTGGACATGGGGAAACTGGTGGACGACCCGGCCACGGTCGCCCGGCACACCCTCACCTTCAACCTCATTCAAGCGGCGGCGCTCGCGCCTCGGGCTTCCCTGTCCCTGGTCGAGTCCATGGCGCATGATTACGAGCATGGAGAACAACGCCCATGAGTACGAACTGAGTTCGGTCACCTGGCACAGGTCCGACTACAGCGACGCCAGCGGCGGCAACTGCCTGGAGGTCGCCCGCTGGCGCAAGTCGACGTACAGCGCCGGTGACGGCGGCGACTGCCTCGAAGTCGCCGACGGTCACCCCACCCTCGTCCCCGTCCGGGACTCCAAGAACCCCGACGGGCCCCGGCTCACGTTCCGGGCCCAGGTGTGGGCGACCTTCCTCGAAGGGGTCAAGGCCCAGTAACCCCAGGTCCGAAGCTCAAGTACCGAACTCCGAGCGCTCTCAACAAGGAATGGGCGGTGGGCCCAACCCGCCCACCCACCCTGGAGAGTTGACTTCTCGCGACCGACTTGCCACGCACAGTCACCAGGCTCTAGCGTGCCCACAAGACGAACAACCCCCGCCAGGTGCGCCAACACCTGCGGGGGTTTGACCAACGAGATCCGACGAATGAGGTCGATCCCATGGCTGACGCCAACTTTAGTGCCGTGCCCCGCTCCGCGCACGCCTTCCCGCACCCGATGGCCAATCCCGGCTACGGCAAGCGCAGCGCACCGGGGCAACGCCCCCGCGCGAGCGACGACTTCGCACACCTCCCGCCGCGGGAGGCGGCGATCGCCGCGTATGTCGACCGGCTCCCCGACGGGGCCGACATCTCCGTGAAAACGCTGGCCAAGGAGCTGCCGTACGGGCAGTGCGCGCTGCGTACCGCGCTCAACAACCTGACCCGGGTGGGCCACTTGCGCCGTGGGCGCGAACATCTGGCCGGTTCGGGAAGCTCTCGCTGGGTCACCCGATCGTGGTTCACCCGAACGGCGCGGGACGACGGCTGGTGGGCGGGTTTCAGCCGCGACGACGTGCCGCAGGAACCCCCGGACCGGCGGTCCGCCCCCACCCGCTCCCGCGCCCACATCCTGCTGGCGGCTCTGGGCCGTACGACCCCGGTCCTGTCCCTGTCGGCCAGGGACTGCGCGGACCTCGCGCCCCTGCTGACCGAGTGGTTCGTGAGGGGCGCCACCGACGAACAGGTGATCCGAGCCCTGACCGCGGGACTCCCTGTCCCCGTCCACAGTCCGGCCGCCCTCGTGCGGCAGCGTCTGACCAGCAAACTCCCGCCGGAACCAGTACCGGACACCCCGTCTCGCCGAGCCCTGCGCACTCTGGAGTGCGCGAAGTGCGGGACCCCGGGGCCTCCGGAGGCGCTGCCCGGCGGTGTCTGCGGGCCGTGCCGGGGCGAGACCGCCCCGCGGTTCACCGGCCCGCTCACCTCCACCGCGGTCCACGCCCACGCCGCCGCCGCGCGTGCGGCGATGGCCGACCGGCGGGAGCGGCCACGCGCGTGACAGCTCCCGTCGGTCCGGACCCCACGCCGGGTCAGCTCAGCGAACCGAGCGCCGCCGCGTCGTACGGGGCCAGCTCGTCGAAGCGGCCGGCCAGGACCTTCGCGGCCCACTGGGGGTCCTGGAGCAGCGCGCGGCCGACGGCGACGAGGTCGAACTCGTCGCGCTCCATGCGGTCGAGGAGGTCGTCGATGCCCTTGACCGGGGAACCCTCGCCCGCGAAGGCCTTGATGAAGTCGCCGTCCAGGCCGACCGAGCCGACGCTGATGCTGGGCTTGCCCGTCAGCTTCTTCGTCCAGCCGGCCAGGTTGAGGTCGGAACCGTCGAACTCGGGCACCCAGTAGCGGCGCGTGGAGGCGTGGAAGGAGTCCACTCCGGCGGCGGCGAGCGGGGTGAGGATCGCCTCCAGCTCCTCTGGGGTCTCGGCGATCCGGGCGTCGTAGGCCTGCTGCTTCCACTGCGAGTAGCGGAAGATGACGGGGAACTCGGGCGAGACCGCGGCGCGCACCGCGGCGACGATCTCCGCCGAGAACTTCGTACGGGCCACCGGGTCGCCGCCGTACGCGTCCTCGCGCCGGTTGGTGCCCGCCCAGTGGAACTGGTCGAGCAGGTAGCCGTGGGCGCCGTGCAGTTCGACCCCGTCGAAGCCGATGCGCTCAGCGTCGGCGGCGGCCTTGGCGAACGCCTCGATGACGTCGTCGAGGTCCTGCTGGGTCATGCTCTTGCCGGTGACCTCGGCGCCCTCCTTGTAGAGGCCGGAGGGGCCGACCGGCGGGGCGTCCGCGAAGGGCGGCTCGCCCGCCTTGCGGACCATGCCGATGTGCCACAGCTGCGGAACGATCGTGCCGCCCGCCGCGTGCACGGCGTCGGCGACCTTGGTCCAGCCGGCGAGCTGGTCCTCGCCGTGGAAGCGCGGCACCGCGTCGCTCTGTCCGGCCGAGTCGTGGCCGACGTAGGTGCCCTCGGTGACGATCAGGCCGACGCCCGCGGCGGCGCGGCGGGAGTAGTAGCCGACGACGTCCTCCCCCGGTACACCGCCCGGCGAGAACATCCGGGTCATCGGGGCCATGGCGATCCGGTTCGGGACGGTCAGGCCGTTGATCGAGACGGGACGGGAAAGGATCTCGGCTGCGCGGGACGCGGCGTCAGCGGTCACGTGGGGGCTCCTCGAACAGGTGGTCGGTATGACGTCGAGTGGTCTGCGAGGCAGGAGATCCCGTGCGGTATGTGCACATGCATCAACTGCTCTGAAGCGTCAACCGCCCAGCCGGGCAGGGCATTCCGTCGTGCCGGAACCTGTCGCTGTGATCCGGACCACGCTCACGGCGGACCCGCAGAAAACGCGGAGCACGCGGAGAGCGGGAAGGGAGAGCGGGAAGAACGGGAAACGCCCGAGGGCGGCACCCCCCTTGCGGGGAGTGCCGCCCTCGGAACGTCAGGACGATGATCGACCGGGGTCGATCAGAAGTCCATGTCACCGCCCGGCATGCCGCCCGGAGCGGCCGCGGAGGCCTTCTCCGGCTTGTCGGCGATGACGGCCTCGGTGGTCAGGAACAGCGCGGCGATGGAGGCGGCGTTCTGCAGGGCAGAGCGCGTCACCTTCGCCGGGTCGATGATGCCTTCGGCGATCATGTCGACGTACTCACCGGTCGCGGCGTTCAGGCCGTGACCGACGGGCAGGTTGCGCACCTTCTCGACGATGACGCCACCCTCGAGACCACCGTTGACGGCGATCTGCTTGAGCGGGGCCTCCAGGGCGAGACGCACGGCGTTGGCGCCGGTCGCCTCGTCACCCGTGAGCTCGAGCTTCTCGAAGACCGAGGAAGCCTGGAGCAGGGCCACGCCACCACCGGCGACGATGCCCTCCTCGACGGCCGCCTTCGCGTTGCGAACGGCGTCCTCGATGCGGTGCTTGCGCTCCTTGAGCTCGACCTCGGTGGCGGCACCGGCCTTGATGACGGCCACGCCGCCGGCCAGCTTCGCCAGACGCTCCTGGAGCTTCTCGCGGTCGTAGTCCGAGTCGGAGTTCTCGATCTCGGCACGGATCTGGTTGACCCGGCCGGCGACCTGGTCGGCAGAGCCGGAGCCGTCGACGATCGTGGTCTCGTCCTTGGTGATGACGACCTTGCGGGCACGGCCCAGCAGGTCCAGACCCGCGTTCTCCAGCTTGAGGCCGACCTCCTCGGAGATGACCTCGCCGCCCGTGAGGATGGCGATGTCGCCGAGCATGGCCTTGCGGCGGTCACCGAAGCCCGGAGCCTTGACGGCGACGGACTTGAAGGTGCCACGGATCTTGTTGACGACCAGGGTCGACAGGGCCTCGCCCTCGACGTCCTCGGCGATGATCAGCAGCGGCTTGCCGCCCTGCATGACCTTCTCGAGGAGCGGGAGCAGGTCCTTGACGTTCGCGATCTTGGAGTTCGCGATCAGGATGTACGGGTCGTCGAGGACGGCCTCCATACGCTCCATGTCGGTGGCGAAGTACGCCGAGATGTAGCCCTTGTCGAAGCGCATACCCTCGGTGAGCTCCAGCTCCAGACCGAAGGTCTGGGACTCCTCGACGGTGATGACGCCTTCCTTGCCGACCTTGTCCATCGCCTCGGCGATGAGCTCGCCGATCTGGGTGTCGGCGGCGGAGATGGAGGCCGTGGAAGCGATCTGCTCCTTGGTCTCGACATCCTTGGCCTGCTCGAGGAGGGCACCGGAGACGGCCTCGACGGCCTTCTCGATACCGCGCTTGAGAGCCATCGGGTTGGCGCCGGCGGCGACGTTGCGCAGACCCTCGCGCACGAGCGCCTGGGCCAGCACGGTCGCCGTGGTCGTACCGTCGCCGGCGACGTCGTCCGTCTTCTTGGCGACTTCCTTGACCAGCTCGGCGCCGATCTTCTCGTACGGGTCCTCGAGCTCGATCTCCTTGGCGATGGAAACACCATCGTTGGTGATCGTGGGCGCGCCCCACTTCTTCTCGAGGACGACGTTACGGCCCTTGGGGCCGAGGGTGACCTTGACGGCGTCGGCGAGCTGGTTCATCCCGCGCTCGAGACCGCGCCGTGCCTCCTCGTCGAACGCGATGATCTTGGCCATGTGAAGTGGTCCTCCCGGACGGGGTGGATTTCTCCGGATCGTGCCCGCGCCCGCGACGGACGGCCTGCAAGCCTTGTGGTTCCTTGCCCCACAGGCCCGCGGGCCTCACTGGCCCGATCCAAGTTCTGTCACTCTCACTGGGAGAGTGCTAACGCCAATGATTAGCACTCGACCCCGTCGAGTGCAAGGTGTGCTCGCGAAGCGAGCTCGTTGGGGGGTGGTGGTCGGGTGACGGGCGGGCGCAAGCGCCTCTCGCGAAAACAGGCCCGGCGAGCGGCCTCCGCACGAGTCACAGAGGCGGCCTCTCGTGCGCGCCCGCACAGGGGGCACGCGCGGGCGCGCGGGCGCGCACGAGATGAGGGGGAGGCCGTCGGGGACGCACGAGGGGCCCGCATCCCTGGTGGGATGCGGGCCCCTCGGCGTGAGTGCGTCGGTGGCCGTTCGCGCCCGGACTAGACGGCGAGTTTGACCATGTCCGCCTGCGGACCCTTCTGGCCCTGCGAGATTTCGAACTCCACTCGCTGACCCTCTTCAAGGGTGCGGTAGCCGTCCATCTGAATCGCGCTGTAGTGCACGAAGACGTCCGCACCACCGTCGACCGCGATGAAGCCGTACCCCTTCTCCGCGTTGAACCACTTGACGGTGCCCTGAGCCATGCCTAACTCCCCTATTACTGGCCCTTGCACAGATCCACACTTCGCGGATCCGGGTCAGACCTCACCCCCCAACGGTTGGGGGTGTGCGCCGGAACGCGTCGACCGCGGCTGAATGTATCTGTCCAACTGCCCTCTGCAACAGGTCAATCGGACGAGAATTCTGGGCATGGCTGATCAATGATATACGGAGAACCCGCAATGATTCAGGGCAAGTCGGGCCCCGTAAATGCCATAAACGGCCCATAAAGGCGAGGCAGTTTGGCTACTTCTTGTCGGCCGCCGAACGGGTACTCATATGCGCCCGGCATGAAACCGACAGCGAAAGCGGAGCGACTTCCCCAACCCTAGCGCGTTCAACCATGCAGAATTGCCCCCTCCGTTTCTCTCACGGAGGGGGCAATTCGATGAACTCAGCGTGTTCGGCATTACCGAGGGTAACGATCAGCCTCCGGCGACGGCCGGAATGATCGAGACGCCCACACCGTCCGGGGTCGCCGTTTCGAGACCCTGCTCGAACCTCACGTCGTCGTCGTTGACGTACACGTTGACGAAGCGGCGCAGCTTGCCCTGGTCGTCCAGAACGCGCGCGGCGATGCCCGTGTGGTTCTTCTCCAGGTCGGTGATGACCTCGGCGAGGGTCGTGCCCTCGGCTGTCACCTCGGCGGCGCCGCCGGTGTAGGTGCGCAGGATGGTGGGGATGCGGACGTTGACGCTCATGATGCGAGGCCAGCCTCTCGGAAGGAGTCGAGGTTCGGACGGATGGTCGCGGTCAGTCCGGTGTCCGAGGCCACCGCGTCCAGGGTCTTGAGGCCGTCGCCGGTGTTCAGCACGACCGTGGTGAGGGCCGGGTCGAGGAGACCGTTCTCGATCAGCTTGCGGGTGACGCCGACGGTCACCCCGCCGGCCGTCTCCGCGAAGATGCCCTCGGTGCGCGCGAGCAGCTTGATCGCGTCGACGATCTGCTCGTCGTTCACGTCCTCCACCGCGCCGCCGGTGCGCCGGGCGATGTCGAGCACGTACGGCCCGTCCGCGGGGTTGCCGATGGCGAGCGACTTGGCGATGGTGTCCGGCTTCTGCGGCCGTACGACGTCGTGACCGGCCTTGTAGGCGACGGACACCGGGGAGCAGCCCTCGGCCTGGGCGCCGAAGATCTTGTACGGCTTGTCCTCGACGAGCCCGAGCTTGACGAGCTCCTGGAGACCCTTGTCGATCTTCGTGAGCTGGGAGCCGGAGGCGATCGGCACGACGAGCTGGTCCGGCAGCTTCCAGCCGAGCTGTTCACAGATCTCGTAGGCCAGCGTCTTGGAGCCCTCGGCGTAGTACGGCCGCAGGTTGACGTTGACGAAGCCCCAGCCCTCGCCGGCCGGGTCGCCGATCAGCTCGGAGCAGAAGCGGTTCACGTCGTCGTAGTTGCCCTGGATGCCGACGAGCTCGCCGCCGTAGACCGCGGCCATGACGACCTTGCCCTGCTCCAGGTCGTGCGGGATGAACACGCAGGAGCGGAAGCCGGCGCGGGCCGCCGCGGCGCCCACGGCGCCGGCGAGGTTGCCGGTCGAGGAGCAGGAGAGGGTGGTGAAGCCGAAGGCGCGGGCGGCTTCGATGGCCTGGGCGACGACGCGGTCCTTGAAGGAGTGCGTCGGGTTGCCGGAGTCGTCCTTGACGAAGAGCTTTCCGGCCTCGACACCGAGCTCGCGGGCCAGGTTGTCGGCCTGGACGAGCTTGGTCCAGCCGGGATTGATGTTCGGCTTGTCCGCCACGTCCGCGGGGACGGGCAGGAGGGGCGCGTAGCGCCAGATGTTCGCGGGTCCCGCTTCGATGCGCTTACGGAGCTCTTCGGTCTCGTAGGCCGAGAAGTCGTAGGCGATCTCCAGCGGGCCGAAACACTCCTCGCAGGCGAAGACCGGGCCGAGTGGGACGCGGTGTCCGCACTCGCGGCAGGAAAGCGCCGCGGCCGGGCCGAGATCCACCGCGTCGGCGGAGTTCGTGGTACTTGCATCTGTCTGCGCAGCCATGGAGGCGAGGCCCTTTCCTCATCTTCCTCACGACGCACTTCGCCGTGAGACGGATTTGGCACCTTCCCTAGCCGGGAGCCTCGCGACGCGATCGACATCGATCGGTACGAGACCGGCTGGAGGGTTGCCGGGGCTTCATCGGGCCGTATCCCTCTGCCCCTCTGGATGAGCGGTATTTGATTGTTGAACTGTTGAACGCGATACATGCCGATGATCCAGGACATGCGATGGTCATCCGCGTTGTTCAAGACTGTAACCGAAGGCCAGGACAGTTGAGATAGTCGTCCGAACCGCGAGACGACGGCAATCGATCTGCCGCTGGCCGCAGCGGGCACGCCGATGAGAGCGTGTGATCAGACAGTGAGGAGCCGCAGACCGTGCTGAAAGACGTCGAAAGCTGGCTGAGCACACGCTCCTGGTCCGTGACCGACCGCCCGCTCCACAGGCTCATGGCCGCGAAACGCGTCAGCGGTTCGACGGTCAGCGTCGTACTGCCCGCGCTCAACGAGGAGGAGACGGTCGGCGAGATCGTCGCGATCATCCGCCACGACCTGATGCAGCAGGTGCCCCTCGTCGACGAGATCGTCGTCGTCGACTCGGGCTCCACGGACCGCACCTCCGCGGTCGCCGCCGCCGCGGGCGCGCGCGTCGTGCACCGCGACGACATCCTCCCGCGGATCCCGGCCGTGCCCGGCAAGGGCGAGGTGCTGTGGAGGTCGCTGCTCGTGACGAGCGGGGACATCGTCTGTTTCATCGACGCGGACCTCAAGGAGTTCTCTTCCGACTTCGTCTCCGGGATCGTGGGCCCGCTGCTCACCGAACCCGGCGTCGATCTGGTCAAGGCCATGTACGACCGTCCACTCGGCGGCGCCACCGGCCAGGGCGGCCGGGTCACCGAGCTGATGGCCCGCCCCCTGCTGAACATGCACTGGCCGCAGCTCGCGGGCTTCGTCCAGCCGCTCGGCGGCGAGTACGCGGCCCGCCGCTCGCTGCTCGAACAGCTCCCGTTCCCCGTCGGCTACGGCGTCGAACTGGGCATGCTCGTCGACGCCCTGCACCTGGTGGGCCTGGACGCCCTCGCCCAGGTCGACGTCGGGGTGCGCAAACACCGCCACCAGGACGGCCAGGCGCTGGGCCGGATGGCCGCCGCGATCTACCGCACCGCCCAGCTCCGGCTGGCCCGCGGCCATCTGATCCGCCCCGCCCTCACCCAGTTCGAGCGCGGCCGGGACGGTTTCCAGCCGCGCACGTACTCGGTCGACACGGAGGAAAGGCCACCGATGACCGAAATCTCCGAGTACCAGCGGCGCAGGGCCGCGTAGACCAGCCCGACCGGCCGTGCTTCGCATACGGCCGAAGGGAACGTTTGAGCGTTTCGACACGGGGCTAGGTTTCGAGGCATGGCTTCAACGCACGGTGCCCACCGGATTCTGGTCGCGTCCAACCGCGGCCCGATCACCTACGAGGTACGGGAGGACGACTCGCTGCACGCCCGGCGCGGCGGCGGCGGTCTCGTCTCGGGCCTCTCGGCGATCGGGCCGGACGCGGGCGCCCTATGGGTGTGCTCCGCCCTCGGCGACGGCGACCGGGAGGCCGTACGGCGCGGAGTCGGCGAGGACGGCGTACGAATGCTCGCCATCGACGCCGAGGTGCACGCCGCCGCGTACAACGGCATCGCCAACTCCGTGCTCTGGTTCGTCCACCACATGCTGTACCAGACCCCGCTGGAGCCGGTCTTCGACGCGGAGTTCCGGCGCCAGTGGGACTCGTACCGCACCTACAACCGCGCCTTCGCCGAGGCGCTGGCCGAGGAGGCCGCCGACGGCGCCTCCGTGCTGGTCCAGGACTACCACCTGTGCCTGGTGCCGGGGATGCTCCGCGAGCTGCGCCCCGACCTGCGCATCGGCCACTTCTCCCACACTCCGTGGGCGCCCGAGGACTACTTCCGGATGCTGCCCGACGACATCCGCGCCGAGCTGCTGGACGGCATGCTCGGCGCGGACCGGGTGGCGTTCCTGACCTGGCGGTGGGCGAGCGCGTTCATGCGGTGCGCGGCCGAGACCGACCCCGAGCGCTACCGCGTGACCCCGCCCTCGGACGCGGCGCCCGCGGTCGAGCACCTGGACGGCGGCCCGCCCCGCCGGACCCGCGTCGGTGTGCACGGCCTCGGCGCGGACGCCGAGTTCCTGCGCGAGCGCTCGCACCGGGCGGACGTCGAGGAGCGGATGGCCGCGCTGCGCGAGGAGATCGGCGAGGGCCGCAGGACCGTCGTGCGTGTCGACCGGACCGAACTGTCCAAGAACATCGTGCGGGGGATGCTGGCGTACCGGCAGCTCCTCGACGAGCACCCGGAGTGGCGCGAGCGGGTCGTCCACGTGGCGTTCGCCTATCCCTCGCGGCAGGACCTCGCGGTGTACCGGGACTACACGGCCGAGGTGCAGCGGGTCGCCGACGAGATCAACTCCCGTTACGGGACGCCGGGTTGGACCCCTGTGGTGCTGCACGTCAAGGACGACTTCGCGCGCTCGCTCGCCGCGTACCGACTGGCCGACGTCGCCCTCGTCAACCCCATCCGGGACGGCATGAACCTCGTCGCCAAGGAGGTCCCTGTCGTCTCCGACGAGGGCTGCGCGCTGGTGCTCTCGCGGGAGGCCGGGGCGTACGAGGAACTGGGCGAGGACGCGATCTCCGTGAACCCGTACGACGTCATCGGTACGGCGCGGGCGCTGCACGAGGCACTGACCATGCAGCCGGGCGAACGCGCCGAGCGCACCAAGCGGCTGGCCGCCGCGGCCACCGCCCTGCCCCCGGCCCAGTGGTTCCTGGACCAGCTGCGCGAGCTGGAGGCGCCATCCAGCCCCTCCGGCGTTTGAGGAGCGGGGTCCGGGGCGGAGCCCCGGGTACGGGAAGGGCACGGGAAGGGCAGGGGCGGAGGGGGCGAACCAGCTTGCGGCCGGTCCGCCCCGGCGCAGGGGACGCCGGCCGGATCAGGTGAGGTGGGCCGCCAGCGCCGCGAGGAGGCGGACGACCCCGGCGGGCCCGTCGACCACCAGGTCGGCCCGTTCGGCGAGTTCGGCGACCTCGGAGCTGCCGCTGCACACCAGGAGCCCGGGGACCCCGTCGGAGCGGAGCTTTTCGACGGCGGCGAAGGCGGGCAGGTCGCCCAGGTCGTCACCCGCGTAGAGGACCGCCTCGGCGCCGGTCTCCCGGACGTACTCCATGAGGGCGACGCCCTTGTCCACGCCCGGCGGACGCAGCTCCAGGACCATGCGGCCCGGCTCGACGATCAGGCCGTGCCGGCCTGCCAGTTCGGCCAGCGGCTCCCGGAGCGCCTCGAAGGCCGCCTGGGGGTCCTCGGCGCGGCGCGTGTGCACGGCGACCGCACGGCCCTTCTCCTCGATCCAGGTGCCCTGCCAGGCGCCGATGCGGTCGAGGAACCCGGGCAGTTCGGCGCGGACGGCGGCCACACCGGGGTGCGGGGCGGGGGCGGTGACCGTGCCGCTCACCGCGTCCCAGCGCTCGGCGCCGTAGTGGCCGAGGACGACGAGGTGCTCCAGTCCGGGGACGCCCGCGAAGCCGCCGTGCCGCACGGCCACACCGGCCGGGCGACCGGTCACCACGGCGACGGAGGCGACCTTGGGGGCGAGTGCCGCGAGGGCGGGGACCGCGCCCGGGTGCGCGCGGGCCCGGTCGGGGTCGGGGACGATGGGGGCGAGGGTTCCGTCGAAGTCGAGTGCGACGACCGTCCGGGTGGGGCGGGTGAGGATCGCTTCCAGAGCCTCGCGCCCGGCGGGGGTCACCGGGGCCGGCAAGGAGTCCTTGGATTCGGGGTGGCTGCCCATGGGTCGACCCTATCCGGGTGGGGGCGGGCGCACCCCTGACTCATGGCCGAGCGGGGGACCCGCCGGCCGGAATGCCCCGATCTCACCGCTCGTCCCGGCGCGACTCCCGCACCCGGCGCAGTCTGTTCACCGTCACCGGGTCGTGCGCCAGGGCCCTCGGGTCGTTCAGCAGCGCGTTGAGCAGCTGGTAGTAGCGGACCGGAGCGAGGCCCAGTTGCTCGCGTATGGCGCGCTCCTTGGCGCCGGGTCCGGGGAAGCCGCGGCGCTCCAGGGCGAGAATGCTCCGTTCGCGCGCGGGCAGCTCTTCCATGGACAGCACGGTAGTCCCCGGCACCGACAAGCGCCGGGGGCGGCCACCGGAACGGGGACCGGACCTGCGCCTGCCGTATCCGTCTCGGAATGCGGACATAAGGTCCACACCACGTGAGTGGACTAGACCTCTCTGGGGGTAAAGGGCGACACTGTCCCCCGTGAGACATGTCATCGCCCTCGATGTGGGCGGCACCGGGATGAAGGCCGCCCTGGTCGGGGTGGACACCGAGCCTTCCTCGGGCCGCCCCGACGTGCCGCCGCCGCGCAGCCCCGGGCACCCCGCGCTGCTGTACCAGGCCCGCCGGGCGACCGGCCGTGAGCGCGGGCCCGACGCCGTCGTCGAGGAGATCCTCGACTTCGCCGCCGAACTGCGCGCCCACGGCGAGGAGCACCTCGGCGAGAGCGCCCTGGCCGCCGGCGTCGCCGTCCCCGGCATCGTCGACGCCAAGAACGGCATCGCCGTCTACGCCGCCAACCTCGGCTGGCGCGATGTCCCGCTGCGCCGGCTGCTCGGCGACCGGCTCGGCGGCATACCCGTCGCGCTCGGGCACGACGTGCGCACCGGCGGGCTCGCGGAGGGCCGGATCGGCGCGGGGCAGGGAGCGGACCGCTTCCTCTTCGTCCCGCTGGGCACCGGCATCGCGGGCGCCATCGGCATCGACGGCGGCGTCGAGGAGGGCGCGCACGGCTTCGCGGGAGAGATCGGCCACATCGTCGTACGGCCCGGCGGGGCCCCGTGTCCCTGCGGACAGCGCGGCTGTCTGGAACGGTTCGCCTCCGCGGCGGCCGTCAGCCAGGCCTGGGCCGAGGCGTCCGGCGACCCGGAGGCGGACGCGGCGGACTGCGCCAAGGCCGTCGAGTCCGGTGACCCGAGGGCGCGGGCCGTGTGGCAGGAGGCCGTCGACGCGCTCGCCGACGGCCTGGTCACCGCGCTCACCCTCCTGGACCCGCGCACGCTGATCATCGGTGGCGGGCTCGCCGAGGCGGGGGAAACCTTGTTCACACCCCTGCGGGCCGCGGTCGAGCGACGCGTCACCTTCCAGAAGCTTCCGTCGATCGTCCCCGCGGCCCTCGGGGACACCGCCGGCTGTCTCGGTGCCGGGCTCCTCGCCCGGGACCTCCTGAACACCACTCCCACGACTCCCCGGAGGTAACCACCCGATGGCCCCTAGCAAGGTTCTCGCCGGCGCCCGGGTGGTACTGCCCACCGGGATCGTGCACGACGGCCGCGTGATCATCGACGGTCCGCGGATCGCCGACGCGGGTGACCCCTCTGCGCGACGCGCCGGAGTCCTTGGGGGAGCCCCCGCGGACACGCCCGTGACCGACCTGTCCGGCCACTGGGTGGTCCCCGGCTTCGTCGACATCCACAACCACGGCGGTGGCGGCGCCTCCTTCACCTCGGGAACGGCCGAGGAGGTCCTGCGGGGCATCCACACCCACCGGCTGCACGGCACCACGACCCTCGTCGCCTCGACCGTCACCGGTGACATGCACGGTCTCGCCGAGCGCGCCGGGATGCTCTCCGAACTGGCCGAACAGGGCGACCTCGCGGGCATCCACTTCGAGGGGCCGTTCATCTCGCCGTGCCGCAAGGGCGCGCACTCCGAGGAACTGCTGCGCGACCCGGACCCCGCGGAGGTCCGCAAGCTGATCGACGCGGCGCGCGGCCGGGCCAGCATGGTCACGCTCGCCCCCGAACTGCCGGGCGGCCTCGACTCCGTACGCCTGCTCGCCGAACACGGGGTGATCGCCGCGATCGGGCACACCGACGCGTCGTACGAGCAGACGAAGGCGGCCATCGACGCGGGCGCGACCGTGGCGACGCACCTGTTCAACGCGATGCCGGCGCTCGGACACCGCGCGCCGGGCCCCATCGCCGCCCTCCTGGAGGACGAGCGGATCACCGTCGAGCTGATCAACGACGGTACGCATCTGCACCCCGCCTCGCTGGAGCTGGCGTTCCACCACGCGGGCTCCGGTCGGGTCGCGTTCATCACCGACGCGATGGACGCGGCCGGCTTCGGCGACGGCCGCTACATGCTCGGCCCGCTGGAGGTCGAGGTCGCGGACGGCGTCGCCCGCCTGGTGGAGGGCGGTTCGATCGCGGGCTCCACCCTCACCCTCGACCGCGCCTTCCAGCGCGCCGTCACGGTCGACAGACTGCCGGTCGAGGACGTCGTGGCGGCCATCTCCGCCAACCCCGCCCGCCTGCTCGGCGCGTACGACCGGGTGGGCTCCCTGGAGCCGGGCAAGGACGCGGACCTCGTGGTTCTCGACGCCGACTTCGCGCTCAAGGGCGTGATGCGCGGCGGAGAATGGGTGGTCGATCCCCGACTGGGGTGATTCACACCTTTGTTGCTTGCGGCGGTTGGCCCGGGGGGACTGGGCCGACCGCCGTTGTGTTTGGCATGATCGAGCCTCCGGAACCACCGGCGGGCGTCCGACAGGCGCCCATGTCACAGAACTCTTCGGGGGAGGTCGGCCCAGGTGATCCTCACGGTCACACTGAACACCGCTCTCGACATCACCTATCGCGTGCGGGCGTTGCGTCCGCACAGCTCGCACCGGGTGTCCGAGGTGACCGAACGGCCGGGCGGCAAGGGCCTGAACGTGGGGCGGGTGCTCGCCGCGCTCGGCCACGAGGTGACGGTCACCGGTTTCACGGGCGGCGCGACCGGACGCACCGTGCGGGACCAACTGGCCGGGACCGCCGGGGTGGTGGACGCCCTCGTCCCGGTGGAGGGGTCGACGCGCCGCACCATAGCCGTGGTCGACACGACGACCGGTGACACGACCCAGCTCAACGAACCGGGTCCGGCGATAACCCCCGCCGAGTGGTCGGCCTTCCAGGAGACGTACGAGCATCTGCTGCGTTCCGCCTCGGCGGTGGCCCTGTGCGGCAGCCTGCCACCGGGAGTCCCGGTCGGCGCCTACGCCCAACTCGTCCGCACCGCCCGCGCCTTGGCCGTGCCGGTGCTGCTGGACACCAGTGGTGAGCCGCTGCGCCGAGGGGTCGCGGCCCGCCCCGACATCGTCAAGCCGAACGCCGACGAACTCGCCGAACTCACCGGCTCCCACGAGCCGCTCCAGGCCACCCGCAACGCCCGCAGGCGCGGCGCCCACGCGGTGGTGGCCTCCCTCGGCGCGGACGGCCTGCTCGCCCACACCCCCGAAGGCCACTGGCGCGCCACCCCACCCGTACGCGCCCACGGCAACCCGACCGGCGCGGGCGACTCGGCCGTCGCGGGCCTGTTGTCGGGCCTGGTCGAGAAGCTTCCCTGGCCGGCCCGCCTGGCCCGTGCCGTCGCCCTGTCGGCGGCGACCGTGGCGGCGCCCACGGCCGGCGAGTTCGACCGCACGCTGTACGAGAGCCTGCTCGACCGGATCACGGTGACGGCGGACACGACGGCGGCGTGACTCCGCCCCGCGAGACGTGTCCGGACCGGATCGTCCGGACTGAAGCACTTCAGCACTTCAGCACTTCAGCACTGAAGGGGAATCGCCCGGCCTCAATGACCGAGGGGCGTCACGGCAGCCTCGCTGTCGTGACGCCCCTCAGCCCCTCAGCCGGCCGCTGCCGGCCCGCCTACTTCCAGCCCTCTTCCAACCAGAGCTGGTCGAAGTTCGCGTCGCACTGGTTGCCCTGCCCGCAGGAGATCTGAATGGTGTTGGTGCCCTTGTTGAGGGTGATGTCCGCCCACGTGTTGGTCCACCCCTTCGCGTAGTCGCCCTCGGGGGCCTTGGCGAAGTTCTTCAGGTTGAGCGGGCGGTCCTGGGCCGTGCCGTTCACGGTGAGCGTGGCGTTGGCGTCCTTGCCGGGCACGCCGTAGTTGACGGACAGCGTGTACTTGCCGGCCTTGCTGATACCGCTGACGCTCCAGGTGATGGACGCGCCGACGTTGTTGAACCCCGTGACGTAGACACCGCCGTCGGCCTTGGCGCCCGGGACGTCGGACGCCGTCGTCACACCGGAACCGGTGCCCAGGTTCAGCGCCTTCGCGTCGATCTTGGGGAGCTCCACGGTGGCGCCGGGCGCCTTCGTCGTCGTCTCGCTCGGGGACGCGCTCTGGGAGGCCGACGGGGTCGAGCCCGCCTGGTCGCCACCCTTGTCGTCGTCCCCGCCGCCGGTCATGGCGACGGCGATGCCGATCACGACGGCCGCGACCACGGCGATCGCGCCGATGAGGAGGCCCTTGGTGTTGGGGCCACGGCCGCGGCCACCGCCGTCACCGTGACCGGGCATCGGCGTCCGCGCCGTCTGCGCGCCGCCGGGAACGGTCTCGGGTGCTCCGTAGTGCGTGTTCGGCTGGCCGTAGCCGCCCTGCTGCGGCACCTGGCCGTACGGGGCCGTGGGGGCGGTCTGCTGGCCGTAGGTGCCCTGAGCGGTCTGCTGGCCGTACTTGCGCTCGCCGACCGCCCGCACCCGGTTGACCGAGCCCGGGTAGCCGTAGCCGCCGCCTCCAGAGGGCGGCGTGGCTCCGTTGGCCTGACCGTCGGCGTAGAGATAGCCGAACGGGTCGTCGTCCTCGGGCGTGCTCGCGCCGTTGTTGCCGGGCGTCATCCCTTGGTCTCCTCAGCGGGTGCGGTTCTGATGCGGTACACGAATGATTGGCGAGCCTACCCGGTTTCGCTGGGCCGAACGGGGGGCATCCACCGCATCAACCTACTGACCTGTGTCTTATCCCGCACGCCTGTGCTGTTTGGGACGCGAACGTTTCTCGACGTACATCCGTTCGTCAGCGGATTTCAACACCTCGTCCGCCGTCATGCCGCAGTGCGCCCATCCGATGCCGAAACTCGCGCCCACGCGAACAGCCCGTCCATCGACCCTGATGGGAGGGATGATCGCGTTCCGCAGGCGTACGGCGAGGTCCTGCGCGTCCGCCCGGCCGAGGCCGTCGGCGAGCACCACGAACTCGTCGCCGCCGAGCCGGGCCACCGTGTCGCCGTCCCGGACCCCGTGGGTGAGACGGCGGGCGACCTCGATGAGAACCTCGTCACCCGCGTTGTGCCCGAACCGGTCGTTGATCGACTTGAAGCCGTCGAGGTCGCAGAAGAGCACCGCGAGCCCCTTGGCGCCGTCGTCCGTATCGCCCTCCGGGGCGATGGTGTGCACGTGGTGGTCGAAGGCGTCGAACGCCTCGGCGCCGGCACGGAAGTCGAAGCCGTGCCCGTTCCCGTCGTAGCCGGGGTGGCCGTTGTCGTCGTACTCGCCGGACGACACGTCCGCGAAGTCCCCGTGCCCGTACGCCGCGTCCAGCGAGGCGACCGCGCCGGGCGGCAGCGCCTGCGGGGGCCGGCAGAGGCGGGCGCCGAGCCGGGAGCGCAGCTCGGCGGAGTTGGGCAGGCCGGTGAGGGCGTCGTGCGAGGCGCGGTGCGCGAGCTGGAGCTCACGGCGTTTGCGGTCCTCTATGTCCTCGACGTGGGTGAGCAGGAAGCGGGGACCGTCGGCGGCGTCCGCGACGACGGAGTTGCGCAGATGGACCCAGACGTAGGTGCCGTCGCGGCGCCCGAGCCGCAGCTCGGCCCGGCCGCCCTCGGCGGAGGTCCGCAGCAGGGTGCCGATGTCCTCGGGGTGCACGAGGTCGGAGAAGGAGTAGCGGCGCATCGCGGAGGCGGGCCGGCCGAGGAGCCGGCACAGGGCGTCGTTGGTGCGCAGGATGCGGCCGTGCTGGTCGCCGCCCATCTCGGCGATCGCCATGCCGGAGGGGGCGTACTCGAAGGCCTGCCGGAAGGACTCCTCGCTGGCGCGCAGGGCCTGCTGTTCGCGCTCCAGACGGACCAGGGCGCGCTGCATATTCGCACGTAGACGCGCGTTGCTAATCGCGATGGCGGCCTGGAAGGCGTACATCTGCAGCGCCTCGCGGCCCCAGGCGCCCGGCCTGCGGCCGTTGCGCGGCCGGTCCACGGACAGGACGCCGATCAGCTCGCCGTGGCCGCCGCTGTTGCTGCCGCCGGAGACGCTCGGGGTGTACATCGGCGCGAAGAGGCGGTCGGAGGGGTGCCACTCGTCCTCGAAGCGGGGCGCGGGACCGTCGGTGTACCACTGCGGCACGTCGTCCTCGTCGAGGACCCAGCCCTCGGTGTGCGGTATGAACCGCAGGTCGCCCCAGGACTCGCCCATGGTCAGCCGGCGGTCCCAGGAGGCACGGGAGCCGACGCGGCCGGTGATGAGGGCTTCGGCGGCGGAGTTCCCGGCGAGAGCGGCGACGACGAGGTCGCCGTCGGGGCGTACGAGGTTGACGCAGGCCAGCTCGTAGCCGAGCCCGGTGACCACGCCGTCGGCGACGGTCTGCAGCGTGTCGGCCAGGCTGCGGGCGGTGTTCATGTCCGCCATCACCTGGTGCAGTTGCCGCAGGGTCGCAAGACGGACGTAGGGCTCCGACTCGGTCTCCATTCGCCCTCCCCTCGAGACCTCGCAGCAACTCCAGGGTTCTCTCGGCGTACTAGGTGCTCTTCGAATTCCGTGCTGACTGCTCGGCGCTTCCCGTGAGCCGCTTCACGCCGTACCGCTCGGTAGGTTCCTGCGTAACGCCCCCGCCACTGAATCACAGCGCGCTCCCCACTCGGTACACAGGGTCAACAAAATATGGCTCCTGTGACTCAAGTCACAACAGAACCTGAGCAATTGAGTGGAGTTTCTGCATTTCAGTGTGCGTTTACCGAATGCATTATTGGACGACTGTGCAGAACCTGTGCACTCTTGCGCCCACCGAATGAGTACGGACGAGAGTACGGCCGTTCCCGTCTCCGCTTCGGTCCACCCCGCCCCGGTTCCGTTCCCCGCGCCGCCTCCTGCTCCGTTCCCGGCTCCGTTTCGGGCGTCTCTCCGTCCCGGGACCTAGGTCCAGGTTCGGGCCGAGGTCCGATGCGCCGCCCCCGGAGCGGACACTAGCGTTTCGGCGTGCTCACGACTTCGCCCGCCCTTCCCGTCACCCCGTCCGTGCATGCTGAGGGGGTGAGCAACGACGAGTTCCGCGCCGCCATGACCCGGCTGGCCGCGGGTGTGGTCCTGGTGACCGCGCACGAGCCCGAGCTGGCCCCGGGCGGACCGGGCGGCGAGGACGTCGGCATGACCGCGACCGCGTTCATGTCCGTCTCCCTGGACCCGCCGCTCGTCCTGGTCAGCCTGCGCGAGGGCTCCCGGATGGACGACCTGCTCGACGAACGGCCTCTGTGGGGCGTCTCCGTGCTCTCGGAGAACCAGCGCCACATCGCGGGCCGCTTCTCCATGAAGGGCCGCATCAGCGACCGGCTCCTCTTCGAGGACATCCCGTACGTCCGCGGCGAGGCCTCCGGGGCGCTCCTGGTGGGCGGCGCCCTGGCGACCCTGGAGTGCCGCACCGAGCAGCGGATTCCGGCGGGCGACCACACCCTGGTCATCGGCCGCGTCCTGACGGCCCACGTACCGAGCGCGGACGGCGGCCCCCTCACGTACTTCAAGGGCCGCTACCGGCAACTGGGCTGAGGCGGCCGAAGCGTCCTCCTGAACGACCCGCCGGGCGACGGGCCAAGACGCGACAGCCCGGCCGCTATGACGGCCGGGCGGGAGTGGGACCGGGGTCAGCCCCAGTCGCGGCCGGTGCGACCGCGCTTGGTGTCGGAGCGCTGCTTCTTCTCGCGCAGGCGGCGTTCGTTGATGCCCCGGGGAATGCGGGTGGCGCGGCGCGGCTTGGGCGGCGGCGCGGTGGCCTCGGCGAGCAGGGAGGCCAGGCGAACTGCCGCCGTCTCGCGGTTGCGCCACTGGGAGCGGTGTTCGGAGGAGCGGACGCTGATGACCCCGTCGACGAGCCGTCCCTCCAGCTTCGCGAGGGCGCGGTCCTTCCACACGGGCGGCAGCGCCTCGGTGTTCGCGAGGTCGAAGCGGAGTTCGACCTGCGTGTCGCTGGTGTTGACGTGCTGCCCGCCCGGCCCGCCGGAGCGCGAGAAACGCCATATGAGCTCGGCCTCGGGCAGGGAGACGGAGCCGCGGATGACATAGGGACCGGACATGTGTTCATGGTCGCGTGCCCGGCCGGTCCGCGTCACCCGGTTTTCGTCGTCTCTCGGAGTGAAGAGTGGGTTCTGGGTAAAAAAGGTAAAGACAGGCGGAACCTCGGGTACCCCCCTTGGCGTTCATAGAGGTGACGGTAGCTTCGTCCCCAGTACGAAGCCCGTACGTCACGAGGGAAGGGACTCCCAACAATGGCTGTAAGCCTGTCCAAGGGTGGCAACGTCTCGCTCACCAAGGAGGCTCCGGGCCTGACCGCCGTCACCGTGGGCCTTGGCTGGGATGTCCGCACCACCACGGGCACCGAGTTCGACCTCGACGCCTCGGCCATCGCGGTCAACCCCCAGGGCAAGGTCTACTCGGACGCCCACTTCGTCTTCTTCAACAACAAGCAGACCCCGGACCAGACCATCGTCCACACCGGTGACAACCGGACGGGCGAGGGCGCCGGCGACGACGAGGCGATCAACGTCAACCTGGCGGGCCTCCCCGCCGACGTCGAGAAGATCGTCTTCCCGGTCTCCATCTACGACGCGGAGACCCGGACGCAGAACTTCGGCCAGGTCCGCAACGCCTACATCCGCATCGTGAACCAGGCCGGCGGCGCCGAGATCGCCCGCTACGACCTCTCCGAGGACGCGGCCACCGAGACCGCCATGGTCTTCGGCGAGCTCTACCGCAACGGCGCGGAGTGGAAGTTCCGCGCGGTCGGCCAGGGCTACGCCTCGGGCCTGGCGGGTATCGCGCAGGACTTCGGCGTCAGCGTCTGATCCTGAGTACCCGCTTGACGGGAGGGGCCCCGGACGCCGTCCGGGGCCCCTCCCGTCTCAGGGGTGGGCCGGCTTGCCCTTTCCGTACAGCCAGTTCTTCCAGATCCCGCTGAAATCCTTGTCCGGCGCGGCCTTCTCGACGTACGCCGTGAAATCGGCCGTGTCCGCGTTCGCGTGGCGGTGCGCGGCGGCCCAGCCCTGGACGATGTCGTAGAAGGTGTCGTCGCCGACCAGTTGGCGGATCTTCTGCAGGACCATCGCCCCCCGGTAGTAGACCGGCGGGTCGGAGATCTGCGCGGCACCGGGCGGGTCGGCGGGCGGGAAGGCCCAGACCTCGCTGCTGTCGACCGGTTCGTAATACTCGCCCTTGTAGAGGGAGTCGAAGATCTTCTCGGCCGAGTTGCCGCCGTGGTCCTCCTGCCACAGCCACTCCGCGTAAGTGGCGAAGCCCTCGTTGAGCCACATGTCCCGCCAGGACTTCGGGGTGACCGAGTCGCCGAACCACTGGTGGGCCAGTTCGTGGACCAGGGTCTTGGTGTCGGTGGCGCCGGGGAAGACGGGGCGGGTCTGGGTCTCCAGGGCGTAGCCCGCGTCGTCGGGGCGGTCCACGATCGCCCCGGTGGAGGAGAAGGGGTACGGGCCGAAGTTGTACTCCTCCCAGTCCACGACCTCGGGGATCTGCCCCAGCACCTTCTCGCTCGCCTGCTTCTGGGTCGGGTCCACCGCCACGTAGACCGGCAGTCCGTTCTTCGCCGTCGAGCGGGTGATGTCGTACCGGCCGATCGCGAGCGTCGCCACGTAGCTCGCCATCGGTTCGGCCGTGTGCCACGCGTAGGTCGTACGGCCCTTCGCGGTCGTCTCGCTCGTCAACTCGCCGTTGGAGACGGCCTGGAGGCCTTCCGGGACGGTGATGCCGATGTCGTACGCCGCCTTGTCGACGGGGTGGTGGTTGCCGGGGAACCAGGCCATCGACCCCGTGGGCTCCCCGAGCGCGAGGGCGCCGTCGGCCGTGCGCAGCCAGCCCTCCTCGGAGTTGTCGGGGTCGGTGATCGTCCTGGGGGTGCCGGAGTAGCGGACCGTCGTGCGGAACGTCTCCCCCTTGTCGAGGTCGGCGCGCGGGCGCACGGTCAGCTCCTGGCCCGCCCGGCTCCAGCGGGCGCTCCGGCCCTCGACGGTGACGTCGGAGACGTTCAGCCCCGACAGGTCGAGACGGAAGGCGCTGAGGTCCGTCAGGGCCCGCGCGGTGATCTCGGCCGTACCCTTCAGCCGCTTGTCCCCCGGGTCGTAGGAGAGGGTCAGTCCGTAGTGCGTGACGTCGTACCCGCCGTTGCCCATCTTCGGGAAGTACGGATCGCCGACACCGGCCGCGCCGGGCTTCCCGTGCACGTCGTCCCCGCCGCAGGCGGTGAGGCCCGCGACGAGCGTGAGGGCCAGGGCAAAGGGGACGGTGACGGAAGATCGGGGCACATCCGCGATCCTAAGGGCTGTCCCGCCGCCGCAGGCGGGACAGCCCTCCCCCACCGGCCGGGCACCCCCGAAACCGTCCGGAAACCGCCGCCCCGGGACGTCGGCCCGGTGGCAGCGCGGCCCCGCGTCCCCGGGCTGCCTGAGCCACTGGGCCGCACCCTCCGGAGCAGCCCTGACCGCCGGGCCCGGTACCCGTAAGCGGCCGGAAACCGCCGGGCGGGAAGGGGCACCCCCGACGTGACACCATCACCTCGTGCTCGACATCGGCTACGCCCTCTCCAACCGCTTCCCTGACCCCCCGCAGACCGACTACCGCCGCGCGGACGTCCACGCGCTGCGGCACGACCTGTTCTGCGGCGACGTCTACCTCGCCGACACCAAGACGGACCGCGAGGTGGCCACGGGCTGGGGCTGGGTGCCGGTGCTCGACTTCGCGTGGGCGCTGTGCGACATCGTGGAGCAGCTCGACCGCGACCCTCTCGGCAGCCGGGCCTCCCGCCCCCAGCGGGCGGAACTGGACTTCACCGAGTCGACCGACCGCATGCTCTTCGAGCGCCGCTTCGGCTGGGTGGACATCGAGGCCGACTGGATGCCGGGCGACGAGGAGCCGCTGACCTTCTCCCACACCGAGCTCCGCCGCGAGGCCCGTGACTTCCTGCACGACCTGCTCGCGGACCTCACCGACCTGCACGACGACCTCGCCGAGAACCCGGCGATCTGGACGCTGCAGGCCCGCTTCCCGCGCGTCTCCTAGAGCCGGGCAGCCGTTTGGGTCGGCCGCCGGTGGGCGACCGCCCCGGTCCCTTCGCCCGTGAAGGACGGTGAACCGCCGGGGGCACGGTCCGTTGTGCTGCGCATAGAACCCGCGCCCCTGAGCCCGTGCGCCCCTGAGCCCGTGCGCCCCTGAGCCCGCGCCTCTGAGCCCGCGCGTCCGTCGGGCCGGCCCGACGAGCCCTAGCCCTAGCCCTAGCCCTCCACCCTGACGCCGAGCGCCGCCGCCAGCACCGGCGCCAGGTCCAGGAGCTGGGCCGGGCTGATGACCGCGCCCGCGAGCCGGTCCACGCCCCGCGCGATGTCCAGCTCCGCCGCCGCGCGCAGGTCCACGTCCACGAGGGTGGCCTCGGTGAGGTCCGCCCCCTTCAGGGCGCAGTCCACGAACTCCACCCGCTCCAGGCGGGCGCCCCCGAAGTCCGGCTCTACCAGGACACAGCTCTCGAAGACGACGTCCTTCAGTCTTGCCCTGCGCAGATTCAGATAGTCGATCTTCCCACCGCGCACGACCACCCGCTCCAGGACCGAGCCGTGCAGCTGCACTCCGCCGAGGCGGGCGTCGATCAGCTCGACGTCACGCAGCGTCGACTCGGCGAGATCGGTGCCCACGCCCCGTATGCCCGTCAGGACCGAGTCCAGCACGCGCGCGTGGTGCAGCCGCGTCTCGTCCAGCGCGCAGCCCGTCAGCGCGCAGTCCATGAAGCGGGCTCCCCCGCCGTCCTGTCCGGCGAAGTCCGCGTCCCGGAAATCCAGTCCGTCGTAGTCGCCGTCCGGCTCCAGCTCCGCGCCGTCGTGCGGCTCCAGGACGGGCAGCCGCACCTCCGGCCGACGCGCCGCCCTCGGCCCCGTCCCCGACGCCTTCGCGCCCGCGCCGCCGCGCCCGCCCGCCGCTCTCCTCGCCATGCCCCCATCCTGCCCGCCCCCACTGACAATCGGCGCCGGCCTGCGAGAACTCCCCGCATGTCACATTCCGGGGCCCTCGGTCCGTCCTAGGTACAGGCCCCGAAGCACAGGACCCCGAGCAGAGGAGAGCTCCAGCCATGCATCGCATCACCGTCATCGGCGGCGGCTTCGCCGGACTCACCGCCGCCATCACCGCCGCCGAGGCGGGTGCCGAGGTCACCGTGTACGAAGCGCACCACACCCTCGGCGGGCGGGCTCGGACCGCCGAGGGTCCGTACCGGACGAACGAGGGACCGCACGCCCTCTACAGCGCCGGGCCGCACTGGACCTGGCTCAAGCAGCGCGACCTGATCGGGGTGCTCGCCCCGATCCCGCCCCTGGAGGCCGCCCGGCTGCGGCTGCGCCACAAGGGCGCGCTGCGCCGCACCCCGCCCTTCGCGATGCTCAAGCTGCTGCGCCGCTCCTGCCAGCAGGCTCCCGTCGACGTCGACTTCATGACCTGGGCGACCGGGCAGGCCGGAGCGGAGGGCGCGCGGGCCGCCGCGCACTACTCCGCACTGGCCCTCTTCCATCACGATCCCGGTTCGCTGTCCGCGGCGTTCGTGCAGGAGCGGCTGCGCCGGACCATGAGACTGCCGACGGAGGCGAACTGCCCCCGGGGCGGCTGGGCGAACGTCATCGACCGGATGGCCGGGCGGGCCTGGAACCTCGGCGTGCGGATGGAGACGCTGTCCCGGGTGGACGCCGTCCCCGCGGACCGGGGTCCGGTCATCGTCGCCACCTCCCTCGACGCCGCCCGCCGCCTCCTCAAGGACGCGTCGCTGACCTGGACGAGCGGCCGTACCGCCCTCGTCGACCTGGCGCTGCGGAGCCGGCGCGGCGACGCGTTCGCGGTCTGCGACCTGGACGCGCCGGGCTGGATCGAGCGGTTCACCGCCCGGGACCGCACTCTCGCCCCGGCAGGGGAGCAGCTCCTCCAGGGGCAGATCCCGATCGCCCCGGGCGAGAGCGGGGCACACGGCGTCGCCCGCGCCGAGCGGTTGCTCGACCTGGCCTTCGAGGGCTGGCGCGAGCGGGTCACCTGGCGGCGCGCGAGCGTCGCGAACGGCCGCACGGGCGCGGTCGACCCGCCCGGCACCAGCTGGCGGGACCGTCCGCGCATCGACCGCGGCGACGGTGTCTATCTCGTGGGCGACCAGGTCGCCGCCCCCGGGGTGCTCTCGGAGGTGTCCTTCAACAGCGCGATGGAGGCCGTGGCACTGGCCCTGCGCATCCGGGAGCGCCTTGACCTCAAGCGAGCTTGAGGTTGGACAGTGGTTACTCCAGCGACCTCGCGAAGCGCCCGCTCGGGCCTCTCGGGCCTCTCGGGCCTGCGGTGTCCCGCCGACCAGTGGACCTCGCGGGCCGCGCCGACCTCGTAGATCTTGAGGAGTACCCGATGTACGCGATCCGCCTGCACGCCTTCGGTCCCGCCGGGAATCTCGTCCACGAGCGGACCGAGGACCCCGAGCCGGGCCCCGGCCAGGTCCGTATCGCCGTGGCCGCCGCGGGCGTCCATCTCCTGGACACCGCCCTGCGCGAGGGGATGCGGGGCGGCCCGGCCCCCTCGCCCACCCTGCCGACCGTCCCCGGCCGCGAGGTCGCCGGAACCGTCGAGTCCCTCGGCGAGGGCGTCGCCGCGCTGTGGCTCGGCAGACGTGTCGTCGCCCACCTCGGCTTCGCCCCCGGAGGCTACGCCGAGCTGGCCGTCACGGACGTCGAGCGCCTTCACGACATTCCCGCGAACCTCGACTTCGCCCAGGCCGTCGCCATGATCGGGACCGGCCGTACGGCCATGGGGATCGTGCAGTTCGCCGAGTTCGGCCCGTCCTCCGTGATCGTGGTGCCCGCGGCGGCGGGAGGCATCGGCACGCTCCTCGTGCAGTACGCGCACCACGCGGGCGCGACCGTGGTCGGCCTCGCGGGCGGCCCGGAGAAGGTGGCGCGGGCCCGTGCGAACGGCGCCGATCCGGCCGTCGACTACACCGACCCCGGCTGGCCGGAGAAGGTCCGAGCGCACCTCGGCGGGCGGGCGGCGACGGCCGTGCTCGACGGTGTCGGCGGCGACGTCGCCCGGGACGCCGTCGGACTGCTCGGCCCCGGCGGCCGGCACATCGTGTTCGGCTGGTCCGGCACGGGCATCCGCGGCGGCTCCCCCTACCTCGTGGAAGGGGTGTCCGAGCAGGTGGCCGGTCCCGTGATGATGCGGAGGGCCGGCGGACCGGACCCCGTACGGACCCTGGAACTGCGGGCCCTGGCCGAGGCCGCGGCCGGGCGGCTCGTCCCGGCCGTCACCCGCTTCCCCCTCGCCGAGGCGGCCTCGGCGCACCGGGCCCTGGAGGACAGGGCCACGATCGGAAAGGTGGTGCTGGAACCATGACCGCGAGCCCGTGGAACGCGTCCCGCGAAGCCGAGTCGCCCAAAGATGCGACTCATCCTGTTTCATGGTCTTCTGAGCCAATGAGTGTCACCCGGACAGGTGAACCAGAAGCGCCCGTGGGTCCCGACCCCCACCGCTGGTGGGCACTGGTGGTCATCGCGCTGGCCCAGCTGATGGTCGTGCTGGACGCGACCATCGTGAACATCGCCCTCCCTTCCGCGCAGCACGATCTCGGCATGTCCGACGGCAACCGGCAGTGGGTCATCACCGCCTACACGCTGGCCTTCGGCGGGCTGCTGCTGCTCGGCGGCCGGATCGCCGACCTGGTCGGCCGCAAACGCACGTTCGTCATCGGGCTGATCGGCTTCGCCGTCGCGTCCGGGATCGGCGGCGCGGCCACCACGTCCGGCATGCTCTTCGGCGCCCGTGCCCTCCAGGGTGCCTTCGCCGCCCTGCTCGCGCCGTCCGCGCTGTCCCTGCTGACCACGACGTTCACCGATCCGAGGGAGCGCGGTAAGGCCTTCGGTGTCTACGGAGCGCTGGCGGGCTCGGGTGCGGCGATCGGCTTCATCGTGGGCGGCCTGCTGACGGAGTACCTGAACTGGCGCTGGTGCCTGTACGTCAACATCCCCATCGCGGTCATCGCGGTCATCGGCGCGTTCGGACTGCTGCGCGACCGGCCGGGCTTCAAGAACGTCCACCTCGACGTGCCCGGCGCGGTGCTGGGCTGCGGCGGACTGGTGGCGATCGTCTACGGGGTCAGCGAGGCGAACTCGCGCGGCTGGACGGACCCGCTGGTGCTGGGCCTCATCGCGGGCGGAGTGGCGCTGCTGGTCGCGTTCGTGTGGTGGCAGAACAGGGCGCCGAGCCCGCTCCTGCCGCTGCACATCGTCAAGGACCGCAACCGCGCCGGCTGCTTCCTGACGATGGGGCTCGCCGTCATCGCCCTGTTCGGCATGTTCCTGTTCATGACCTACTACCTCCAGGTCATCCTCGGGTACTCGCCGGTGAAGACCGGTCTCGCGTTCCTGCCGCTGACCGTCGCGATCATCATCGGTTCGACACAGATCTCGGCGCGGCTGCTGCCCCGTGTGGCGCCGCGCACGCTGATGGTCCCGGGTGCGGTCCTCGCCGCCGGCGGCATGGTGATCTTCACGCAGCTCACGGTCGACTCCGACTACGCGGGCCAGTTGCTGCCCGGACTGCTTCTGATGGGTCTCGGCATGGGCCTGGTCTTCATGCCGGTCTTCGCCACAGCGACCGCCGGGGTCGCTCCGCAGGACGCGGGCGTGACCTCCGCGACGGTCAACACCTCGCAGCAGGTGGGCGGTTCGATCGGCACGGCGCTGCTGAACACCATCGCCACCACCACCAGCACGGCGTACATCGCCGCCCATCTCCACAACCCCGCCCAGAAGGCGCTGATCGTCCGGGAGGGTGTCGTCCACGGCTACACCGTGGCCATCTGGTGGGCGACCGGCATCCTGCTGCTGGCCGGCCTGGTGGCGGGTCTCATGGTCACGGCCAAGGCCCCGAACCGCTCGGCCACGGGCGCGGCGGTCCCGGAATCCGTGGGCTGACGACTGCGGCTCCGGTCCCCGGCGGGCTCCCTCACCGACCGACGGGACCGGTCGGCGGAACCGGTCGGCGGAACCGGCGCCACGAGCCGTCCGAGCGGGTCAGTGGCGTCCCGAGACCCGGTCCGCGAGCCGGGCCAGCCGGGACGACTCCGGGCTGTGGGTGGTCAGTTCGCGACGGTCGGCCGTGCGGTAGGTCGCGTACATGCCGTGGACGCCGAGCCAGCGGAAGGGCTCCGGTTCCCACTTGCGGACCCGGTGGTTCACCCAGGGCAGAGTGGTCAGGTCGGTCGCGCCCGCCTGGCCGGAGTCCTGCCGCACGAGGTCGCGCAGGGTGCGTGCGGCCAGGTTGGTGGTGGCGACGCCGGAGCCGACGTAGCCGCCGGCCCAGCCGAGGCCCGTCGAGCGGTCCAGGGTGACCGTGGCGCACCAGTCGCGCGGGACGCCGAGGACGCCCGACCAGGCGTGGGCCACCTGGACGCCGGTGAGCGACGGGAAGAAGCGGACGAGGATCTCGTACAGGGCGTCGATGGTGGACCGCTGGGTGCGGCCGTCGTTGTCGGTGCGCGAGCCGAAGCGGTACGGGACCCCGCGGCCGCCGAGCGCGATCCGGCCGTCGGCGGTGCGCTGGGCGTACATGTACGCGTGGGCCATGTCGCCGAGCGTCTCGCGCCCCTCCCAGCCGATCTCGGCCCACTGGCCGGCGGTCAGCGGCTCCGTCGCGATCATGGAGGAGTTCATGGGCAGCCAGGTGCGCTTCTGGCCCTTGAGGTTCGCGGTGAAGCCCTCGGTGCAGCGCAGGATGTAGGGGGCGCGGACGGTGCCGTACGGGGTCACCGCGTGCTTCGGGCGGATCTCTGTCACCGGCGTCTGCTCGTGGATGGTGACGCCGAGCGCCTCGACGGCCGCGGCCAGGCCCTTGACCAGTTTCACCGGGTGCAGCCGGGCCCCGTGCGGGGTCCAGGCCGAGCCCACCGCGTCCGCGACCCGGATCCGCTCGGCGGTCTCCTTCGCGCCGTACAGCTCGCGGTCCTTCTCGCCGTACGCCAGCTCGTGCGCGTGGAAGGCCTTGAGCCGGGCCGACTGGGCCGGCGTGTAGGCCACTTCGAGGACGCCACCCTGGTGGATGTCGGCCTCGATGCCCTCTTCGGCGGCCACCGCGACGACCTCGCGCACGGTGTCGTTCATGGCCTGCTGGAGGCGTACGGCCGCCTCCCGGCCGTGCAGCTTCGCGTAGCGGTCGCGGCCCGCGATGCCGTTGTAGAGCCAGCCGCCGTTGCGCCCCGAGGCGCCGTAGCCGCAGAACTTCTGCTCCAGGACGGTGACGCGCAGGAAGGGGGCCGCCTTCTTCAGGTAGTACGCGGTCCACAGTCCCGTGTAGCCGCCGCCGACCACGACGACGTCGGCGGACGCGTCGCCGGGCAACGGCTCCCGGGGTGCGGGGAGGCCGTCGTCCGCGTACCAGAAGGAGATGCCGCCGTTCACGGTTCTGCTCGCCGAGCTGCTCATGGCGGGACGCTAACGCCGGAGAGCCGCCACTGTCTCCTTCGGATTCCATGCTTTTCCGCGCCCTCTGGACAGCGGATAACACGCGAGGCCGATCAGAACGGAGGTGAAATGCCCGAGATCGGTGAAGGCGCGCTCGGTCATGAAGGGAATCCCGTACACCGCCAGAACGACCACCAGATACGCGTACCGCCAGGGCGTCGCGATCCGGTAGGTGAGCACGCCGACCACACCCGCCAGGGCGTAGCTCACCCCGACGTCGAGCGTGTCGACCGTGGAGTGCGGTGCCACGCCGTGCTTGATCGCCCAGAGCAACGCACCCTCGCTGACCAGCGTCGACAGGACATGCGCGGCCGCGTTGACGCCGAGCCAGCGCGCGGTTCCCAGCCAGTGTTCGGTCGGCGCCTGGAAGACGGTGTAGAGCACGGCGTACGGCACCCAGTGGCCGCCGTCGATCCACATCGCGCTGGCGAACAGCACCCGCACCGGGTTGTTCGACAGCTCATGGATGTTCGTCGAGCGCTGCCGCAGGAAGTCCTCTTCGAAATCCGGAGACATGTGGTGCAGGGCGACCGTCGTGATGAAAAGAATGGTCAGCCAGATGTACGTGCCCGGCGCACGGCGCACGTACATCCACACCCTGTGGAAGACCCGGTCGATGCGCATGGTCCGATTCACCCATGCCGCCGGTGTCCCCCGCGCGATCGACATTCCGGACGGCTCTCCCGTGTCACGGGAACTTGCGTCACGGGAACTTCCGGCGGAGCCCTCCGGCGGAGCCTCCGGAGCTAGTCTCGGCCCATGATCCGCACCGCGACCCCCGACGACATCCCCGTCATCCACAGCCTGGTCCGTGAACTCGCCGAGTACGAGAAAGCCCTGGAGGAGGCTCGGGCGACGCCGGAGCAGCTGCGCGAGGCCCTGTTCGGAAGGAATCCGGCCGCGTACGCGCACATCGCGCAGGACGACGCCACGGGTGAGCCGGTCGGCTTCTCGCTCTGGTTCCTGAACTTCTCGACCTGGCGCGGCGTCCACGGCATCTACCTGGAGGACCTGTACGTACGCCCGACGGCGCGCGGCGCCGGTCACGGCAAGGCACTGCTCACCGAGCTCGCGCGGATCTGCCGGGAGCGCGGCTACCAGCGTCTGGAGTGGTCGGTCCTGAACTGGAACAGGCCCTCGATCGACTTCTACGAGTCGCTGGGCGCGCGCCCGCAGGACGAGTGGACGGTGTACCGGCTCACCGACGAGGCGCTGGAGGCCCTCGGAAAGCGTGGCTGAGGCCCGGTGATTCCCGGGATCCGGTACGGGTGACCCGGGCCGACCCGCACGACGGCCCCGTTGGGAATCGTGGCGGCCCGCCCGTCGTGCGCCGGGTCGGACCCGAGGCCGGCTTCCACCGCTGACCTTCCTCGAACTGAGAGCGTCCGCCAGTAGGTCATCGAACACGGGGTCCCGTGGGCGCGGCGATCCATCGGGCGAGGGAGAGCAGGGTGGTTTCGACGCTGTTCGCCATGTAGTCGCGGAGTGCGTCGAGGTCGCCGCGGGTGGTGCCCAGTACCGGGTCGAGGCGGAGGAGTCGCCAGGACTGCTCAAGGCGTCCTCCTGGCTGCGTGCGGGGTGGTGCCGGGCCGGCGACGCCCACGTCATCAGCAGTCCTGTCGGGGAGCCAGACCGGCTGGTGCCTATCCACAACTGGGGCAGGCTGTGCGTTTCGAGTCGGCCCATACTCGGATCCATGACCGGAAAATCGCAGCTCGGGGACTTCCTGCAGGCTCGGCGCTCCCAGCTGCGTCCCGAGGATGTCGGGATGCCCACCTACGGGGAGCGTCGGCGTGTGCCGGGGCTTCGGCGCGAGGAGTTGGCGCTGCTGGCGGGTGTGAGCGCCTCTTACTACACCCGGCTTGAGCAGGGGCAGTCACTGAGCGCGTCGCCCGAGGTGCTGGACGCGATCGCCGGGGCGCTGCGGCTGGACGAGTCCGAGCGGCGGTACCTGCACGACCTGGCCCGGGTGGACAGGCCTCGTACCCGGGGTCGGCGGCCCGCGCCGGAGCGTGTGACGGAGGCGACGGCTCAGTTGCTGGACGTGCTGGCGGACGTTCCCGCGATCGTGCTCGGCCGGCGCAGCGACGTGCTGGCGTGGAATCGCCTGGGTCACGCGCTGTTCGCCGGGCACCTGGACCCTGCCACCCCGGACCTGTCGGCGAGGCGTCCCAACATGGCCAGACTGGTGTTCCTCGACTGTCATACCCGCGACCTGTACGCGGACTGGCCGAGCAAGGCCAGGGCGGTCGTGGGGAATCTGCGCCTGGTGGCGGCCCAGCATCCGCAGGACACGGCGTTGCACGCGCTGCTGGGTGAACTGAGCGCAAAGAGCGGTGAGTTCGCCTCGATGTGGGCCGACCATCGGGTCAAGGCGTGTGCCGTCGCCGCCTATGAGATGCGGCACCCGCTGGTCGGCCCGCTGACGGTCGTTCAGCAGACCCTGAGCCATGGGCCGGGCCCCAACACCGTGGTCGCCACCACAGAGGCGGGCTCGCCCTCACGGGCCGCGCTGGCCCTGCTCGCCCAGGTCATCACCCAGGACACCGTCCCGGCCGAACCGGCGCCACGGGCCGACGTCGGCTGACCTCACGCGACGCCACCGGGCGCTCGGCCGGCACGTGCGAGCACCCGTCCCACCCGGGCACGGCCGACGACCAGCCATGCCCGGTATCAGCCCCCGGGGCCGCAGGGTCCCGGGCGGAATCCACCTGTCACCACGCGTGCGTCGGCGTGTTGCCGACGCACGCCCGAAAACCGTTGAAGGAACCATGTTCAAGAAGATCTCCGCGCCCGCCGTATCGGCGGCCGTCCTTGTCGCGGCCGCTGCCGCAGCGCTCAGCCCGGCCGCGGCGTCGGCCGTCTCCGCCCCGCTGAGCAACCCGCGGATCGCCGTGCACTTCGACCTGGCCAAGGGCCAGACGCCGGAGAACGTCGCCCTGGCACCGGGCGGCGCCGCGTACGTCACCTTCGCCGAGGGCCGCCAGATCGCCGAGGTCTCCCCCAAGGGCAACATCCGGATCCTGGCCACCCTGCCCAAGCCCGCCGACGGCGGTGTCCACACCCCGGTCCTGGGCTTCCCGCTGACCGTCGGCATCGTCCGTGCCCACGACGGAACCCTGTACTTCCTCTACGCCACCGGCACCCCCGACCTCACCGGCGTGTGGCGCCTGCGCCCCGGCGGCGAACCCCAGCGGATCGCCGCGCTGCCCGCCGACGGCCTGCCCAACGGCCTGGCGCTGGACCCCCGCACCCGCACCCTTTACGTCACCGACTCCGTGCTGGGCACCATCTGGAGTCTGCCCACCACCGGCGGCGCCCCCACTGCCTGGTCCACCGCCCCCGAACTGGCCTCCACCGGCTTCCTCGGCGCCAACGGCCTGAAGATCCACAACGGTGCTGTCTGGGCCACCAACCTCGACAAGGGCACCATCCTGCGCATCCCCATTCTCCGAGACGGGCGCGCCGGTTCGGTCCGGACCGAGGCCACCGGCCTGCCGGGGATCGACGACTTCGCCTTCACCGGCCACGGCGACCGGCTGCTGGCCGCGCTCAACGGCCCCGGTGAGGTCGCGCTCGTCCAGCCCGACGGCAGCCACTCCGTCGTGCTGACCGCGGCCGACGGCCTGCAGAACCCCACGTCCATCGCCCTGCGCGGCGACACCGTCTACGTGCTGAGCGCCGCCTACGTCACCGCCAAGGATCCCGGCCTTCTCCTCGCCCACCTGAACGACTAGCTGGCCCCGAGCCTGACGACGCAGCGGTACAACCAAAAGGAGAGGTCAGCGGTCTCACGCGTGTCCGGCACCCACCTGTCGGCCGTTCTGTCAGCGACAGGCGTGGTCGTACGGCTGCCTGTCCGCGCTCTCCAGGAGTCCCATGCGCCTCAAGCAGGTCTCGCTCGCGGCGGCGATATCCGTCGTCGCAGGTCTGACGACCGCCACCGTCGGCCTCACCGGTCCAGCCGCTTGGGCCGACGGCGGCAGCGCGGCCGCGCTGCCGCTGTCGCTGTCGCACTACGCCCACATGGTGGTCGACGGCGCTCACCAGCACCTCTTCTTCAGCCAGGGCGCCGGCACAACCGGCATCGTGGTGACGGACCTGTCCGGCAACCCCGTCACCACCATCGACGGCGAGCAGGGCGCTGACGGCCTCGCGCTGTCCGCCGACGGCAAGACGCTGTACGCGGCCCTGACCGACGGCGACGCGATCGCCGCCGTCGACACGGCGACGCTCACCGAGACCGGCCGCTTCGGCACCGGCACCGCCAGCGCTCCGGTCGCCGTCGCCCAGGCCGGCGGCAAGGTCTGGTACAGCTACACGGCCGACGACGGCAAGGGCACCGTCGGCTCGCTGGACCCCTCCGCCGCCGACCCCGCGCCGACCCCGCAGCCCGTCATGCCGCACTGGTCGGCCGCACCCCTCCTCAGCACGGGCGGCGGGGTGCTCGCGGTGAACGCGGCGCAGGACGCCCACTCCTCCATGACCCACATCGCCACCTACGACGTCTCCTCGGGGACCCCCTCCCTCAAGGTCGACATGGGCCTCGGCGGCGCCGCGACGGGCCCCGTCCAGGTCACCCCGGACGGCACGAAACTGCTCGTTCCGCAGTCGACCGCCGTGTACGTGTACAGCACGGCGGACCTCAGCACCGCCAAGCCCTACGGGTACTACACCGGCGGCGTCAGCTCCTCCCCCGACTCCGTCGCCATCGACTCCGACGGCACGATCGCCCTCGGCGCCACCGCGGGCCCGGGCGCGGGCGCCTACCTCTACGCGGCCGACCAGATCGCCGAGAACCACGTCGCCTTCCCGGCCGGCACCGTCGCCCCCGACGGCCTCGCCTGGGGCGCCGACGGCCGCACGCTCTACGCCGTCACCCAGGGCAACGGGTCCTACGCCCTCGACGTCCTCGGAGACGCCAAGCTCACGGACACCACGCTCTCCCTGAACGCCCCGTCGCCGTACGCGATCCCCGCCCAGCGGTTCACGGTGAACGGAACGGTGGGCGGCCACGGCTTCGTGCCGGCCGGCGCCACGCTGAAGGTCACCCGCGACGGCACCGATCTGCCCGACGCCACGGTCGGCGCGGACGGCTCGTTCGGCATCACCGACACCCGCCAGGACGAGGGCGGGTACACCTACGAGGTGTCCTACGCCGGCGACGCGACGCACCGGCCCGCGACCACCTCACTGAAGGTGTGGGTGTCCAGGGTCGGAACCTCCATCCCGTACCCGGAGTTCAGCTCGGCGACGCCGCACAAGGTGGCCTTCACCGGCACGGTCATGACCGATCTGACCCGCGGCCCCTTCGCCCAGGGCGACACCGTCCAGGTGACGCGGACGAACGAGGACACCCACCAGTCGACCCAGCTCCCCGCGGCCCCGCTCGACCCGGCCACCGGCCGGTTCACGGTCGCCGACGACCCGGGGACAGCCGGATGGTTCACCTACCGCCTGTCGTTCGGGGGTGACATCACGCACCAGCCGGACTCGAACGACGTGAGCACCACCATCTCCCCCTACGCCCCGGCCCTCACGCTGAAGGCCCCCGCGACCGCCACGCGCGGCGCCGCGCTGAGCTTCGGCGCCGTGCTGGGCGACGGCCCGTACGACAGAGGCGAGACGGTCACCGTGACCCGCACGGACGCGGCGCACACCACGACGCCCGTGACGTGGACGGCCCCCGTGGCCGCCGACGGCACGATCACCGTCAAGGACGCTCCCTCCATCGGCGGCGCCAACGCCTACACGGTCAGCTACGCCGGCGACACCGACCACCGGGCGGCCACCGCCTCCGCGACCGTCCAGGTCTCGCGCGCCACGACGAGCCTGTCCGTGACCGCCGACGCCTCGACCTACGCGTACGGCGCGACGGCCACCGTGACCGCCCACCTCGGCACCACGTACAACGGCCGTACGGTCTCGCTCTACGCCACGCCCGCCGGCGGCAAGAAGACGCTGGTCAAGACCGGCACCGTGGACAGCAAGGGCAACCTGACGGCCACGTACAAGCTCGTCAGCAACACGACGTTCACCGCGTCCTACACGGGCGACTACCGCTACGCCCCGGCCACGGCCACCCGCGCCGTGAGCGACCAGGTGAAGGTCGCGCAGGCCCTGAGCGGCTATTACACGACCACCACGTACAGCGGCACCACCTACCGCGTCTACCACCACACGGTGCAGCCGACGGTGACCACGACCGTGACGCCGAACAAGTCCGGCCAGTGCGTGCACTTCCAGGTCCAGCAGTACTACAGCGGCGCCTGGCACACGCTCAGCACCTCGGGCTGCTTCACGCTCGGCTCCAAGAGCGCCGTGGCGGCGCAGCTGAGCCTCTCCCACGCGGTCAACCAGAAATTCCGGGTGCGCTCGGAATACGTCCACAGCTCGAAGGACACCACCAACGTGAGCACGTGGGGCGGCTGGCAGTACCTGACGGTCAGGACCTGAGCACCTGAGCCCACAAGGCCTGAATCGGCCGCATGACAAGGTGTCCGGGCTTCACCAGAACTGAGACCGCGGACCGCCGCGCAGCCCGCTCCCGCGCCCGCCGTCGCATCCACTGAACGCGAAAGCCCAGCTCAGACAAGATCTGAGCTGGGCTTAACGCTGAGCCCCCTGTCGGATTCGAACCGACGACCTACGCGCTGGTCGGTGGGGAGGGCGCGCAGGGCTTCGCGCAGCTTCTGCTCCTGTTCCTCCCGGGTGCTGTGGTTGCGCGTGACGGTCTTGAACATCTTCTGCGACCAGGAAGGTGCCTTGCTCTTCATTTCGGCTCGCCGTTTGGCAGCGTCCGACCCCTGCCATGTCATCCAGCCGACGGAGCCGAGCGCAACGAGGGCGAACGCTCCGGAACCGAGCGCGTCGCCCGTGGCATCCGCCTGACCCGGGGTCTGAGGGCGAAGTTCGCCCTCGGGGTCTGCGATGACCGTCACGACCTCACCGACCTCGTAGCGATCGGATGGTGTCTCCATGGCGGGTCCCGGGACCCTGGTGCCGTCGTGTCGCTCCAGCACGTAGTACGAGTTGCGGGATTCACGACCCCGCGGCGGGTCGGTCCTTTTCTCCACCACCGTGACCGTGACCTTCTCGCCCCGCTGGTGAAGGGTGAAATCGTCGCGGGCCACATCGGCGACGTGCACGGACGACGCGGAGGCGAGCGCGATGAGCAGCGCCGCCGACAGGCTGGACTCCCCGCTGGCCCTCAGCCAACGGATCAGACCGGCGAGGAGCACGCCGTGGGCGATCCACAGGAGGATTTCCAGGCCGGTGCCGATGTCGTCCGCGAACTGGAACATCGCGGCGATCACGGCGAGCACGTAGCAGCCGATGCCGATCGCCAGCGGCGGGATGCGGTAGCTGGCACGCCTCTGCCGCGCCCCGGCGTCCATGACGGCGCTCACCCGCTTCTTCTCCATCCTCCTACGGCATCGTGATGTTGGGCCGAGCGCCCCTCGTCAGTGCACGGCCGGAAACAGTACTCACAGCGGAGGCCTTGCCCCTTCTCTTCCGTTTGCACCAGGGTCGCCGAGTGCCCACACGATCTATGGCTGCTGTGTCTGATATGCGGTAGCGAGATCGTCGAACGTGAGAGTTCGGCCGATATGCGCGAGACGAGCGCTGTAGGAGTCAAGGAGGAAGACGGAGGGGGTGGAGATGGTGACGTATACGCAGTAGCCGTGCGGTGCGGGTACGACCAGTTGCAGCGCGGCCATCGGAAGCGGAGGCATCGCTAGTCCGACATCCAGGGCAGGTAGGTGGAGTGTGCGCAGGGATGTCGACATGACCGCGGGCCCGCACGGGAGTTTGGCCGCCAACACCATGTCCTGGGGGCCCTGGAGTCCTTCGCCGAGCGGGAAGGCAATCTTCTCAAGTCTCTCCTCGGCCACGCCGGAGAAGAGCTTCTGGGCGGTGGCCTGGTAGATCCCTTCGGCGGTGAAGAGCCGGGTGGCAGGGGAGTGTTCACTCGGCCGTACCGTGACGGCGAGCAGGCCCATGGACAGGCGCTCGTCCCCGTCCACCTCCTCGGTGCCTACGCACATGGCGGTGAGGACCACGTTCTCCCTGGCGCTCAGGAGCGGCAGTTGGCGGCGCAGACGGTCGCTGGCGGCATCCTGCTGTTCTTCGTCCGACTCGGGCATCAGCTGTGCCATGGCCTGCCGCCAGCCATCGGAGGCCGTCGGCTCGGGAAGCCGGACGAACTCGTCGGGGACCTGGTGGTGAAAGGCGTAACGGAACGGTGCTGTGTCGCTTCTCGCGATATCGCCGGTCACACCCTGTCCGGTGACGCTCATGCGGCCGTGCCCATCTGCGACGGATCGAGATGCTGGGTGAAGGTGCTGCCGGAGGAGGTGAGAGCGGTGGGTGCGTCAAACGTGGACGGGAAGGTGCCTGGGGCCACGGTCTTGTCCTCGTCGACCGGACCGAAGTAGTCCATGAACGGCCCGACCACCGGAATGTCGCCGGTCTTGAACTCTCCGTCGGTCCAACGACCCTGGTCCCAGGTGCCATTGTGCATGTTGGAGCCGATCGCCAGGGCGGCGCCGGCCCAGGTGGCGGACTTGTCGATCGCAACCCCCGACGCGACGAAGGACCATCCCTTGCCTGCCATGGCCAGGCCCCGGGCGGAGTTGGCGACCCCGCTGGGTATCCCTCTCAGCCCGCTCAGGAGGCTGCCGGGCCTGACCTTGCTGAGCGCGTTCATGACGCCGGAGGAGAGGCGGAGTTCGCGACCGGCCATGACCAGAGCGCGGCCGGATTGGACGAGGCGCCCACCGGCCAGGCTGAGACCGCCGGCGACCACGCCGACGGCGTCCCAGGCGAGTGTTTCCCAGGTCACGTCTGCGCCACCGGCCATGGCGGCGAGATGGAAGGCCAGCGCGAGCCCGGCGATGATGAAGGCTGCCACGCCGAGGCCGGAGAAGAAGAGCGCGAGGACACCGACCACCATGGCGACGTCTGCCAGGATGTCGCCGATCATCTTCCAGAAGTTCGGGTCCGTGATGGTGTCCCAGGCGTCTTCGAGCAGGTCGCCGACGGCGTTCAGCGCCTCGTCGAACCAGCCTGGCTCCGGAGGGGCGTCGTCGGCCGCTCCCTTGACCTGACGCGCGATGGCGGTTGCGGCCTGTTCGTGCTCGGTGTGGAGCGAGTGGGCTCGGCTGCGGATCGCGGAGAGCTCGCTGTTCGCGGAGTCCAGGGATTCCTTCTTGCTCTTGGCGTCCTTCTCGTGCTTTTCCTTTTCCTTGTCCGACATCCCGGATGTGGAGGAGGGCAGTTCGTCCACCGAGGTCTGGGCGGAGTTGACTCGCCGGGCTGCTTCGGCTGCCTCCTGCTCCAGCCTCCTGGCCCTGGCTTGGAAGCCGTCCAGCTGTGTCTCCCAGGAGGCGAGGGCCCGTTGTGCCGTGTCCAGGGAGTCCAGGGCCTTCTTCAGGTATGGAGGGACTTCGGAGAAGGTGTCCTTGAAGGCGTCGGCGGACTTGCCGGCCCAGACACCGTCGGAGGTGCCCATCTTGTGCAGTTCCGTCTGAGCGGTGCTGCTGCCCTGAGTGACGCGGCCGACAGCCTTCGCAAGGTCCCTCACGGACTCAAGATCGCCCGGTGCTGGATCGAACCCCAGGTTCGGATATATGTCGGAGCTCATCGGGCTTCTCCTTGCGGCTTCGTGTCGCCCATGCGTGATATATCCCTTCCTTTGCGGAAGTCGTTCTCGTTGAGGCGGTAGGTTATCCGGGGTGTATGCACGCCACCGCGGGTAGCCTCGTCTCCTGGTGGCCGAAGGAGGAGGCAGTCGTGGACGAACAGCATCTGCTGAACGAGTTGACGAAGGCCATGTCGGAAGAGAAGGGCGAGTTTGCGGTAAGGCCCTACTTTCCGGGCATGAAAAAGTTTGCGGCCTTCGCGTATGTTGCGGAGAGGGTCGGCTATCGCTACATGGGACATATGCCGGGTGGTGCCGCCTTGAACAATCCCTATTTCCTCTTCCAGCGCGCTCCCGACGCCCGCGAGCGAGTCGCTTCCACCATGGCTGATCACCCCGGCCTGCTACGCGGTGGCGCGCTTCCAGGGATGAGGCCGGGCCGCGGACTGACCCCGGACCCAAGTGCTCTGCCTGAAGTGGATCTGCTGTATTCCCAGATGATCGTCGATGCGTCCGGCAGGTATAACCCGCGAGTCCTGAGTAATGTCCTCCTCCTTCCGGTCGTCATGGCCATCTTTCTCGCCTTCCCCGGCTACACCGTTGAACGGGTACTCATCGCGGGAGGCATCTGGCTCATATTCTTCGCGCTTTACCTCGTGGGTCTTGCCGTGACTCGCCGCAGGCGCACCAGGCATCTCGCACGCCTAGCCACAGCAGGAGTGGAGTGGCCCCCGCGAGCGGCCACCTGAAGGGTTCCGGCGGCCGCTCGGCCGCAGGCAGCTGAAAGCTGCGGGCCAGGCTCACTTCTTCTTCTCCGCGGCCTTCTTCTTCAATTCGTCGTACAGCTTCTGGTCCAGTTTGAGGAACTCCTCAGAAGCCTTGTTGGCGAACTTGGAAACCCCCTTGGTCAGCTTGGAGAGCTGACCGAAGCCGTAGTCCCAGGAGTCGGCGAAGTCGTCGCACGCGGACTGGAGGCCGGTGTGGCCGACCTGGCGGGAGTCCACCCACGACATCTCCTTCGACGCGTCCTTCATGCGGCCGCCGCTGCTCTCCAGGGTGCGGGCCATCTCCTTCACGTCGTCGGAGAAGAACCTCAGGAACGACATGTGCACTTACCCCCCGTGTGTCTGGCTACCGGTTGACGGCCTGGATCTCCTGCACAACGACGTCCTGCTCAGCGCCGAACGTGCCATCCGGCAGGGACTGTTCGCCGTTCACAGCCGTACCGGTCCAGTGGATCTTCCAGGTGATGGTGGCCTTGAGCTTGTACGAACCGTCTCCCGAGGAGCGCAGGTACGTCACACCGCACGGCGGAGTCTCGTCCGCCTTCCCCTTCGCGTACACCTCACCGATCCGGCCGTTGTTGATCTCGCACGCGCCGGACGCCGGAAAGGTCGTGGCGTCGGCCGTGCCCGGCTCGATCTTCAGCGACACCGGCTCGGCGGTGGTCGTCGCCTCGATGCCGAGCAGCGGGACGGACGCGGTGACCGACACCGGCTTGAACTTCTCCGCGTCCAGCCACGCCCACGTCGGCAGGTTCACCTTCGTGGTGCCCTCCGGAGCGAGCTGGACCTTGGTCGAGGGGACGCGGATCTCGGCGTATGCGAGCTGCGCGAGCATCTGCGGCGTGATCGCCTGGGGGATGTCCGCCGGCGGGGCCTCGCCCTTGTCCACCCAGAAGATGGGCTTGTCGCAGTCGAGTGCACCCGGGTCGCCCTCACGTCCCGGGGTGACGTACGTGTCCCACCAATAACCCTTGCCGGTCTTGGCCTTGTTGAAGTCCTTGTACGTGCTGGCGGTCTTGCCGCCGTTCTCGTACTTGTTGCGCTGCTCCCGGTCCCACTGGTACCCCGTCGACTCCTGCTCCCAGATCGACTGCAGGTACTCCTTCAGCTTGGCCGGGGTGTACTTGGGTGCGTAGTAGCAGGCGGGCGGGGTCCAGGAGGTGGTCGAGGTCACCGCGCCAGCGGACGCGCCGGTGCCGTTCTTCGACCGGTCGTAGACAACGGCGCCGGCCGTGGCTGAGAGTGTCCCGTCATCGGTGGCGTCGCCCTTCGCCTTCGTTCCAGGCGGGTTCTGCGTCTGATTGTCGAACGTGTCGTCCGCGAACGCCTGCCCCGGTGCGAGCATGAGCAGCCCGAGTACGAGGAAGGCGAACTTCGTCGACTGGGGCTTCAGGGCAGGCACTTGGCGCTCCCGCTCTGAGAGATGATCTTCTGGATCACCCAGACACCTTGCTTGTTCTTCTTGAGGGACGTGTTATAGACCACGTAACTCTTCTTGGTGACCGGGGTCTTCTTGACCTCGCCGCTCTTGAGGTACTTGATGAACGCCTTGCCCTGGTCCTCGCAGTAGCCAAGGGTCGCGGTTCCGTCCTTGTCGACCGTCACGACGGGGTCGTAGAAGCGGTAGGCGCCGGTGGTCCGGGCCTTGTGGTCCACGTAGTTCTGGATGAACTCCTGTGTCCCGGCGGCCGCCTCCCCCTCGTAGTAGAAGAGGTATCCCTTGTCGAGCGCGTTCTGGTTGGCGATGGCCATGTCCACCGCCTTGATGGACTGCTCGCTGTCGGACATGACCGCGTCCTTGTCCGCGTCGCCCGTCTTGGACCACTCGAAGGTGTACGTGATGTCCGAGGGCAACTCGATCTTCGGGCGCTCAGCCGAGTCCGACACGCTCGCAGTCGGCGAGGCCGCTGCCGACGAATCGTTACCGGTGTCCGCCCCTGCGATCTTGTCATTGCCCTTGGAGCTGTCGCCGCCGCCTCCGCAAGCGGACAGCGACAGGGCCGCGACAGCGGTCAGCGCGGCGGCTGCGAGCAGGGTGGGGCGGCGGTTCACGGACGGCTCCCGGTGGGGCGAGGGTTCTCATGAGTGTGCCAACGCTATCGACGGGACCTGAGTGACACCAGCTGGCTTTGCGTCAAGGTCGACCTCCCAACGAAGCAAATCCCGACGGAAGCCGCCCTGTACCCTGCACCGTATGGTCGCTGTTCTGTAACGCAACGCACTCTGCGAACATTGCCGTACGAGCCGAACACGAGCCCCGGGAGCCTCGGTTGGAGAGCATCCCGTACCCGAACAACGGCAGGTACGTCCTCGGAGCCGAGCGCGAGCGGTAGGCGGAGATCGCCGCCGAGCGGTACGCCGCCGGTGCTTCCATCCAGGCGATCGCCGACGAACTGGGGCACAGCCGCAGCTTCGTGAACGGACTGCTGCACCGTGACACCGACGTCGAGGTCCGGCCGCACAGCGCGCCTGGGCGGCGGAGGGCCTCCCGCAGCTGAGGACGATGAAGGCCCGGCTGGTGGGCGAGCGGCTTCGACATCCAGGCGCAGCCGGACTACTGCGGTGACGCCTTCCACCAGGGCGACGCCATCAAGTACATCCGCGCGCACGGCCACGAATTCGACTTCATCCACGCCTCACCCCCGTGCCAGGGCGAGGGAGCACCGACCAAGGGCACGAACGCTGCGCGCAACGCGGCGATCGGCCGCACGTATCCCCGGCTGATCGCCCCGACCCGGGCTGCTCTGGAGGCGACGGGCCAGCCGTACGTGATGGAGAACGTGGCCGGCTCCGACGTCCGCAAGGACATCCGCCTGTGCTGGGAACAGTTCAGTCTCGCAGTGCTCATGCACCGCTACTTCGAACTCGGAGGCTGGACCTTCCCTCAGCCTGCCCACCCGCGTCATCGCGGCTACGTCCGGGGATGACGACACGGCGTATGGCGGGATGGCCCGTACGTCGCCGCGTACGGCAAGGGCGGCGGCAAGGCCACCGTGGAGGAGATCCGCGCGGCCGAGGAGATCGACTGGTCCACCCATCACCTCCGCCTCCGCGAAGCCCTACCGCCCAAGGTCCCTGCGCTGCACGGCGAGCGGGCGTGCAGCGGCACCGGGCTGTGCGAGAACGGGCACCGGAAGTGGGAGCAGCAGGCCACGACCGACCCGGACCGCATCCGCGCCGCCTGGTCGCGGGCGCCGTTCAACGTCGGTATCGCCACCGGCCCTTCCTGGCTGCTGGTCGTCGACCTGGACACGCCAGAGCACAAGGGCAGTTCGGACGCGCCTGACGGCGCGGCAACCTTCGGGGCGCTCTGCGAGCGCGCCGGGCACGCCGTCCCCGACACCTACCGGGTCCGGACCGCAAGCGGTGGAACCCACCTGTACTTCACCACCCCGCCCGGCATCCGAATGTCCAACACCCATGGCACCGTTGCCGATTCGGTCGACACCCGGGCATGGGGCGGCTACGTCGTCGCCGTCGGCAGCACCCCCCGGCCGGAGCCTACGAAGCCCTGTGCGGGCCCGTGGTGGCCCCTCTGCCCTCGTGGCTGCAAAGCATCCTGCAACCGGCCCCCAGGAGATCCTTCGGCACACGCAGATCAGCCAGACGCGGCGGTACGTGAAGGGGCGGTCCCACCTCTCGAAGGACGCCATGCGCCGCATGGGAGACACCTTCCTGCCACCTGAGGAAGCAGCATCTGGGGCAGAAACTGGCGCAGCGAGCACTCACAAGGCTCGGGCAAGCCGTCGCCGTCGCATCCGCTGATACCTGATCCGGGATCTCAACGGAGTCGCTGGCGGGATTCCAACCCGAATCTCGCCAGCGTTGCGAGTTGCCACCGGATCCGAGGGTGTTCAGGCGGTGAGGCGGCCCCGTCCACGCTGAGGACGAGTCTGCTTCCCTCGCCGCCGACAGAAGCACGGCCACAGATGCATCGTCCCATCAAGACGGCAGGAGAATCATGGGTACTGCGTGCCGCTGACGTCGAGCGGTGATGTTGAGAATTCTCCCTAAGTCGATCAGAGAATCGGTCGCGATCTTTAAGGGCTGACCCTTCAGCGCCATCATCACACCGTCACCCACACGAGTGAATTTGCGCATCACTCATTCGTGAAACCCCTCAGAAGTTTCGTTTTTTCACTCCTGCCCCGACACTCTCCCCTCAAGTTGGCATCCCTTCAAAGAGCCGTGCGGCATAGTGACAGGTAGCACAAATCCGCGTAGCCTTATGACCCTGGTCCTCTTAACTACGGTCAGGGTGACGGGCTGCCAACTGACCTGTGGCACTAAAGGAGATCGCTATGCCCGATGTCGACCCCATGTTCTCCCGTCAACTTCTGAGTGCGCAGCTTCAAGCCGCACGCAAGAAGGCGGGGTACTCACAAATGGACGTCCAGAGAGAGACGAAGTGGTCCCTGTCGAAAGTCATGCGACTGGAGTCGGGGAGGGTGAAGATCTCCACCACTGACCTCAGGGCTTTGGTGAGCTATTACAACCTCTCCAAAGAGGATTCAGATAAGTTGTTTCAGGCTGCAGATGGGGCCCGACTGCAGCCGTGGTGGTATGAATACCGGTCTCTTCTGTCAGAGGGATTTCAGTCCTACCTTGGCTATGAAGCGTCCGCAGCAGTAATCCGCAACTTCGAGGCCCTTTTCATCCCCGGCCTGCTTCAGACCGAAGGGTACGCGCGCGCCCTCCTCCAGCAGTCTGTGGTGCCAGAGAAAGACGAGCTTCTGGATCTTCGCATGAAGCGCCAGGAGCGCATGCTCGACGAATCGTCAGAAACGGAGCTCCGCTTCCTGATCGACGAGGCAGCCCTGCGGCGAGTCGTGGGGCACCCCGAGGTGATGGAGGCCCAACTCGATCACCTGGAGTCGGCCAACTCGCTCGATCATGTGAGCGTAGGAGTAGTGCCCTTCGAGCGCGGACTATATCCGCTCTTGCGCTCACCCTATGTGATTTTCGAGTTCCCCAAGGCCGAGCAGGAAAGGGTGGTGTACCTCGAAAATCCTGACGGGAGCGTCATCCTCAACAATAAGGCAATCGTCGGCGTACAGCGCAGCGTAGAGGACTATCTTGAGGCTTTTTGGGAGGTCGAAAACGAGTACGCAAAAACCATCAGTGAATGGCGAAGGGGCGATACAGCAGGATAGCGCTCATCTCCCCAACCGACACCTCACGAGCGGGAACCATTAAAGGGTCCGCTTAACCGAGGACAAAAAAGAATTCCAGGCGGATGGGCTGACAGAAAGACGCACGGTACTGGAGGCTTTAGAGTCCCTTACAAGAACGCATTCACCTAAGGAAACCTCGACACAATTATCGCCTCCTGGGCCGCTGGCGGAACTTTTGCGCCATACGATCATCGGATCCGAAACGGTCACCGCTCCCCCAAATTCTGCACCATGGCATCCTCAGTACTCGCAGGCTCCTGCCGCCAGTATGGCGGCAGCCGCAATCACTGCCAAGGAGTCAAATCACGGCACCTCAACGCGAAAGACAGCAGGGAATCATGAAATGTCCCGAAGCCTACTGTGAGCCCGCGAAGCGGCAAGAGCTTTTCTAGCCATTACTGCGGGAGATCGCCTCGACGAGAAAGGGAGTGCTCGACTAGCCGGCAAGCATCGTTCGAGCACTCCCCCCTCACGAAGCACCGTCGTCCACACAACTGAACTAGGAAGCCTCATGACAGATATTAACGTGCGACGCGTCACCCGCCAGAGCCACGGCGGAGGGGGCCTTGGGTGTGCGGAGATAACCCGCTCAGGGCGAGGTGCCAGGTGACCACGCCTCCCACGCCCCCCTCTGATGAGCTCTCACACCGAGTGCTTGTAGTCATCATCGCTGTGCTGGTCGGGCTCTTAACAGGCTTTGCAGCAGGCGTGGTAGCCGCGCTACTTCATGCTGCCGCCCTCGTTGCGGCCCAGTGCGCGGGAGGCACGTTCATCGCCGTCACCCTGCTGGTGCTGAAGATCCGCGATCAATTGAGGTAGTCCTGACCACCCTGCTGTCACCCACATCAGGCCGACAGCAGGCTCTTCTCCACCGCAGCGCTTCCCATGTGGTCGCCCTCACCAAGATCGGTTGAACGCAAGGCGCGTCAACCCTTCCATGGAGGTGATGGCATGGGAAGCGCCGTTACTGGCTCCCAGCACCCAACTGAGACCAGAACCGAGACCACAAGCGGTCCGACTGGCTGAGGTCAGGAACCGTCCACATCCCAAAAAAAGCAAAAGCCCCAGGTCACGGCGAGTGAGTCCTGAGGCTTCCACAGAGCCCCCTGTCGGATTCGAACCGACGACCTACGCATTACAAGCTCGCCAGATCGTTGCCCCACCGTTCCCCGGATACCCCTGCCTTCACCATCTGTGCAGGTCAGCGGGCCAACAGGTTCCCGGGGAACGGTGATCCTTCACGAGGTTTCACTCTCCTTCCGGCCCCATCTTGGCCCCAGCAACGCCCAGTTGGTGGACGGCTCGGGCCTCGGCCGGGTTGGCCTCCAGCTCAGCGCCTGTAGGCAAAAGCGTCTCCGACGCATCTGCCTTCCGATGCAAAAAGGCCCTGCCCCGCTCGGGGGTAGGGCCTCTGGCCGTCAGCGCAAGCCCTGTCCGGGCTGCTGCTGCACAGGCTATCTGCCTGGGCTTATCTGTGGGACCAGTCTGTACAAGATGCTCGGCCGGATCTCAGGTTGGCCGACGTAGCCGCACTCGTGCGGGCAGGGAACCCACTTCCAGGGCTGGGCATACGGGGAACGCAGGGACTCTCGGGAGCGGTGCGGGTCGTCGGCCGTGCAGCGACGCTCGACGCGGCCGCGTAAGCCGCAGCCGGTGCATAGGCCGAACGCGTCGCGGTACGGGCCGCACCGTTCGGCTTCGAGGGCGGCGATCTCGCGTGGGAGGACGGGGTGCGGGTAAGGGCGTCCGCTACCGGCGATGGGCCCACCGGTCGCGAACTCGAACTCATAGGCGCGCTCTCCTGGGCGGACAGGCAAGGACCACCAGGCCTGTCCCGGGCTGGTGGTGAAAACGTGGCGCACGTTGTGGATGCTGCGGCCTTCGTGGTCGGTCAGGAGTATCTGGCGGGCGAGGATCCAGCAGCGTCCGCCGAAGGTGCTGTACGCCTCGGCGATATTGAGAGGGTAGGGATACTGATTTCCTGTCAGCCCTTCTTGGAAGGCGCCGGCGCGCAGCAGCTCTATCAGGCCCTGCTTGGTGGCGGTGCGGACGATGGGGATGTGCTTCTGCGGGATGCCGTCGAGCGGAATGACGGGCATGCGAGGTCTTCCTTCCTGCTCTGGGGTTGTCAGCTGGAGCGACGGACCATGCGCTGCCGGTCGACGTCCCAGTCGCATTCGATGTAGAGGCGGTTGAGGTCGGGCATGGATTCGTCGCCGGGACCGAGGTCGATGAGGAAGCCGTATTCGATGCACTCGGCGCTGCCAGGCCACTCGCCGGTCCAGCGGGTGTTGCACGCGGTTCCGTAGTGAGTACAGCCGAGGCGCTGGTAGCCGGTGATGGCGCAGCGTGCGACGTCACAGCGGTCGTCGTGGAGTTTGCCGGGGCTGACCGCGCAGTCGGGGCAGTTGGTGGATGCGGGTTCGGGCTGGTTGGCGTCGGCCTCGGTGGCCATGTGTTGTCCTCCGCGCATGGAGCGGGCCGTCCACCTGGTGGTGGGCGGCCCGGAACGTGACTGGGGTCGAGGGGTTTCGCAGGGCGGGGGGGCAGTCAGTACAGGTCGCCGATGACCTTGGCGATGGCCTGGCCGATTGCGGTGGGGTCGTCGGTGGAGGTGAAGGGCAGGTGGACGCTGTCTCCTTGGGCGTCGTTGCGGAGGTAGAGGTGTCCGGCCTCGCAGACACCGACCGTGAACGGGATGTGGTCGGCGTTGTGCAGGTGTCCGGTCGCCCCGCAGGGGCCTGGCAGGGCACCCCACTGGTCCCCCAGGAACTCAAGGGCGGCTCGCGCGGTGGCGTAGACGGTGTGAGGGTGTTGCTCAGGCTGGCGGTGGAAGCTCGTGGGCATGGGCGGTGTGTCCCTTTCAGGTTGCTGGTCGGGGTATGGGTAGGGCCGCCCACCGATGGGTGGGCGGCCCTTTGGGTTGCGGTCAGGAAGCGGGGGGCTTGCTGGCGCGCTTGCGGGCCGGTCGGGGCTTGGGCTCGCTGTCAGTGGCTGGGGTGGCGGGCTTGGCGGTCGTGCGCTTTCGGGTGGTGCTCGGCTTGGCGTCGCTGCTGGCGGCCGGGGAGGCGGCCTTGGGACGGCGGACCCGCTTCCCGGCGGGCTCCGACTCGGGCTGGGGTTTGGCCTCGGTCTGCGGGGCGGGGGCTTTCGGTTCGGGCTCAGGCGTGCCCTCGGGCGCAGGCACAGGCTCGGCGTCGGCTGAATGCTCCAGGTCGGGACCGGCATCGTGGGGCCGCACGTGGGCTTCCGGTCCGCAGTCGCGCAGGGAGGTTCCTGTCGTCCCCGGCGACTCGTCCAGCACTTGGGATAGTGCGCTGTCGAAGGCCTCTTCCCACGGCCGGTGGCCGACGTAGAGCGGCTTGGCGTCGAAGGCAGGCAACAGCCGGTCACTGATCGCGGCGTAGAGAACGGCCGCGGGGTCCTTGTCCGCGTCGAGGCGGCCTATATGAACGGGAGTGTGCCAGCGGTGGTTGCACGGCAGCGGGGCGATGCCCTCGATGGGCTCGTGGTCAGCTGGCTCGGCGCCGCCGGTGGCCCATAGTTGGATGCTGCTGCCGTCGCCGAGAAGGCGCATGCCGATCCGTCGGTCGTGGGGGCCGTCGAGGCTCACGATGCCGTCGATGATCAGCTCATTGACCTGCCAGTTGTCAGCACCGAGGGAGCCGGTGAGGGTTTCGGCGGTGGAGTGGAGGGCTGAGGGAGCGAGTTGCACGACGTTCTTCTCCAAGAGGTCGTTGGTGTGGTTTGGGTCCCGCCCCTTGTGGGCGGGGGGGGGAGGGGGTCAGGTCGGGATGGCGGCCAGGAGGGTGCTGGCGGCCTCGGCGATGCGGGGGGCGCTGGCTTCCTCACTGCCGGCGTAGTTGGCAGCGATGCGTAGGGCGTCGCGGGCCTTGTCGACGTCTCCGTGGCCGAGGAATTGAGCGGCGGAGTCGAATTGGATTGCGGCGACGGTCAGGGCGTGCTCCTGGTCGTCGCAGACGGCACGGTTGACGAGCGCGCGCGTGCGGGTGGCCCACTTGCGGGCAGTGGCTTCGAGGGCCGGAAGTTCGAGCTGAACGTCGAAGGTCGGGGCTACGGGTTGCACGGCTTCTCCAAGTGGTCAGTCGGCGCTGTTCGAAGGCCCCGCCCGGTGGGCGGGGCCTGGCGATCAAAGGAGGAGGCGGATGCGGTCGCCGTCGTCGAGGAGCATCGAGAGACTGGAGCCGCTGTCCCAGTCGACTCCGAGTCGTCTGAGGGTGGGGTTGTAGGAGCGGATGGTGCCCTCGTCGCCAGGGCGGAGGTCAGTGTCAGGGTCGGTGGTGGCTTCAAGGGCGATGCGCTGGCCGGTCTCGTACATTCGGTTCCTTTCTGGTGGCGGGGAGTGGGACCACACCCCTCCTGGGCTCTTATTTTAATGGCAATTGGATTGCGGGGCAAGAATTTTTCCAGGAAGATCCCAGGTCAGACAGCCTTTAAGCCAAAGAGCCGATCAGTGAGCGTTATCGCTTCAAGTACCGCTTGGGCGACCGCGATGCGGCCGAGGATCTCGTCCCGCTCCTCGAACTGGCCCCTCCGCTCCCGCCGGGCCTGCTCCTGCAGATCGCCATGCGCGAGGGTGTCGCCGCAAGCGATCACCACGTTCGGGCCCAGGCCCCACACGATCGCATTGACGGCCGCGCCAGCTGCAGCGAGCGGTTCAAGTTCGTTCAGCGCCCACTCATAGTCGGCCGGGTCCGCCAGCAGGTGGCGCAGTCGCTGCGCCAGGGCACGGAACATGCCGCCCGTGCCGCCAGCCGGCTCGTGGAACCGGGCGCCCTTCTCGGGCGCCTCGGTGCAGGTCACAGCGGCCATCAGGTCACACACCTCGGAGGGAGTGTGGTACTCGCCCAGGCCCTGGCGGGCGCCCTGCGAGCGCAGCGAGGTGATCGTCCAGGACATCACGTCGGTGTCCGAGCGGTTGGAAGGGTCGGGGTCGCCGGTCAGCTGCAGAATGCCGTAACGCAGCGCCGTCTCGGTCACCCGGCGCACCGCGTACGCCTTCTCCTCCACACCGTCCTCGGTCAGCCAGCGCATCAACGGGGCCATGCGGACTCCAAGGTCAGGGCGGTGGAGCCATGTACGCCCGTAAATTTCACGGTATCCCTGCAAAAGCTCCCAGTCGCTGCAGTTACTGATGATGCGGGCGACGTCCTCGTTGTGGCCCTTGACGGGGAACAGCGCCAGGGCGCCGACGATGCTGACGGGGATGTCAATGCGGTAGCCACTCCAATTGGAGGCGTGCCAGGTGTCCGCGACAGCTTCGCCAAGGCGCTGTCCGGTATCGCGCGGGTTACCGACCAGCAGCGGCGCGAATCGGCGCAGTGAGGGAATGAGGGTCTGGACGGACGGCAGTTCGACGCAAGAATCGGCGAACAGGGCGCCGGTGTCGTCGTCGGCTGCGACGACCCGGCTGGGCACGGACGGCAGTCGAGGCGCCGAGGGGACTACGACCGGGCGAGGCGACTTGGGACGGGCAACGAAGGTCGCCGGAACCGGGGTTTCCTCGGCGGCCGCGAACAGGTCGAGCTGCTCCACGATTTACTCCTTCGGGGTGCGGGCATGAGGGCGCCCCGCCACCCGGGCCAGAAATCGGCAGGGCGACGGGGCGCTCAGGGACATGTCAGGCGATGGGATCCTGGCCGGCGTCCTCGCCGCCGTGCTCATCGATGAGCTGGCGAACGGCGTCCACCGGAACGTCGTAGAACAGGTGACCGTGATCAGGCTCGTCACCGCTAGTGAGCCCCAACTCCACGTCGTCCTGCAGCTGCCAGCCGTCGGCGTCGGGGGCGTCGAGGCCCTCGGCCAGGTAGACCTCTTCGAACTCGACGGCGCCAGGTTTGCCCTTGACGCTGAGGCCATTGGCGTCAGCCAGGAAGATCCGCTGCTCTTTGCCGTTGGTTCCGTTCGCCGCGAGATAGTCGAGGCGGGTACTCGTTACGGCACGGCGACTCCGATCCCCTTCTTCGATTGAATGGTGTGGCACATCTGGGCGGGGTGAGACAGCGCCAAGGGCGCCGTCCGCCTGTGCGGTGGCAACTTCCGGGCGAGGCAAGCCGCAGTCCTTGCAGCAGGCCTCGTGCCATGGCGTGTTGGAGCCGCAGGCACACGACCAGGTCACGTATTGCCAGGTCCACTCCCAGCTGCCGACGCCGTACAGGCCCTCATCGCTGGGCTGGATGATCTCGGTGTCCGACTCGCAATATTCGTCGACGTAGCACCGACGGATCGAGACGACGACCGTGCGGGGCTCGCCCTCGCGGCCAGCGTCGCCGTCGACTACGTGGATGGTGTCGACCCTGTCGTGACCCTGCTCCTCGGCCATCTCCTGGGTGCGGGCCGCGAGCTGGCGAACGGTGTCGAGGGTGAAGTACGGGGAGAGCGCGCCGTTCCACCGGTCCGCAGGGTCGAGCTTGGCGTCGTAGGGGCCGAGCGTGTCGTCGATGCAGACCCGGGTCTCGATCATGCGGGCGGGCTGATGTGGCTGATTGGCGTCGGGCACGGTGTTGCTCCTTTGGGTATGAAAGGGGCCGGGCGCCCGCAGTGCGGGGCCCGGCCGGGGTGACGATGTGGCACGGGCGTTCGAATGGTGTGGCACATCAGTCCGGCCGGACCCCGGTGGACTCGGCCGCGTCAGTCAGGTGGTGGTGCCGTAGCGCACCTTGAGGGCATCCATGACCTTCGGCAGGATCGCGTGCAGCTTCTCGGGAATGTCGGTGTAGTGACGCGAGTCGTCCAGCGCCCCCAGCAGGACAAGCGGCCCGCGCAGACAGTACGGCAGCTGTCTGACGTAGATGCCACTGACCAGCGACGTCGCGTACAGGTTCTCCAGCCCCCCGACGGCTTCGTCGGCGTTGACGATCACCGCCAGGCGGCGCGTGCCGTCGGGGCGGGCGTAGTGAGCGATCTCAGCCCGTCCGCCGATGTGCCTGCACAGCTCCCCCGCCAGGCCGTCGCCGGCGGGCAGTTGCACGTCGGCGAGGGTGCCGTCGACGTCGAGGCGAACGCCGCGAATGGTTTTGTTCATGGCTATCTCCCAGTCGGTGAAGAGGGCCGCCATCGCAGTGACCCCCGGGCGGGTCAGAACGGACGGAGCCGCAGGGCGAGTTCGGTGAAAACCTGGCGGCCGATGTGCACCGCGTGGCTGGCGGCGAACTCGTCCCGCTCGGCACGGGCGGCCATCTCCACGAAGCACTTCAGGAGCACGTCGGGCATGCAGCCGATCCACGTACGGAACTCCTGCCCGTACCCCGCCGCATGCCAGGTCACGGTCAAAACCTGGCCGACGGTGATCGCGGCCTGACCTGCAGCGTCAGCGGTGAGGCCGAAACGCTCCGCAAGCAGGGCCTGCAGGTGCGGGCCTTCAAGGACATCGGCGAAACGTTCGGTCACCTGGCCGGTCATGAGGGTGTAGGGAGCTGCGAGAAGGTCGGTGCGTCCGATGCTGTTCATGGCTTCCTCCAAGAGGCCGTGGTCCTGCAGGGACAGCGCCAGCCGCCCGCCATCAGGTGGGCGGCTGGCGCAGGGCAAGGTCAGGCGAACCAGATCTCCTGGTACGACTCCAGCTGCTCCAGGGCGAACGTAAAGTCCTGCGCGCGGGTCAGGACAAAGCTGGTTGCGTCGATCGGACCGCGCTCGGGGTGGATGACCTGGAAAGTGATCTTGACCTCGTCGCACCCGGGCCGAGAGGTGATCTTCAGGATGGCCGGGTCGTTGGCGTAGCGGACGTACAGGCTGTCGCCGACGAGGGCGGGGACAGCATCTTCGGCTTTGCCGAGGTTGGTGGCGAACTGGTCCAGCAGGGTGATCACGGGCTCCTCCAAGAGGCCGATCGTCGTTGCGAAGCACCGCCCGGCCCTGCACCTTGCAGCCGCGTCCCGCGCGGCGCACTTTCTTGGCGTCTTCGACACCGGGCGACCCCTCTTCCTGTTCCTCTTATTCTACGTGCACTTCTGATGTGGGGCAAGAAACTTTTTCGCGTTTCACCTGGTCAGGGCCGTTCCTTGCATGGTTGATGGAAGCCGCGCCCGCGAGGGGGCCGCTGCGGGCGCGGGCCAGCTGCCGGGGCTAGTACGGGTGCTGGGCGGGCGTCTCGCTGTTGGCAGTCCGCTCCTCCAGGGCAACTCGGGTCAGGTCGGAGACGCCGGCGATCAGCGCCTTCAGGAAGTGCTCGTAACCTTGGGAACCCGCGGATGCCGCCGCCTGGTGAAGGGCCTGGCAGGTCAACAGGTCGCCATTGACGTAGGCGGTGATGAATCGCAGTGAGAAGTTGCGTGCCGGGTGCTGAGGACCTTCGGCCGGGTCGGGTGCGGCCAGCGCCCACAGGAGCTGCGGGCTCGGATGCCCGTACAACCGGATGAGGGCCTGTCGCGCAGCTTCAGCGAGGGCGCAGCAGACGCCGTACATCTCGCGGCCGTCTGTGGCCGCGGCAATGTCGCTCCTCGCTGGCGCGACCTGGCTGAAGTCACCGTTGGCGTCGCGCAGTAGGACGGGCTGGGTGCAGCTGGGAGTGTCCATGGTGGCCTGTGCTCCTTCACGAGTAGTGGTGGGGCCGCGCCCGCAGGGGTGATCACCGTGGGCGCGGCCCGGTTCGGGGGTCTGTCAGGTGCGGGGCTTGGGCAGATGGCCGACGTGCCAGCCGCCGCAGGTGCGGTTGCGACACGAGTAGGCGGCCAAGCGCACGGCGCCCTTGACTATCAGCCGGTCGCAGTGCTCCATAGCTTCTTTGCGGGTTTCGTGGCGGCGCTTGCCGGTGCAGGCGCGGCTCTTGGTTCGGATCACCGCGCGGCTGCCGGGACGGTGTCGGGTTTCCCGCACCCGAGGCAATGCGGTTGCGGCTGCTGTGAGTTGCCGGGATCGACGACGCCCACAATCAGGTCGCCGCAGACGGCCCAGGAACCGTCCTTGGCATGGTCCCGTTTGTGGACGTCGCCTTCGGTGCTGGTGCGCCACACCCACTCGTCGCGCTGCATCAGACAGGTGACCTCGACGGGGGTGTGGCCGACGTGTCCGGTGGCGGTGTGGGACAGCTCGCCGGGGCGGCTGGTGGGCCGGGGGGCGCCGAACTCGGTGGCGCCGATGGCGTGCACCCACTGCTGGAACATGCCGTCGCCGGGGTAGTACAGGAACACGCGCAGGCCGAGTGGGTCGTCGCCGGTGGCGACGCCGAGGTGGTCAATCTCGATGCTGTCGGCGGTCAGGCCGGGGTGGGAGCTGGCCAGGACGGCACCGGCGATCATGGGCTGCAGGCTCTGGCGCAGGGGGCGCGGGGTGGCGGGATGGGGCATGGTCCTCTCCAATGCGGGATGGTCGGGCCTGCCCGCCCCGATCCAGGGCGGGCAGGCGAGGGGTCAAGTGGTGGCGAATTCGAACTGCAGTTGCCCGGGCCCGTTGGCCTTGGCTCTGGCGTTGGCCTCCGCCTCCTCCTTGCGGCGCGCGGTCATCTCGCGGACCGCTTGGCGGCAGGAGAGGCAGGGACTTTCGCCGTGGCGGGTGTGGTCCTTGGCTCCGGCCTCGGTGCCGCAGGAGGCGCGCAGTTTCGGCTCGGCCAGCTCCTCGTCGCTGACGTCGTCGAGGGCGTCGATGACGTCGCCGTTGCACCACAGGCGTCCGCCGGCGATGCCGTCGAACTTGGCCTGGGCCGGTTTGACGGTGGCGATGCACAGGGCCCGGAACGGGCACGGCCCGCAGGTGGGGAGCTGGGGCCCGCACAGTCGTTTGAGGTCGGCTCTCGTTTTCCAGTCGTCCTCCGTGACGGTGAAACCGTCACGGAGGTGGCAGGGCGCGCGAAGGGCCCACCCGCCAGTCACAGGCCCGCTTTGATGCACTCGCCGATATGCCGGGCCACGTTGACTGACACGGCGTTCCCGGCCTGCATGGTCTGCTCGGCCTGGGTGCCGATGCAGATGAACCGCTTGTGGAACCGCTGGGCTTCCAGCTGCTCGCGGGGTTTGAGCATCCGGAAGTAGCAGCCCTCCACCGCGGGCGCGGTGTTCAGGAGTGCGGCCGAGTCGCGGGTGGACAGCGTGTGAACGGGCTCGGCGGTCGTCTTGACGGTGGCCTTGCGGTAGGGGATGACGAGGGTGTTGCGCAGCCCTGGCGGGACGGCCCCGCCGGGGACGACCAGGCCGTGATGGTTGCCCTGGGCGGTCACGCTGGTGATCGGCTCGGTGGCCAGCGCCGGGTTGGCGTTCTGCCGGTAAGTGATCACGAACGGCTCTGGGTCGACCGTGACCAGGGCCTCGCTCTCGCGGGTCAGCCGAGCACGCATCGGCTCGGCGATGTCGCTGCACGCGGTGTTCCAGCTGCCGCCGGTCGGCACGAGCAGCGCGTCGCCCTGCTTGATGGTGCGGGTGGAAAACGGCCGCTCGGCCACCGCGTATGCCCGGTCAGTGCCGTCCTTGCCGTGGTTGACGGTGATGGAGGACGGCTGATGGGGGAATTTGGCCAGGCCAGCGCGGATGCGGTCCATAGTGGTTTCCACCAACGGTTTCTTGCGGTCGCCGATGCGCTGGCCGAGGTCGTCCCAGTTGATGACGGAAGCGGCCGGGCGCACGTACGGCTCGACCTCGGCGTGACGGCAGCGCCTGTTGGGGCAGCGGTAGCTGTAGTCGCGCCTGTACTTGCCGACACGAACGCTGAGGTCGAAAAACACCTGCTTCGCGTGGACGTCTTTGCCGCACTCGAAGCAGAACGCCAGTGGGCGGGGCTGCAGGTCTGGCTTGGGCATGCCCTTGAGGCGGAAGACGATGTAAATGCGGTCCCGCCACTGCGGGGCGCGCAGGTTGTCATCGTCGCCGATGTGTGCGGAGGTGGCGCTAAGGATCTGCGGTGCCTCGTAGCCCTGCTCCCTCATGGCCTTGACCCAGGACTTGAAGTTGATCCAGTACAGGGCGAATTCGACGACGTTTTCGATCACGACGTACGGGAACCGCTTGGCCTCGCAGGCCCGCACGACGCACCAGGCTGTAGCCCGGGTCCTCTCGAACGCTTCCGGAGTAAGCGCCTTCCAGTCCTCCGCCTCGTCGTCGTCGAGGTGTTCGAGGACGTCGAACAGGTCGAGCTGATCGGTGGGGTGAATAAGGCCGCCGGCCGGACTGACCTCGGTGCAGATGATCGATGCCCACAGCAGCAGGGCGGGGGGCAGGAACCTCATCGGGTAGCCGGTGACGTCGGCGGTCAGGTGTTCGATGGTGGGGTGGTTGGCGGCGTGGGAGTCCATGGCGGTCTGCCAGTGGTTCATGGCGAGTTTGCCGCGCCATCCGGCCTCCACCAGGCCGGAGGAGGACCCGCCGGCCCCGGCGAGCAGGTCGTTGAACGTCGGTTCGATGTCGCGGGGAAGAGTGGTCAACAAGGTGTGGGCTCCAAGAAGTCGGGCGGCCCGGCCCCGCATCTTGCGGGGCCGGGCAGGTCGGGCGGGTGGAGTCAGACGAGGAGCAGGCGGGTGACGAAGACGAGCAGCACCGCGTCACGGCGCTGCCATACCGTCAGGGGCCATTCGGTGCCGCCCTGTTCGTGGACCTTCTTCCAGTCGCCTTCCTCGAGGAGGTGGGTCTGCCAGCCGTACTGCTTGACCGTCTCGGAGTGGCTGGCGAAGGGGCCGCTGATGACCTGGCTTTGGGAGGCGTGCTGGGAGTTGACGCCGGTGACGGCGACGGCGAACCGGTGGGCGGAGGCCATCAGGATTTCGCCGATCTTGGTTCCGGCCGTCTGCGTGTCCACGTCGGGCAGGGACTTCAGGTAGAGGGCCACCGCGGCGAGCAGCGAGATGATGTCGGCGTGGAGCCCCTCGTGTTCGCCGCCGTCGGTGGAGTCGAAGACGAGGGCGTCGAAGTTGGGGTTGTCGCGGTGGCTGCGCGTGATGCGCCAGCCGGTGACCTGCTCCAGGCGGTCGGGGAGCGCGTCGTCGTCGGCGATGACCAGGTACGTGCCGTCGGGCAGGTCGACGTTGATGACGGTCTGGCCGCCGCAGGTCTCGATGTCGCAGGCAAGTCCGACCACGCGTAGCGGTGTGGTGACCGGCTCGTACTGCTGCCACAGTGCCTGCCACTCGGGGCGGCTGACACGACCGTGGTCGGGAAGGGGCGCGATATTCATGCGATCTCCAAGAGGTGGTTCGAACGGTACAGAGTTGTGGCACATTTCGAAACAGGGTGGCGGAACGTATTCCGCCACCCCGTTCTCAACGCCTCACGGTTTTGGCGTCGCCTGAGCTCCGCAACCCATGTGGCACGCAAGACCGTTCACATGGGACGGCCAGCAGGTGCAGTGCCCGCAGCGGACCGGGACGGCAACCGCCACCATGACCGGGCGGGCGTCGGCCCAGCTGAACCAGGCCCGCAGGTACTCCGATTCGGCTGCGACTTGGGCAGCGCGCAGCCGCTCGGCCTCCTCGACCTCCTCGACCTCGATCGTGATCCAGTTGGCGTGCGCATCGAGGATGTCGGCCACGCGCCGGGCTTCCTCGGCGATCCGGCGGGCCTGATGGACGGCGTGGCGGTCGCGCGTGCGGCCGAGGTGGAACTTGGCACCGCCGAGCTCGGCGAGCAGCTGGTCCGCGAGTTGGTCTCTGGCGTGCTCTCCGAAGCCGAGGCCGTCCAGGTGCGCTTCGGCGCGGGCTTGGTCGTCGCGGTCGGCGATGTCCGCGAACAGGGCACCGGTACCGACGGGGTCCTCGCGCCAGGCGCGGGCGAGGGCGATCAGGACGGGGGTGACTTGCTGGGCGGAGTCAAGGACGAGACCCTTCGGGTGTTCGGGGCGCAGGGTGGGCAGGTGTCCCATTCGGTCCCTCCAAGAGGCGATGTGGGTGTGGTGGTGCGGCAAATCTGCCGGGCGAGTGGCTGGGCTGGCGTCGGCCGGTCAGGCCGTACGAGCGGGCTGGACGGCGAGAGGGAAACCAAGCTCGGCGGCAATCCGCCCGGCGAGGTCGGCGCTGGCCGTGTAGCGGCCGTCCTTGTGCTCACTGGCGGGGATCTTCAGGGCGTGAAACTCGCCGTGTGCTTGGGTGACGGCGAACGGCCAGGCCTCATCGAGAATCCCGATGACCTGCTCGGGCTCGACGACCAGGACGTCACCGTCGCGGATGTCGGCGCGACATTGGGTCGCGTCGTACGCCTCGCTGGTGTCGGCGAATCGGTGGACGGTCGGGCCAGTGGCCGGGTCCTCGACGGTGACGACGCCCCCAGCGGTCAGGGTCGTAATGCTCAGCGGCACGCCGAACGACGAGACCTCGGCGATGGTCTTGCCTTCTTCGTACGTGACCTGAAGCTTCCAACTCCCGTCCGGAACGGTGGCGGTTACTACCTCTGCAGTCGACTGCTCGCTCACGCGGTTCTCCTTGCGGTATCGGAAGGAGAGGGCCAATCCCTCTCCCACTCCTCTTATTCTAGCTGCATTCAGATGGGGGTCAAGATTGATTTTTTTCGGACGCGTTCCCGTTGCGGGTCTTCTCCCTCCCCTGGCGGGCCAACTGACGGGCCAACAGCCGGGCTGCCTCGACGTCCTCGGGCCGTTCCTGCCTCACCCGCCGCGCCTCGTCGAGGTCCGCCTGGAACCCACGCAGCCACCCTTGCTCCGTCTCCCGATCTGCCTCCGCCCGCTCACGCTCCTGCGCCGCGCGAGCGGCGCGAGGGTTCGTGCCGCAGGCACGGCAATTCGCAGCAGCGACAGGATGCTTGGGGCAGCCACCGCGCTCCCCTGCGGCGACAGCCGCGGGGGTAGGGGGGGAAGGAAGGACAAAGGAAGAAGAAGGAAGAGAAGGGGTTCCACCGGTGGAACCCACTGGGTTCCATGGGTGCAACCCACTGGGTTCCACGGGTGGAACCCTGCCCTCGCCCCCATCAGGGTTCCACCCGTGGAACCCTGCCCCCTTCACACCTTCGCCTGCGGCCAACGCCCGCGCGTCGATGTCCTCGTGCGTCATCGCGGGCTTGGACGGCGCCGCTCGGCGAATCCCGGTGCGAGCCTTGCGCGGGTTCTTCGGCGCCGCGTCGGCCGCCGCGAAGCGGGCGTCCAAGTCGTCATTGGACGGGATCGGCGGCACGCCCATCGGGAACACCCGATACACCGCGCGGCGGCCCGCCTTGCCTGTCTCCACGCGCTCTATGAGGCCCTTGGCGACCAGCTCGGTGACGATGGTCGTGCACCGCTTCTCACCGACGCCGACCCACGCCCGCAGTCTGCGTAAGCCCGGCCTGGACAGCCGTGTCTCATCGTCGGCCGAGTCGCAGATCTTCATCAGGGCCAGCTTCTGCCCCTGGGTCACCACGTCCTCAGGCAGGTAGGCGGCAACGACCATCAGGTGAATGGACAACGGAAGATTCCCTCCACGGCCATGCCGCCGCGCGGCCCGACGGGGCGCGCGGCGGCGGTCCGATCAGGCCTTGAAGGGCCGCACGATGATGGTCCTGGGCGTGGTCTTGGCGGTCCGCTTCTCCGGAACAGCCAGGCCCGCTTCCTTTAAGGTGGCGACCATCCGCCCCTCGTCGGGCACCATCGGCACCGGGATGCCGGCATCTTCGAGGAGGTCGACCATGGCTTCCACGTCGATGGCCCACGTTGGATTCCCGCCGCCCCACGCCAGCTCGTTGGCGCCGTATGCGCCCGCCGGGGAGGTGTCGATCTTCGCGCGGGCGAGCTTCTTGATCCGCTTGCCCTCGGTCTCCAGCGTGTGACCGTGCACGTAGTCGGCGAGCGTCTGAGTACGGTCGGCGTCGTTGCGGATGAGGATGGTCTGCACGGGCGTGCCGGGCTGCTCGGGCAGACCCCAGCAGGCCGTCATGAACGGGCAGTGGTCACAGATGGCGTCCAGGCCGGGCCCGTCGAAGTCCCGGCGCCCCTCCTCGGGGGTGCGCAGCTCCCGTACGCGCTGCACCCACCAGCGGGCGCGGGTGGCCTCCGTCGGGTCGAAGTCGAACTCCTCGATGTGCTCTTCGCCGTTGTCGCGGTTGACGAATCGGAAGCGGATCCGTGCCACCTCCAACGGGCCGAACTTGGCCAGGTACCGCTGCCCGCGCACGTCTTCGAAGCCAGCCGTACGCAGCAGGTCGGCGTACAGGTACACCTGCCGCAGCTCGGCCTCGCTGGGCCCGTAGCGGCGCACCTTGTCCCACAGAAACGTCGACTTCGTCTTGATGTCCTCGACCGTCACCCCGCCGACGGCTGCAACCTTCGGACGGTGGCGGACGGGGAGGCAGGCTGCGGTCGCCTCGTCGAGCTGTACGACGTCTATATGGCCTTTGATCGTATCGTCGGCGACGGCGCGCTCCACCAGCCAGCCGTACTCGCTGCGCGCCGCGCCGAGCAGGCCCTCATGGATGTACGTGCCCAGAATGGCGGCACGCTTGTCGGAGTCGTTGGTCGGGGCAGTCCCGGCGACGATGTAGGCGGCGCGGCGCTCGCACACCGTGTCCGAAGCGCCGAGCTGCCGTTGCAGAGAACGCGGCCGTCTGGCGTCGACGTCGTGTGCGGCCGTCCACAGCGACGGTATGGATTCCACAGGCTGAGCAGTCATCAGGTACTCCAAGGGATGTGGCGCGGGCCAGGCCGTTGGGGTCCGGCCCGCGGGGCAGGTCAGCGTTGGGCGCTGGTCGTCTTGGCGGTGGCACGCTTGGCGGGGGCGCGCTTGGCGGGGGCCTTGCGGACGGGGCGCTTGTCCGGCTCGGCCTCATCGGCAGGCTCGTCGTCGCCCTCCTCGGCCCTGCGCTCGACGACGGCCCGCAGCCGGTCGGCGTCGCTGGCCGGGCCGTGGCCCATCTCCGTGGGCGGGTTCTCGACCTCTGCGACCTTCCGCTCGATCGCGGCGCGGATCGAGACGACCTCAGCGCGGATCAGGCCCGTGTCGTCCCCGGCCGCCTCCCACCACAGCTCGCGGAGCCTCTCGACGTCACGCAGTTCCACCACGTCGTGTTCGTCCAGCCACGCCTGCACGCGGTCGCCGACCAGAGCGGGCATCTGGCGGGGCTGCGACTCCACCGAGCAGCCGAGCCGGGTGAAGACCAGGTTCTCGATGGTGAAGTCGGGCAGGTCCAGCGGCTTGCCGTCCTCGACGCGCAGGCGCAGCGAGCGGGCCTTGATGACCTGCGGGGCCTGTCCCCGGCGCATCCGCACCCACACGGAGGCGTCGAACGCCAGGTCCTTCTGTGCCTGGACCTTCCACTCCTTCAGGGCGCGGCCGCGTCCGTCCGTGACGGGCTTGCCGTTGTCGTCGATGGCGGTGATCTGCTTGCCCCGGGCTGTGATGATGGCGATGCCGGGGAACGTCTGCAGCAGATGGATGATGTCCAGCCACCGCTCGGTGGCGTCGTTCCACAGGTTCATGCCGACGTCGATCGCGGCGTCCGGGTCCTCCTGCAGGGCCTTCGCGTTGCGGTTCCCGCGCCGTGCCCGTTCGTGGGTCCAGGTCTTGAGCATCCGCCACAGCGCGGTGCCCGAGTCGACGGACAGCACCACGGGCGGCTCGCCGGCGGCGGCGGCCCTGCGGGCTTCGAGGTACACGGCCCGGATTTGCTCCAGGATGTCGCGGTAGGTGCCGTCGTGGTCGATGATCGCGTAGTCGGCGCCGGGGATCGCCGCGTACTCGTCGGCGCTGCCCTCCGCCAGGTCGATCCAGTACATCTGGCCGATGCGGTCGGAGGCGGAGAACTCTGCGGCCGAGTAGGTCTTCCCGGCCCCCTCCTCCCCCTCCAGGAGGAGGAGGGGCCACGGCACGATGCCGGTCGGCTTGCGGGTCTTCAGTTTGATGCCCATCTGGGCTGCTCCAAGAGGTTGGTGGTCTCATGCGGCGCGCAGGGCCCTCGTCTCGAACAGCCGCGCCCACTCGGTGTGGCGTTCGATCAGGAGCCGCACGTACCGGCTGCGGAAGTTGTTGTTCAGGCGGAAGGCGTCGCCTTGGGTGGCCTGTCCGTAGCGCCAGCGCAGGAGCTCGAAGAGCATCCCGATGCCGACTCGGCGGAAGCCTTTGGCGATGCAGTCGGTGGTCAGTGCTTCCAGGTGCCGCAGCACCCACGGGTTGAGGGCGTGGAACGCCTCGAACCGCTGCTGGATGGACTGGCCGGGTTCGACGTCGGGCTGCTTGACGGACTGGATGTCGTCCAGGCCGGGCAGTTGCTGCTGATGAACGGGCACGAGACCCCCCATGAGCCATAGCACCATTCCAATGGTGTGGCACATCTTTCACGAAGGATCCGGCGCGATCAACCAGGATGCCGCCCCGAAACTCGCACCCGGCGGTCGGCGACCGGGCCACAGGCGCAACGCCTTGCATCGCTCCCCCAAAGATTAAGAGCGGCGCCATCACTCGATGGCGCCGCTCTTATTCTAGCTCCATCCAGGAGGGGAGTCGAGCTACTTTCGCAGGTCAGACGGCATTTGCGGCACGTCCACGCGGGGCAATCACAGAACCGGGGCCGTGGTAACGGCCCTGCCGTAGCGCCGCCTCGACCTGCGGCACGACCGCCCACACCACAGTGCGGGACCTCGCCTGGATCTCCGGCGCGGCCTTGATCAGTGTGTCAAGGAGCCACAGCGGCGAACCCGACAGCTGGTAATCCGCCGGCGCGAACCGGCCCTGCCTCACCACCGCCGACAGGTTCTGCTGACTGGACAGGCCGAAGAGCGCCGTCGCCTCCTGCAGACCCAGCAGCGGAGGCAGACCCTCCACGCTGCGCGCCCACTCCCCGGGCTCCTGCTCGGCCACGAGCCGCTGCAGCTCCGTCTCGTTCAGCGCCTTGGGCCGCGGCGTCATCTGCCCGAACCCGCGCACGAACGACAGCAGCCAATACGGCGACCCCGACACGATCACCGCACAGTCGTAGTCCAAAACACCTCGCGCCACCCACTGCGTGACCTGCGTCGGCTGCACCCCGTACAGGGCGGCGAACTCCTGCCTGCCGACCAGGAACGGCTTCTTCGCCACCACCGGGCTCCTCTCCTCACTGGACTGCCCTTAGATTCTAACTGGCGCGCTCAGGGACCCCGTCTTCAGCCGCTGTTAGGCTTGAGCCCTCCAAGAGGTCAAGGCTCCCACTGGGCAGTGGGAGCCTTGGTCGTTTCTCGGGCTGGGTCAGCCCTGAGGGTTCTGGTAGTCGGGCGGCGCCGCCCAGCCCAGCATCCACCCGAAGCGGCGGCTGAGGTGCAGCTCCGCCAGACGGAACACCGTGTAGTAGGCCATGGCGAACCCTGCTGTCATCAGCGACACCAGCTCGGGACCGTCCAGGTGCACGCCCAGGCGCAGCGCCTGGGTGATCAGCCAACCGGCGACGACCGGGCCAAAGGTCCGCACCACCGACAGCAGATAGTTGTAGAGCACTCTCACTCCCTTGATTGGCGGGCGAGCGCAGCGGTCGCCCAGAACATGGCCTCTTCGAGACGGAACATCGCCGCCTGCTTCTCCGCGCCAGCGGGCAGCTCCGCGTGCAGCATCAGCGCCAGCTCCAGGCACCCGGACCGAATGTCCTCGTGGGCCTGGCGACGCTCGGCGGTCTCGGCCGGATGGAACGTGAACCGCCGAATGACGTCTGCGGCATCCACCGGGTTCTCACTTACGGCCGTAGGCGAGGGCGAAGAGGAACGCCCAGCCGTGCGGCCCGATCGCCACGTCGTGCGGCTTGCCCTTGGCGCGGAACTGCGGGTGCGCGTCGAAGAAGCGGCCCACACCGGCCTGTGTGCGCGGGCCGTACGTGTCCGACAGGTCCGCTTCCTTGATGGGCAGGAACCCGGCGGCGCGCAGTGCCTTCTGCAGCGGCTTCGCCGACGGGCTGCTCTTGCCAGGCGCGAGCCGGGCCGGGAACGCCGGCGGAACGTACGCGGGCTTGGACGGTTTCGGCTTGGGCGTCGATCCGGTCCCGCCGGACGATGACCCGGCCCAGGCACGGAGTGCGGCCTTGTCCGTGAAGTTGCCAACGTTCGTGTCGATCGGGGTGCTGGTGTACTGGTGGAAGCGCCACGACGCCTTGATGCCGGGGTTGCCGGGCTTGCCGTTGTAGTGGGCGATCCACAGGCCGTCGCCCGCGAACGAGGTCGTCTCGCGGTTGGTCCAGAAGTCGTAGTTGCAGTAGAGGATCACCCGGTGGCTGGGCGCCTTCTTCTGGACGTACCTGATCCAGGCGTCCTTCTGGGCGCAACTCACCCCCGGGTCTTCCCAGTCGAGGGCGAGAATGTCGCCGGTGCGGAGTGTGATCTTCGACAGGAAGTAGTCGGCCTGCTTGGTCACGTCGCCAGGCCGGATGAAGTGGTAGAAGCCGGTGACCAGGTCGGCATCACGGGCGGTCTTGCGCTCCGCGACCCACTTCGGATTCGTGTAGGTGGTGCCCTCGGTGATCTTGATGAACGCGAAGTCGAATCCGCGAGTGCCATAGTCGGTCGCCTGGTACGAGGCGACGTCGATTCCTCTTACTGTCATCGGGCGCGTACTGCCTTCTCCCCCGCGCCTGATTCGATGATGTTGTTCTTCGTCGTGCGGCCCGCCTCCTACGGGCTGGCACCGCGCGACGCCTGCCACAGCTGGAGTGCGTAGACCACCAGCGGGGCGACGAACGCGGAGATGATCAGGCGGCGGTTTGTGGTCTGCTGAGCCTGGTCCTCTTCGCGCTGCCGCTGCGCGGCGGTGAGATCGCGCTCCAGGGTCTCCAGACGCTGGAGCACGGTCCGCTGGTCGGCCCGGTAGACGTCTTCTGTGACGACCTGGTCGAGGCGCCCGGCCAGTGCGGCAAGGTCTGCACGCAGGTCAACACGAAGTTGGGCGATCCCGCCGCGCTGGTCCTCACGCAACTGCGCCATGGCGCGGTGCAGCTCCCACAGGGTGGGCTCGGCACTCGGCGGCTGTGTCACCGCGCACTCCTCAACTCGGCGTGCCCCGCGCCTCCCAGGAGTCTACGGCTGCGACAAGACAGCCCGTCAGCCTGCAGGATGGATGTTCCCTGGGTTACGCCACGCCACAGCCACCGCCGACGGCATCGACGAGACAGCCTGCTCCCACGCTGCGGCCAGCGGGGGGACGGGCGAGGAGTCCGCCAGGGCTTGGCCGGTGTCCAGGATCTGCTGGAGCCACGGGTCGACCGGCGGGATCACCGCATTGTCCCAGTGGGTGTTGAAGTCGGCCATCGCCGCGTCGCTCTCGGCTGCGGCCCCGGTCGTGCCGCACTGGCCGCACGTCCACGAGTAACCGGAGGCGTCCGGACCGACAATCGTCACTTGGCGTGCCATCGTGTGGTCTTCTCCCTCGTCACAGGCTGTACATGAGGCCGCTGAACGACACCCACGGCGGATTGATCGTGGTGGTATTCGTGCCGATGATGCTGACCGAGCCGTCAGTGTTGAAGTCGACCTTGAGCGCCAGCGTGCTGGAGCCTGCGGCGGAGCACGCCGCCGAGAGCGAGCACTTCGAGGACGGACGGGCGGCCGTCGGCAGAGCGGAGGAGAACGGGGCGCCGCTGTTGGCGATGGCGCCGCTGCTGTAGGTGATGCTGAGGCCGCCGCGCCACTGCACGAAGTTCGTGCCCAGCACATTGATCACCCTGTACTGCACCGTGCCGTTGGAGTTGCCGTTACCGGTGTACCCGGTGGCCAGTGCCGGGGTCGTCCAGTCCTTGACCAGGTTGAAGATGACGCCTTGCCCGAGGTAGTCCCACAGAGGCAGTGCCACGTAGGTGGGGGAGGTCAGGTAGACCTTCTCCGCGTCGAACTCGATGATCTGCTTGCCCATCGCGTCCGTGCCCAGCAGCAGGCTGGCCGGCGGCGCCGAGCTGGTCACGAGCGACGATTTGGGGGCGGTGATGGCCAGCTGGGTGGCTGCATCGTTGACCTCGGACGTGATCAGACCGTCCGTGTCGCCGCTCTGGCCGCTCTTGAACCGGATAACGCCTGTGGGTACCCCGCCGATCGTCTCCTCGTCGAGGACGATCCGGTTGCCGCTGTTGGCGGTCTGCAGTGTTGCTCCGGTGATCGTCTGGCCGTCGATGGCCCCGGCCTTGATGTTGCTCGCGGTGATCCCGCCGGACTCGACGACCTCGATGGCATACATGTCGATCTCGACCGTGCCGGTTCCGCCCTGGTAGTTGGCGTACAGAAACGGCGTGATGTAGCGGACTTTTGAGTGCAGTTGGGCAGGCGCATTGGCGTTCGGGGCCGTTGTCCTGACCGGGGCGGCAGAGGTGCCCTTGAGATAGCCGTTGTACGTGACCCAGTCCGCGCCGACGACGAGGTCCTCGCTGTCGACCGCCACGTAGAACTGGCTGGACTTCGAGTTGTCCCCGACGTTGTTGACGAAGGTCACGCCGTCGCCCGCCAGGCCGGCCACTCCCGCGTACAGCGTCTGGCTTTGCCCGGGAGTCGAGTTGGCGACGGTCTGCCGTATGCGCAAACCGACCCGGTACGTCACCGACGGGTCGAAGGGGATCTTCACATCGGGCCGGTAGGCGCCCTGCACGTAGCCGACGCACCGCATGACGTTGCCGCCGGACTGCGAGTCCGGGACGGCGACTGTGGTCATCGTGCCGCCCAGGTTCTGCCACTTGGACGCCGCGTCGCCGAAGTCGTACCACTTCTGCCCCACCTGGCCAGCCAGGCCGACCGCCAGCCGGTCCACGGTGATCGTCCCGGCCTTGATAGCGGCAGCATCCAGGGTGCCGGTGACGATCGACCCGCCGTTGATGGTGGTGGTCTGTGGGATCTGCCCAGTGCCCATCTGGGTGGGCGGCAGGAGCACTTCGGAGCCGATCGAGCCGGTGACCGTGGTGGCGGCGCCTGCGGTCGTGGCGGTGGTCGCCGTGGTGGCGGCGGTGACCGTGCCGTTGACGTTGGCCCCCGAGATCACCAGGTTCGTCGCATCGATCTGCGTCGCCTTGATCTTCCCGACAGTGATCACGGTGGCGTCGATCGAGGAGATCACACCCGACGCTGCGGTGATCGTCCCGACGGCCAGCTGGTCGGCGGTGACCGTGTTGGCGACGAGCCGGTCGCCGGTGACGCTCAAGGCCTTGATCTGGGCGGCGGTGATGCTTGCGGCGACGAGCCGGTCGGCGGTGACCGTCCCGGCGGCGAGCACGAGGCCGTCGATCTCGCCTGCGACCAGCTTCGGCGTGGTGACCGCGCCGTCAGCCAGAGCAGTACCATCTACCGCCTCCGCCTCGATCTTGGCCCGCGTGACTGCTCCGTCGGCCAGCGACAGTTCGGTGATGACGCCGGCCAGCACCTCCTGCGCGACCACTGGGGACGGACCGGCCGGGCCCGCCGCGGCGGACGGTTCGGAGGCCTTGCCGGACGTCGATACGCACACAAGGCGCACCCACACCGGACCGCCTGCGGGCACGGTCATCGTCTGGCCCTGCGCCGAGTAGAACGCGGCGAACAAGGAGCCGCCGTCGGGGAAGTCTGCACTGGTGGAGAAGTGGACCTCCACACTGGCGAAGTCGGCCGGGGCCTGGCTGCCGTTGGTGAACTTCCCGTCCCAGGAGACGGCGACGCCCCCTCGGACGGAGGCGGTGGTGGGGGCGGTGGGGACGGGCGGGGTGGGTCCGTTGACAGCGGCCAACGCCACGGTGCCGTCCGGCTGTATGCCGATGCTGCCGCGCAGCAGGCCGCCGTCGTCGTAGACCGCGATGGAGCCGTTCTCGATCGAGGAGTTCGCCAGGCGGCTCGTACGCGACAGGTCACGCACCAGACGCTCCAGGGTGGCGATCCTCGCCGCGAGGACGGCGAGCGTGTCTGCCAAAGGGGTTCAGCCTCCGTAGATGAAGGAGTCGGCGGGCGCGAGACCCACGGTCATCCGCTCCTGCTGGTCCCCCTGCGCCGGCGTGAGCGTCCATCCGGTCACCCGCGCCCAACCGTCGTAGTCGGTCCACTCGTCGTGGACCTGCGTCCACACGTCGTCGCCGACCTGGAACGAGCCGAAGCGGGCGGCGGGGTGGTCGATGATGTCGACTTGTTCGATCGAGCCGCGGTTCTGACGGGCGATCCGTCCCGCGCGGGCCTTCGCCGCGAGCTGGTCCTGTCCTTTGACGGTGGGCAGATCGAGTACGTCCTCTAGGCGCAGCCGACCGTCCCGTACGGCATCGGTGGCGCGGCGCCTGGCCTGGCCCTCCCCCGATCCGAGAGCGACGACGACTTGCGCGTACGCGTCGCCGTCGTAGGTGACCGGTATCAGGTCGGCGATGTTCACACCGCTGGTGAACGACACGTCCGTGCGGCGGGTGCCCAGGCGGGGCCAGCCGAGACGGACGCGCCGCTCGGGCTGTCCACCCACCCACGCAACCTGCTCGGTCCACTCTGGGCCACCGAACACAGCAATGGCGTCGGCGACGATGTCGGCCAACGCGCGGGACTCCCACCAGGTGGACGCGTACGGCTCCTCCGGGGTGCCGATCGTCGCCTTCGAGGTGACGGAGTCGACGACCACACCCAGGCTGCCGTCCGGCTGCTCCTGGCAGTAGGCCCAGACGTCCCTGATCACCTTGCACGGATCGCCGTACGTGTAGGGGCCGCGACCGTCGAGGTTGCCGTGCAGGTCATGGCGCTTGGCCAGGTAGGAGCCGAACCCGGCAGCCTCGATCGGATACTTGCCACCCTCCGGCTCGGCCCGCCAGATCAGGCCGCCCCACATCAGCTTGGAGTCCCGTTCGGCGAAGATCAGCGTGTTGCCGGGGTCGACCATGCTGCCCAGGACATGCGCCAGATGCGGCTCCAGCGTGGCCTGCAGCCCACCGGGCCCGTTCAGTTCCGGACCGTAGGTGACATCGCTCAGCGGCAGATCCCACGCCAGGACGCTCCCGCTGACCGCATCGCAGGTCAGGTAGCGGTAGGAGTGCACCGTCAGATCACGCCCTCTTCGAACTCCACGTCCGTGATGAGGGAGGTGCCGCCGTCCACACCAAGATTCCCGGTCTCGGCCTTGGACATGAAGGTCTGCAGCGACAGGACCTGGGTAGTGCCGCGCATCGCCGCGGGGATGGTGAGGCTGTCGGCGAGCACGACGGTGTTGCGGCGGGTATTGGCGCCCTGGTCGTCGTCGATGACCGTGTCTTGCCCCTGCGTGGCCCCGAACACCTGGTGCATGTGAGCGAAGACGTCTGCGCTGTCCAGACGCAGTCCGGCGATGGTGGTCACGATCTTCGCGGTGACGGCCCACGGCGGCACGTCGATGGTCCAGCGGGCCGCCGTCGGCCAGGTGTGCCACTGGTTGTCCTGGTACACGAGCCGGTTCAGCGTCGCACCGGGGAAGGCGGTCTGCAGCTTCCTGGTTCGGCGGGGGTTGGCGATCGTCCGCAGGTCGGTGACCATCGCGTTGGTGACGGTGGCGCAGTTCGGGGGAAGGGCGATCCGTGCGAGCGGGATCGCGGTCATCCCCGCCGGCGGCTGCGTCGCCGTGGACGACACGTTGGAGACGACATAGAAGAAGCCGATGTCGTCCTTGGTCGGGTCCAGGCTGCCCTCGTACTCGGGGTCCAGGACCCGCAGCACCACCATGTCGGTGCGGCCCTGCGCTCCGGTCGGGGCGATGTTCACGGGCGCTGTTCCCACGTTGTACTGGGTGTAGGAGCCCTGCCCCCAGGAGGCGCCGCGCACCACCCCGGAGCCGTCGCCGACCTGGACCCCGGCGCCCGGGGTCGTCTGCTGCGCGACTTTCAGGTCGTTGTACTCGGTCACGCCCTGCGACCCGCGCGACAGGTCGCGGATCATCATGCGCATGGTGCGGGCGGGATGCTTGCCGCCGTTGATCATCATCGGGGGCTGAATCAGCGTCATCTCGGTGTCCTCACAGGGCGGTGTAGGCGTCGCGCCACGACAGGGTCATGCGGCAGGTGTTCGTGTAGTCGGTGGCGGTCCACCGGATCTCGCTCGTCTTCGGTGGGATCAGGAACAGGTCCAGGCGGGACCCCGAGGTCAGCGCCGGCGCCGCGTTGCCGGACCCGTTGCGCAGCACCCAGCGGGTTCCCGGCCGGGTGTCGATGTCGATCCACTCCCCCGCGGCGAGACTCGTCTGCAACTGCAGGTAGCGGCCGGTCTCCACCACCCACACCTTCGGATTGGTGACCGGCCCGTCGATGCGCACTTGCGGCCAGGCGGCCACGTCGCCACCGTTGGTCACCCAGCCGGGCCGCTCCGACGGGTCAGAAACCCCGGTGGTGATCGGGGCCTCCACGGGGGCCGTGAACCCCTGCGAGTCGTTCGAGATGTCCAGCGGCAGCACCAGGCCCTGCGCGGCGTCGGCATGCCAGCGCGGATCGGTCGCCGCGAACTCCAGCGTGAGCGGTATCCACCCATACAGGGCCTGTGACATCGACACGGCCTCCACACGCCGCCACCTGCCGTACAGGCGTTTCACGTCCCGGCCAGGCCACTTGGCCCGCAGTACGGCCAGCGACCCCGCCGTCTTGCGGATGCTGTCGGCTCCGGTGACCTGCTGCAGTTGGGCAAGGAGATCGAGGGCCGCGCCCGGATCGTCAGGAGTGCGGATACCGGCCTCGATGGACACGGTGCGCGAGCCGAACAGGTCCACGCCCGGGAACCCGCCGTCGTCGCTGGGGTTGTCGACGTCGGATGTGCGCCGGTCGGGAGCACCCAGGCCAGTGACCTCCCCGGCGGGCAGCAGCGTGCCCGTCCCGATCACCAGGCCGCCGACATCGAGCTGGTAGTCGCCGAGAGCCGTCACAGCTTGCCTCCCCGCTGCGCGGCCCGAAGACGGCGCATCACCTCCGCGCCCATCTCCTGCGCCGCCCCGCGGCCGTCCGTACCGGCGGTGACCGTCACCGGCATGTGTCCGATGAGTGGCCTGCTCGTCTCCTTCACCACCACGACCTGCACCCCGCCGGACGGATGGGCGTCCACACGCGTGGGCCCGGTCACCCCCTGAGCGGTCAGCGTGTAGCCGAAGCGGTGGGCGACGTCCTCGAGTACCTGCGTCGCCGGCTGCCGCCTGTTCTGCCCGAGCGGGATGTACGCCTCGCCGCCAGTGGAGGGCTCGGCGAACCGCACCAGGCCGTTGCTCGTCGCGTACAGGCCTGGCGTCAGCACGCCACCCGACGCGTACGAGAGTCCCTTGTTGGCCCGCCCCAGGTCGGCAAGCAGTCGGCCAGCCCGAGAACCGAGGGCTTTCTGCAGCTGGGACTTGCCCGCGTTGGCGACCTCGATGATGCGGTCCTCGCCGAGCTTGGTGGCGTCGGCGACCTGGTGGATGCCCGTCTTGTTCGTCTTGACCGCGGCGATGATCGTCAGCAGGTCGGCCAGGTCCTCGTCAGACAGCGTCGCCGACGCGGCCTTCGACGCCTTGTCGGCCTTCGCAGCGCCCTTCTTGCTCTTGACTGCCTGCGCCGCAAGGTCCTGCGCGGCCTGGTCGCCCTGCGCAGCCAGCCTGGCCGCCAGGTCCCCATAGCCCTCGGCCGCCAGCTTGGCCAGGTTCTTCTGGAACTCGGACGTCTGCTTCGTCGCCCCGCCGAGCTGGCTGGTGTAGTCAGACAGGGAGGCTTTCGCTGCCTCGGCTAGCTTCTTCAACTCGGCCGACATGCTCTTGAGGTACTTCGAGCTGCCGGTAGCCATCTTGTGCGTCAGGCTGATGCCCTCGGAGCCCATCGCCTCCAGCGCATCGGCGACGTCCTGGCCGGCGCGGCGGGCAACCGTTGACAGGTCCTTACGCCACCGCTGCGCCTCCACCACCGACTTGTGCAGGTTCTTGGAGAACTTGCCCAGGTCGAGGGCGGTGCCGTTCTTGTTCATCGAGTCCGACGCGATCGACGACAGGGAGATCACGCCGTCCATGCCGCCCGCCGGTGTGTACGACCAGTTCGAGAGGCCGCCGTCGGAGTGGTACTGGACGGTCGCCCCAAACCGGTGGGCCACCTGGTCGAGGATCTGCTTGGAGCGGGCCCGCTTGGACGTGGCCAGGGGGATGTACGCCTCCCCGCCGGTCTCCGGCTCGGCCCACACCCGCCACGCTCCCCGCGGGGCGACCTGCGCCACATGCCGTTCTCGCAAGCCGCCGCCAGCGTAGAACGACAGCATGGAGCCATCGGCCTGTGGAATCGGCTTGTTCGCGAGGGGCCCGGCCCCAATACGCGGGATCACGGTCACTGACACCGGCGCGGGCGGGTCCACGCTGACGGAGATGTTCTTGGTGCCGGGGATCTCCCGCACGCTCGCGCCGATCGCATCCAACTGCGCCTGGACGGCTGCCATGTCCCCGGACAGCAGAGCGGAGGTCAGGGCTGAGGCGGCTGCAGTGCCTTTCGTCTTGGCGACCTGCTGGATCAGATCCAGCATCGCCGACCACTCGCCCTTGGCTTTGCCGCCCGCCGTGTGGAACGCGGACACAACGCTCTGCAGGTCCTTCTCGCTGATCGGCGGGTCCGCCCCCCAGATCGCTCGGATCTGGTCCATAGCGGTGGTCACGTCCCCGGACAGCAGGGCTTGTTGCAGTGCGGTCGCAGCGTCCGCGCCCTTTTCAGCGGCCACCTGTGCCAGCAGGCTCATGCCGCGCCGCAGCTGCGTCCGGGCGGCCGTGCTGCCCGCTTTCACGGCGCGGCTCATGTCGGAGACGGCCATCGCCTGCATGACTCGCCCAAACTTGCGGGCGTCGTTGGTCTCGGCGGCGTCGGCGAACTGCTTGGCGATCTTCTTGCCGTAGCGGGCTGCGATCGCAGGCAGCTGCGCCAGTCCTGCCTGGAACGCGGGCTGCGCGCGGGACGCCGACTCGGTGATGATCGATTCCAGCTCGTCGGCGACCTTCGTCTTGCCCTTGCCGAGCTGCTTCACGAGCTCGTCGAGGATCGGCGCCGACGACACGCCGAGTTTGGCGAAGTGGTCGGTGAGGTCGCCGTACCCGGCCACGGCCAGCTTGCTGAGGTTGCCCTGGAAACTGCGCTGCGCCTTCAACTGGCTGCGCAGCTCTCTCAGATAGTCCTGCAGGGTCGCGGTGGCGTTCTTGTTGGACTTGGCCACCTTGTCCTGCGCCGCCTGCCATGCCTTCGCCGGGTCGACGATGGAGCCGAGGGCCTGCGCCATCGCCTTCATCTCATCGGTGTATTGCGGCAGCCCATCCTTGCCAGTGGGCACCAGAGCATCGAGCGTCCATGCCTTCGCCGCGCCGACCTTCGCCTGCTGCACCTTGGCGTTGACGATCTCCATCGCGGCAGCGAGTTCGGCCTCCTTCTTCACCGCGCCGGACCAGATGCGGTGCTGCTTGTCGAGGGCGTCCATCGCGCCTCGCCCCTCGGAGGTCAGGGTCGTGCTCACCTGACCCGACACGTCCACCGTGGAGAAGGAAGCGTTCCGCCAGATCTCCTTCTTCAGATCTGCAAGCTTCCGGCCGCCAGAGGTGATGGCGTCCAAGGCGGAAGCCATGTCGATGCCAGCCTTCTTGAGCTTTGTGGCATCGTCGGAGTTGGTCAGCGACTCGGTCAGGGCCCGCAGACCCGCTCCTTGATCCCCCTCCTCCCTCTCGGAGCGCAGAGCCTGCACGAGGTCGTCGGTTGCCGCCTTGGCCTGTTCCTTGGAAGCGGAGTACGCCGAGTAGGCGAGCACTCCCACCGCCAGCAGCGCCGTCAGACCCGACACCGCCAGGCCCGCGCCCTTGAGGACCGCCGGCATGACCGCGCCGCCCGCCGAGGCTTCAGCCTGAGCAAGCCGGAATGTCTGCCACTGCGCCGTGATCCGCGTGATCATGGCCAGGGCGAGCGCCCCGGTCGCCGATATCACCAACAGGCCAGCGCCGACCGACTTCAGCGGGCCCGGCGCGTCCGCAATCGTGCCAGCGAACACCGACAGGGCGTTGCCAACACTCTGCAGTACCGGCAGCAGCGCCCGCCCGAGGTCGATACCCAGGGCCTTGCTGCGGTTGACGAACATCTGCCACTGGCCAGCGGTGGTGTTGATCTGCATCTCGAACGCCTTGTGCGCAGCCCCGGCCCGCTCCACCTCGTTGGCGATGGCCTGGTAGGTGTCGGCGTAGTTCTTGCCGTCGTTGGCGGCCAGGGCCAGCATCGCGCGGGAGGCCCGCACATCGTGGAACAAGGTGGTGATCGCCTCAGCGGAGCCGTGCGTGGCCTTGGCCACCTTGTTCACGACGACGTACAGGCCGTCCTGCTGCACCGCCGAGGCCGCCGACTCGTAGCCGAGCTTGCGCATCAAGTCGCTCAGCTCTCGGGTCGGCTGCATCAGCCTGGTCATCAGCATGTTCAGGCCGGTCGCCGACTCCGCCGCAGGAACGCCCGCGAGGGTCACCGCGGCGTACGCGGAGGCCAGGTCCTCGAAGCTGATGCCGGCAGCAGCAGCCATCGGCACGATGTCGCCCAGGTGCAGCGCCAACTCCTCGAAGCTGATGACGCCCTTGTTGACGGTCTGGAACATCACGTCCATGACGCCGCTGGCATCCCCGGCTGTCAGTCCGTACGCCTTCAGCACACCCAGCAGGGCCCGCGCAGAGATCTCCGTTGTCGTCAGGCCCGCGCTGGCACCCTTCGCGGCCACCCCGAGGATCGTCATCGCATCCGAGCCGTCGAAACCCGTCGAGACAACCTGGTACAGGCCCTCGGCGAGCTGGTTCGCGGACTGCGTCATGTCCTTCGACAGATCCACGATCTTGTCGGTGAACCCGCTGACCGTCGTCGCGTTGATCTGCTGGGAAATCGTCATGACGTTCGCCATGTGCTTCTCCAGCGCCACGGCCCCCACAACCCCGGCGCCGAGGACCGCCGACAGCACCAGTCCGGTGCGCAGGTAGCCGCCGACCCGGGCCTGCGTGGCCGCGCGGGTCTCCGCGAGCGCGGCGGCCTCCGCCTGGCGCACGGCAGCAGCGTTGGCCGCAGCGCGCGCCGACGCGGCAGCCTCCGCCTCGTTACGGGCGGCCAGCGTCTGCACGGCCCGAGCATCTGCCGCCTGGCGGGCCTGCGTCGCCCGCGTCGATACCCCGGCTGCGCGGGAGGCAGCGGACTGCGCGGCGACCGCCCGTTCCTCCTGCACGCTCTGCGCCTGCGCGGCCCGTGTCGCCGCCGCGGCCGCGGCGTTCGCGGTGGCCTGTGTAGCGACCGCGCCCCGCCCGGTTGCGGCCTGGGCGCGGGCCGCCATGGTCTGTGCGACCGCTTGAGCGCGCAGCGTTCGCTCGCCGGCCGCGACCGCCGCGGCCCGCTCTCTCTCCGCCTTCGCGGCGAGGTTCGCGGACAAGGCTTGGACGCGACCGGATCGTTCGGCGGCTGCGGCGGCAGCCTTTTGCGCGGCCGCGGTGCGTTCCAGGGCCGCGGTGACACGCGCCTGGCCCAGGACTGCGTCAGCCGACGCGGACGCCTGCAGCCGGGCCAGTCGCTGCGTGGCCGACCCGGTCTCCATCAGCGTCAGGTTGACCTGCTGCAGCTGCCCGTCGAACTGGCGCAGCTGCGTCGCGGACTGCCTCAGACCGCCCGTCAGCCCGCCCGTCTGCGCCTGCAGGTTGACGTACAGGTTGTAGGCGCTGCCGCTCACCTACTGCTCCCGCCTGGGCTTGAGCCCGATCTTGACCCCGCGTCCTTCCGGACCGTCCGGTACCTGCTCCCGCTCCATCGCCAGCAGCTCACACCCCGGACACGTGCTCGCATCGGCGACATAGGCGAACCGGTCCCCACCCAGTTCCGGCCGCCATTCACCCGCCCTGGTGCCGCACCCGGAGCACACCGCCCGCGTGTATACGAGCCACGCCAGCGCCTTCGCCCGGTCCAGCGCCGTCCAACGCCCGTCACCGGCCCCCGTGAACTGACTGTGCGGCATTCCATAGGTGTGGCACAGTTCCATCTCCGCCCGGAAGCCCGGTTCGGAGATCAGCCTTTTCCCAGGTCCGCGCGCAGTGTCTGGTTGATGAGCAGGGCTGCGGTGAACAGTGCCTTCGCTTCTGCATCCGCCCAGGTGTCCAGCAGCTCCTGAGCGTCGGCAACGCTCATGCCCTCCACCTCTTCGCCTGCCTCGTCGCGCTCGATGTGACAGGCGGAGATGACGGCGGCCGGGAAGGACTCGACGTTGTATTCCATGCCCTGGTCGGCCTGTGCCTCGCTCGGAGCGTGCTCGCGCAGCAGTTGCTCCCACACCGGCCGGGGCAGTGCCCGGAAGGTCAGAGTCAGCGTCGCTTCCGCCAGTGCCTCCTGCGCCTGGTCCAGGACCCCGTCAGCGGCGAGGACTTGCGGGTTGGAGGCCACCCACGCGTCGCGCTGGTCCTCGCGGATTCCCTGCTCAGCGCATTCGGTGATCGCCGCGGCGCGAGCTTTCGCGAGCGCCAGGGCCGCATCAGTGACAGCCGTCTTTGCCTCTTCGTCGTCGCAGAACGACAGAGTGCGCTCGGGCAGCTTCCGGGCCCGCAGCCGGGCCATCTTCGCGGCCCAGTGCGCGTCCTTGGCGACAGCGACGGCCGACGGTACGACAGTAGTCATGCAGCATCCCCCCAGGTCAGTTGGAAGCCGGAACGGCGGCGTCGAGTGTCGGCGTCCCGGAGATGGCGAAGGTGGCGGTGAACTTCGCCGGGTCCGAGCCCGTCGAGTAGGCGGGGGCGCGGCCCGCGACGCGGACCGGGAAGACGTCCATGGACTTGCTCGCCGGGATGTCGCCCTTGCGCAGGATGACGACGAAGCCCTCGGCGCCCTTCGACAGAAGGGTCTCGATGGTCTCCGCCGCCTGGTCCTCGTAGAAGGTGAGGCTGGAAGAGTCGGCCTTGTCCTCGCCCGGGATGTTCGTGGTGAGGGTCGAGCCCATGTCCGGGGTGTCGATCGGGGAGTTGGCCAGCGACCATCCGGCGATGTCGGCGATCGCACCCGACAGGTCAGTGGAGTTGGTGCCCGTCAGCTCGGGGCGGATCGGCACGTTCGTAGCGGCGGCGATCGTCTTCAGGAAGTAGATCTTCGTGATGCCACGGCGCATGAACCGCTGCTGGGTGGTACCCAAGGGGAATTCTCGCTCTCCGGGGACCCCGGCCCCGGATGCACGGAGGCCCGTCCCCAACAGGTCGCAAATGCGAGCCAGGGGGTCAGCCCGTGCCGTGTGGCCGGACGTCCGCGAGAGGGCCTCCGCGGTGAGGTGCGATCCGATCAGCTGTTCGGCGTCGAGACCGTCAGGACGAATCGCTGCACGTAAGTGTAGGTGGAGCTGACGACACTGGTCCCGTCCTCGCGGTCCAGCTCCCGGCCGATCACCGTCGCACCCACGACACTGATCGGGTTAAGGAACAGTCCGCTGCCGGGCACCCGCGCCAGGAACGCCTGGCGCACCTTGTCTGCCTGCAGTGACGCCTGCTCGGCGGTTGTGCCAACCGATGACACCTGCAGCAGCACTCGGGCATCGGCATCGGAGTCCCCGAGTGACGGGCCGATGCCGGAGGTCTGCCCCAGCTCGTACAGCACGCTGTACGGGATGGTGTTCCCCGTCGGCTGCGACGTCGAAGTGGGAGCAGTCCCATACCCGCACGAGCGGCCAGTAGCCGTCTGCAGCATCGTCTGCACGGCGAGCGCCACCTGCCGCCCCGACACGCTCATCTGCTGATCCTCCTCACTGCCCGTCGGCGATCTGGCCCAGGGCTTCAACGAACAGGGGGCGAACCGTCTCCACGGCCGGGCCGACGTGAGGGTAAGGCGGCTGGTCGTAGATGCGGCCCAGACTGTCCGGCCCAATGAATCCATACTCCAGGCGGCGCGCCTGCGGCTTGTTGGTGCCAACAACCCCAGTCACCACGTCGCCGCTCACGTGCACCTCGTGCGTCCACGACCGCCGGTAGTCACCCGTGATCACATTCGGACCCGGCCGACCGCTCGCGTTCGCTTTGATCTGGGTCTCCAGCAGCATCGCGTAGTGCCGCACCACCGACACCGCCTCCGGCAGCACCCTTTCGGCACGCCCCTGCAGGGCTGCGGCCACCTCAGCCGCGTTGCTGTAGGCGCCCGCGCCGGGACGCGCGCCGAAGTGCGGGCTACTGGGGGACGGCATCGGTCACCTCCGGCTGCCACTTGCCCGACGCCCACTCCTGCAGGAGACGCAGCATGGCCCGGGTCAGCTCGTTGGGTCCGCCGTCCATCAGGTCGTGCCGGGACAGCGCATGCCGCTCAAGCTCGCCCGCATCGATCGCCGAAAGGAACCCTGCGGCGGCCGGGCCCGGGTCAGGGAGCACACCGACGACGACACGGGCCAGTCCGTCGAACTCGTCCTTGACGAGCGGTGACAGGGACAGCAACAACTCCGCCGGCTCCCCGGCGTACTGGCGAAGCTGGTAGCCGTTGACCTTGGAGGAGATATCGCGGCCGTCGAGAGCCACCGTTCCGGCGGCCTGGTCGGCGGTGATCCGTACCTGACGCAGCTGATCATCCATACAGATCAGCCTACGGACCGGCGCGGACAGCCCCCTCAGATCGCGGACGGTGCGAAGGTGATCCGCTCCGTGAGCCGGGTGGTGCGGCAGATCTCCACCGTAGAGGCCTCGGTGGCGTCCTCGGCCAGCCAGGTGCGGCCCGTCCGGCCGTCCGCCCCCTCAGTGATGACCTCCACCAGGTCGCCGGGCATGGCCACCGGCGCCGACGTCGGAGTCACTAGCCGGTACCAGGCCGCGCCCTCCGACAGCCAGTCGAAGCCGAGGATTTGGGCAACCACGATCTGCCCGTGCGAGGAAAGCACCGCGCCCGTCCCCTCGTACACGACACTCGTCGGGGTCTCGCCGGGCTCCCCCGTCACCGGATCGAGGGCGGGCTGACCGGCCGTGCGGGAGATCCGCACCGTGTCAGTCAGCAGCGCCTCAAGGTCATAGCGGGCCTGCGCAATATCCACCACTGCTCACGCTCCCGTCGTCTGCGTGGACTCGTCCAGCCACGTCGTACGGACGACCGCGAGGGAGTTCGCGTCGGAGATGTCTAGGACCCGCCACGTCCGGTTGAGTAAGCCAGGGTCCTGGGTGGCGACGGTGACCCGTACATGGTCGTCCCGTGAGCCGAGCGGCGCGCCCAGCGGGGTCAGTAGCCGGTAGCGGTTGCGGGTGTCGTCGGCGTACGCCTGCCCTTCCAGGGACAGGACCAGGCCGGGCCCGCCTTGGGAGAAGACCGCCCCGGACCCCTGGTAAAGGACTATGTCCGGGCCGGGCTCGTAAACGCCGGTGTCCGGGTTCAGGATTTGCGGTCCCGGGCGGAAGATCTCGACCGTGTCCACAAGGATGCGGGTCTCGACGATGGTGGCGACGGGCGCAAGCGTAAGCCCTTCGGAGGGCGGCGGAGTGCTCATACGTTCGAGCGTAGAGAGGGTCGCGGACAGCTCCCGTTATGACGGGTTCGGTGTGGAATCCCGATGCGGCGGGCCGACCCCTGGGCCGTTTCCTGTTGGGACCGTTTCCGGGACCTGACGGGCGTACCCCCGGATTCGCCGATGGCTTCGACTGTGCTGGCGAACGTGAGGAGGTCGCGGACGATCGTGACACACGGATTACGGCTGAGAGAGCGCCTGCAGTCGACCACGGTCAGCAAGGGTTCGGAAGCGTCATCGAGTGTCTTTCTGCGCGGCCAAGGCAGAACGGAGCAGTGAGCACGCGTAGTCCTCAACTGGCATGTTCGCGGCTGCGGCGTTTGCTGTGAGGGCCCGGTGCTCGGCTTGATCCAAAGGAACACTCACGCGGCGGATTGGGGCGATACCGAGCGACTCGGGAGAGTAGGGCTGACCCAGGTGTTCGGTCAGGAGTGCAGCGAGGAGGCCGGGGACGGGAGGGCGAGGTTTCTCGCCACGGTATATCCATCGGCCGACGCGGGATCGGTCGACGGCGACACTGCGGTGTCCTTCATGTTCGGCGCGGGCGTTAATGCGTCGGGCCGTCTCGCTGTTGGTCCAGCCTGCCGTTGCCAGGGCAAGCGCGAGTGGGTAGTTCGGCGGCTTCATGCGGCACCGACCCGAGGGCCAGAGGGAGCAAGCGGTGTGTGGCGGTGTTGCGAACGCATTCGCAACACCGCAGGTCGTAGACGGTCTTCGGTGCTGGGCGGGACGGTGGCTGCGTGTCGCCCAACAGGGCGACGCTGACTGCTAGTTGATGCGGCGCGAGCCGCACCCGAGGAGGCTGTTTCATGGCGGAGACCGCAGTCCCCAAGATCACACCGAGCGTGTCGGCTGGAGATCCGGTCGACCTGCGCCGGGCGCACTGGGTCGGCATCGGCGGCACGGGCATGCTGCCCGTGGCGCAGGTGTGTGCCGAGCGCGGATTCACCGTGTCTGGCAGCGATGTCAGGTCGTCGGAAGGACTGGAGGAGCTGACCCGGCTGGGTGTGCGGGTGCACGCTGGGCATGCCGCCGGGCACGTGCCGGCGGACGCGACCGCGGTCGTGTTCACCCATGCCGTGGGTGAGGAGAATCCGGAGATCGGGGAGGCGCAGCGGCGGGGCATCCCGGTGGTACACCGCTCCGCGGTGCTGAATGCACTGATGGCCGACCGCACGGCGGTCGGTGTGCTGGGAACGCACGGCAAGTCCTCCACGGCAGGTATGGCGGCATTCGCTCTGAGGCGCATGGGTCAGAGTCCGTCGCACGTGGTGGGCGCCGACCTCGACGGTCCGGCCAGCGGCGGCCACGCGGGGGAGGGGCCCTTGTTCGTCGCGGAGGTCGACGAGTCGGACCGCACCCACATAGGCGTGAGTCTGCAGGTGGCCGTGATCACGAACATCACGCACGATCACCCGGAGAATTACGCCTCGGAACTCGATCACGTCGACGCGTACGAGGAGTGCGTGCGCCTCGGGATGCGGCCGGGCGGCACGCTGGTAATCAGTGCCGACTCGCCCGGCTGCCGCGAGCTCGTATCCCGCCTGGTGATGGCGGGGGACGGCCCCAGGCTGGTGACCTTCGGTCTCTCGTCGTCTGCGGACTGGCGGCTGACGGACCTGGCCAGTGCGGGCGGGCGCAGCACGGCGGTCCTGCACGGGCCGGGCGGCCTGGAGTTCGACATGGCGCTGCGCGTTCCGGGCGTTCACCAGCTGCTGAACGCCGCCGCAACGATCGCCGCCCTGCACACGCTCGGGCAGGACTGCGATCTCGCGGTCGAGCAGCTGCGGTACTTCGATGGCGTGCGGCGGCGGATGACCCCGGCCGGGGAGGTGGCCGGGGTGCGGGTCTTCGACTCCTACGCCCATCACCCCGACGAGGTGCGCGCAGACCTCGCGGCCGCGTGCACCCTTCTCGACGATCCCGGCCAGCGGGTGATCACGGTGTTCCAGCCCTCGGACCAGTCCCGTCTCGACGCGTTCGGCGCTGAGTTCGGAACGGCGCTGGCGGGATGCGACCAAGTGGTGCTGACGGGCAACGCCCGAGTGCACGAGGGCGCGCTGAGGGTTCTGGCCGGCTTCATCGAGCGGGTCGGGGGCGTTGCCCGGTTCGTCGAGACGAAGCGGGCAGACGCGGTGGTGTGCGCCGCGAGCGAGGCGCGGCCGGGCGATCTGGTGGTGCTCATGGGCAGTGGCGACCTGGTCGAGTCGGGCCGGGTGCTGCGGGCCGCGTTGGCCGAAATGGTCGCCGCGACGGTCTAAGCACCCGTTGCAGTGTCCGGTTGCAGCAGCGCGTCGGCGAGCTGCTGCAGCTGGACACCACGGCTCGCCTTGACCAGGACGACGTCGCCGGACCGGAGGATGGAGCGCAGCAGTTCGAGGGCGGTGTCCTGGTCGGGCAGGTGAACGGCCTGGGCCCCGGCGCTGCTGGCGGCCTGCTGGATCCATCCGGCCTCGTCTCCTCCCACCACGATGAGCTGGTCCAGGCCCAGGGCGGCAGCGTGCCGTCCGATGTCCTCATGCGCGGTGCGCGCGTCGTCGCCGAGCTCGTTCATACGGCCCAGGACGGCGATCGAACGCTGGTCGCGGCCACCAGTCATGGCGGCGAGCGCGTCGAGGGAGGAGCGCATCGAGTGCGGGTTGGCGTTGTAGGCGTCGTTGATGATGGTGACGCCGTCGGCCCGGGTGGCGGTCTCCATCCGCCAGCGCGACTGGGGCGTCGCCGCGGACAGGAGCTCCGCGATCTGAGCGACGTCGAGTCCCGCTTCACGGCCGACAGCGGCCGCGGCCAGGCTGTTGTGGACCTGTACTTCGCCGACGAGCTGCAGGTGGACTCGGGCGCTGCCCTCGGGCGTGTGCAGCATGTAGGAGGGCTGCCCGTGCGTGTCGAGGACGACATCGGCAGCGCGCACAGTGGCCTGCTCGCCCAGGCCGTACGTCACAACGCGCCCGCGGGTGCGGTGCGCCATGCCGAGGACGAGGGCGTCGTCAGCATTGAGGACGGCGGCCCCGCCCGGCGGGAGGGCTTCGACGATCTCGCCCTTGGCCTGGGCGATGTTCTCGCGGCCGCCGAACTCCCCCACGTGGGCGGTTCCGACGTTGGTGACGACGCTGATGTCGGGCTGCGCGATCCGAGTGAGGTCACGGATATGCCCGATGCGGCGGGCGCCCATCTCCAACACGAGGTAGTCGGTGGAGGCGTCGGCCATGGTGATGGTCAGCGGGAGACCGATCTCGTTGTTGAACGACTGCGGAGTGGCGACCACGTTGCCGGGCAGGACTTGAGCGATGAAGTCTTTCGTGCTCGTCTTCCCGGCTGAGCCAGTGATCGCCACGATCCGGGATGCTGGGTCGAGGGTGTTATGGACGAGGAAGCGGCCAAGGCGACCGAACGCGCCGAGGACATCGTCGACGACGATTGCGGGGACCCCGACCGGGCGCAGGGCCAGGGCCGCGGTGGCGCCCTTGTTGACGGCGGCCTCCGCGAAGGTGTGGCCGTCGGCATGCTCGCCGGCGAGCGCGATGAACAGCGATCCCGGTTTCGCTTCGCGGGAGTCGAAGACCGCGGGTTCGGTGACGAGGGCCTGCGGGTCGAGGACATCCGCGAGGCGTCCGCCGACAACCTCGGCGATCGCGGCCAAGGACAGGGGATGCATGGGGACTCTCCGTGATCAGGTGGTGGGTCGGGACGCTACCGGGCGCGCGGCCGCGGCCTGGGCAAGCTTGGGTCGTACGGTGCGGCGTAGATCGAGAGAGATACCCCGGCCTCCGAAGAACGGCTCGAACTCCCCCATGTCCATCACCGCGGCGCGGGCCTGCGGGGTGTGCCCGCTCGGGTTGCGGAAGACGATCAGGCCCTGGCTGCGACCGATGAGCAGGACCAGGTGGCCGCCGCGCCGCTCGGGGGCCTGGTCGGGGCGGCGGATCTCCTTGGACACCGAGGCGATCACCAGCCTTCCAGCATCGAGTTGTTCGACCAGACCGGGCATGTCAAAACTGGGGTGTACCTCGCCGTCCAGACCGTGCGTGTCGCGCGCGTAGTCGACGAACGGCTTGTAGATCAGCCCCTTGATGTGATTGTCCTGCCGGACGTAGGCCCCGTAGTGGCGTGCACCTGCCAGCAGCTCGAATGGGCTGGGGGCATGTCCGTCGCGGTGCAGGAGCACCATTTCCAGGCAGGCGATCCCACACATGTGCCGGCACCAGCGGGCGTAGACCGACTGGGAAGGCGCCCCGGTGGCCTCCCAGTTCGGGTCGTTTCTCGGATCGTGACCGCCGTAGGCGATCGCGTCGATCAAATCGGCGGTTGCGTACTGGGTGACGACCGGTACCGGGGCGTGGATGACACCTGGTTCGGGGTGGTCAGTGCAGCACAGCGGGGGCATGGTTCTCCATTCGGGGCATGGCGGTGTCCAGCAGTTGGCGGTAGACGCTCCAGTCGACGTTCCCACCGGACAGGACCACGCCCACCGGACCGTCGGGGAGTCGGTCGCAGGCGTGGAGAAGTCCAGCGAGGGCCACCGCCCCGGAGGGTTCGGCGGCAAGCCTGTAGTGGCGCCACAGATACGCCATCGCCTCCGAAATCGCCTCCTCGGAAACGGTAACGACGTCGGCGAGGAGACGCCTGTTGATGTCGAAGGGGAGGGCGGCGGGCTGGGCGTGCCCCAGCCCGTCGGCGATGGTGACCGGCGACGGAATGGAGATGCGCTCCCCGACTCGGAAAGAGCGGCGGGTGTCGTCGGCGACGGCCGGTTCAACTCCAAACACCCGAAGCTGCGTGTGGCCGGTCGCGGCGAGCGCGGAACCCGCCGCGAGTCCGCCCCCGCCCACAGGCACGAGGATCGCCGCCAGGTCGGGCACTTCCTGAATCATTTCCCAGGCGACCGTCCCGGCTCCGGCGATGACCCATGGGTCATCCGCGGAGGGCACGATGGTCATGCCATGCCGGTGGGCGAAGGTGTGGACCAGGGCGTCGCGGCGACCGGTGCGGCGGTCGTAGGTGATGATGCGGGCCCCGAGGGCTTCGATTGTCTGCCGCTTCACGGCAGGAATGTCCTCCGGGACGACCACGATGGCCGGGACCTCAAACATGTGAGCGGCCTGGGCAATGGCCAGGGCGTGGTTGCCGGAGGACGCACAGATGACCCCCCGGCTCCGCTGGCCGGAACCCATCATGACCAGGGCGCTGTACGCACCGCGTATCTTGAAACTCCCCGTCATCTGCTGGTTTTCCGCCTTCACCCACACCGTGCGGCCAAGCCGCTCGTTGACGGTCGCCGAACTGACCAGGGGGGTGTACACGGCGACGCCGCGCAGGTTCTCGACGGCGCGCAGGACGTGGTGGACCGTCATCGTCACAGCAGGAGCCTCGTCTTCTACGCGTGCGCGCGGCGGTCGATGCGCGCGCCGCGCAGGATGTGAGTGAGCAACTGCTCGTAGGTAATGCCGTCGGCGAGCGCCATACGGGCCAGGTTCCCCGTGCGGGACAGTCCCGGCAGCGTGTTGACCTCCAGCCAGATGGCTTCGCCAGCAGCGGTGACGATGAAGTCCGAGCGCGAGTAGGAGTGGCAGCACAGGGCGCGATGGGCGGCCACCGCCTGACGCTGCAGAGACTGAAGCGTCTCGGGGCTGACCCTGGCCGGACAGTAGTAGTCGCATGCGGACGTACCGCGCTTCGCCGCGTACGAGTAGACGCCATTCGGCGTCTCGGCCTCCAGCGGCGGCAGCGCGTGCAGCACACCGGGCGGACCTTCCAGCACGCCGACGCTCACGGAACGCCCCGGGTGGAACACCTCGGCCATCAGTTCCCCGGTACCGGCGTCCAAGACCGCAGCAGCGAGTGCCTCCCCGGTGGTGGCCACCCGCACCCCAATTGAGCCGCCCTCATCAACCGGCTTGACGATCACCGGCAGGCATAACAGCTGACTGACGCGTAAGGCTTCGTCCTCGGCGCTGAACGTGGGATCGATTCTGGTTCCCTGGGGGACACGCACCCCGGCGGCCGTAACGAGGGTCTTCGCGTGGATCTTGTTCATGCCGACGGCGGAGGCCAGCACACCGGACCCGGTGTAGTGGACGCCGAGCGTCTCCAGCAGCCCCTGCAGGCGACCGTCTTCCGCTCCACGGCCGGCGATCGCAAGGAAGGCCGTCGCCACGCCGTCCAGGCCGTCGATCAGGTCGTCCCGAGCGTTGACGAGATCGAGGCAACGCGTCTTGATGCCCATGTCTGTCAGGGTGTCGGCGACGGTGGAGCCGGACAGCAGGGCGCGGTCGCGCTCCTTGGACCAACCTCCGGTGATCACAGCGACCGGGTCGGTGAACTCGTCAGGGTCAAGCGGTGGGATATGCACGGTGTCTCCTGGGTCAGGTCGTCATGGAAGGAGCCTGCCGATGCGCGCGAGCCCGTTGGCTGTGTCCGGGACCCTTCCGCGACTCCTCGTTCCGGGCGAAGAGCGCGAAGTCGTCGACGTCGTACGCAGCGAGCTGCGCCCACGGGTTCGTGCCTGCGCCGAAGCGGGCGGCTTGCTGCGTCAGGTCGAACAGGAGGGCCAGCACGGCCGCTTCGATGCGGTCCATGCGGCTGATGCTCCTGAGACTGACGGGCTTGCTCGGGATCGGGGCGATGGGCGAGCGGACATCAGTCACGCAGGAACCCCCGCTCCAGTTCGACGTCACCGACCTGTCCGCGGTGCGCGTAGACCTCTGTTCTTGCGGCGTGGGCGTAGTGCCGTACCACGGCGCCACCGAACGCTTCCTGCGCGAGCGAGCTCGCGTCGAAGTCGGCCACGGCTTCGGCGAGACTGCCTGGCACCGGAAGCGCGTCGGAATCCTCGTAGGGTTCGCCCTCGCACGGTGGCGGGGGCTTGAGCTGGTTGGTGAGCCCGTGGTGGATGGCTGCGAGGGAGGCTGAGAGCGCGAGATAGGGGTTGGCGTTGGCCGGCGGAAGACGGATCTCCAGGTGTGCGCCCTCACCGTGGCCGGTGACGCGGACGGCGCATCCGCGGTTGTCGTAGCCCCAGGAGAATCGGGTGGGGGCGAACGAATGCGGAAGGAAGCGGCTGTAGGAGTTGACCGTGGGCGCGTACAGCGGTCCCAGATGCGGCATCGCGGTGACGAGTCCGGCGATGGCCTGCTGCATCGTCTCCGGCAGGTCCTGGCCGGACTGGCAGGCGAAGGCGTTGCGGTCGTCGAACCAGAGGGACAGATGGATATGCAGTCCGCTGCCCACGCCGGTCTCGGGGACCGCCATGAAGGTGGGCGTCATGCGGTGCTGCTCGGTGAGGTGCTTCACGATGTGCTTGTAGGCGGTGTATGCGTCGCAGGCCCGCAGGGCTTCGCCGTAGGGGAACGTCACCTCGATCTGGCCTCGGGCGCCCTCCGTCTTGACGGCCTCGACCGGGGTACCGGCGGTGCTGAGCGCGTCCTCGAGGTCGAGGAAGAACTGCATCAGTTCCGGCGGGTGGTCCAGGGAGTAGTCCCCGTTGTGGAGCCCGACGGGCTTCAGCCCCCGGTACCCCGCCGCCTGCGCGTGCCGCTGGCCGCCCCGGTAGAGCACGAACTCGCTCTCAAGGCCCACCCGCACGTTCATTCCCAGCCTGGCGATGCGGGCGAGCTGGGTGCGCAGCATGCGGCGGGGCGCGACGTCGACGAACGTGCCGTCGGCGTGGGCGGCGTCGGCGTGGATGAGGACGGTGCCGGGGTAGGGCAGACGTCGGATGGTGTCCATGTTGGGCAGGACCCGGATGTCGCCGTATCCCTCTTCCCAGTCGGTCAGTTCGAAGCCCGTCAGGGGGGTCATGTCGACGTCGGTGGCCAGGACGTACGCGCACATCTCCTGGGATTCCATCGTCTCCAGGAATCGGGCCGCCCTCAGGCGCTTGCCCTTCAGCCTGCCCATCATGTCCGGGACGGCGAGCAGCACCGTGGTGATGTCCTCGCGCCTCACAGCGTCCCGGAGGTCGGCGAGAGAAAGGCTCCCGGAGCGCGCAGTGGACTGGACGATCGGGTCGGCCATCACACCACGTCCTGGGACAGGACGGTGTGGTGGCCGGTGTTCCGGGAGGCGGGGAGGCGGTAGTTATGACGGCCACGGGTGAGCCACATCAGCCAGGCCAGGCCCAGGACGACCAGCAGGGTAATTCCGGCGTAGTTCATCGACTGAACGGTCAGCGGCGAGGTCTGGGGAAGGCAGAACACGAAGGTGATGAACGCCGCGTACGTCACGGCGATCCAGCCGATCGGCCGTCGCCACCGGCCCAGGGTCCACGGGCCGGGCTGGTAGCGGTTGCCGGCGCGCAGCGCGAGGAAGACGGGGATGGCGTAGGCGGGCGTCATCCCGACCGCGTTGATCGCGGTGACCGCGCCGTATGCGACGGGCGAGTACAGAGCCGGCAGGGCCAGGAGGAATGCCACGCCGACCGCCAGCCACACGCCGTTCACCGGGGTCTGTGTCCGGCTGCTGACCTGCCGCCAGGTCGCGGAGAACGGGAGCGCGCCGTCCCGGGAGAACGCGAAGACCATGCGGGCGGTCGCAGCGACCTCCGCGTTGCCGCAAAAGAGCATCGCCACGATGACGACGAGCAGCAGGAGTTTCGCTCCCGGAACGCCGAGGACGTCGATGAAGATCTGCGCGGGCGGCACCCCGGTCGCACTGGACTGGGTGCCCTTGTAGTCCTGGATGGAGAACAGGAGCCCGGCCAACAGGATGAATCCGGCGATCCACGAGACGTAGATGGAGCGGATGATCCCCCGCGGGGCGGCGTACTGCGCCTGGCGGGTCTCCTCGGACAGGTGCGACGAAGCGTCGTAGCCGCAGAAGGTATACCCGGCCAGCAGGGAGCCGATGAGGCACACCAAAAGCGGGCTGGAGATCCCGGTGTCGTTGTTGAAGTGAGTAAAGACCCACTCGGGCGACTGATGCCCGGCCGGGGCCAGGAACAACGCGCCGACGATCAGCGTGACGCCGCCCATCTGCCACCACACCGAGATGGAGTTGAGCACGTTGACCACGCGGACCCCGAGCGCGTTCAGGCCGCCATGGAGCAGCAGGATCACCGCGAATATGATCATCTTGAGGCTGTCGGTCGGCTCCACACCCCACTGCAGGCTGGCGAACGCCGCGGCGAACGTGGCAGCTCCGTAGTCGATCCCGGCTATCGCTCCGAGCAGGCCCATCAGGTTGAGCCAGCCCGTGAACCAGCCCGCGAGAGGCCCACCCAGCCGGTCGGCCATGAAGTACAGGCCGCCGGAGGTGGGATAGGCGGAAGTGACGTCGGCCAGGGACAGACCTAAGAGCAGCACCATCGCGCCGACCGCGACCCAGCTCCACAGCATGACCGCGGGCCCGCCGGCCGCCAGGCCGAAGCCGAACAGGCTCATGCATCCGGCCAGCACGCAGATGACAGAGATAGAGATGGCGAAGTTGCCGAACGTGCCCATTCTGCGGGCCAGTTCTTGCGGGTAGCCGTGCTGGGCCAGGACCGCATCGTCGTCGAGCACGCGGTGGCGGTGAGACGCTGTTCTCGGAGACATCGAAGGAATCCTCATGATCGTTAGGGGAAGGTTCGGGGAGGCGCCGAAGCGGTCACCGCATAGCGGGGGCGCCCGGCTGTTCATCTGCGGTAGGCCTGTTTCAGGGCGTAGTCGCGGGCGTTGGTGAACTCGTGCTCCCACCAGCGCCGCCCCTCGCTCAGCTGGGCCCACGGCGCTGAGGTGGCGTAGGGGCCGATTGCCTTGAACACAGGGCCAGCCCCTGGCTTCCCGCTGGCGGTCAGCACGTAGGCCAAGTGATTGAGGTCGAGCACGGAGCACGTCTCGGGGACGGCATCGGGCTCGGGAACGATGCGGTCGAACCAGCCCTCCAGCGCGCGGTCCGCGTAGTAGCGGACCTGGTCACTGGTCCAGAACCCGAGCGGCCGGAACATCCCACCCTGGCCAAGCTGCTGCCGGTAGGACTCGACGAACGCGTACAACGGCAGGACCAGCAGAGCGGAACCCTCGTGCGACTTCAGCGCCGTCCACCGCGCGAAATCCAAGGCGCCCTGCCCGCGGGCCTGGAAGCACTGGAGCATGCGATGGTAGCCCTCGCGATTGTCGGGATCACGGTGGACGACCTCCCACAGCAGCGGCCACGGTCCCGGCGGCAGCAGGGCATCCGGCGGGTCACCCCAGTGCTCGGGGCGATGCATGTACCTGCGGTCGACGTCCAGTTGAGCCAGAGCCAGACGGCACACCCATGGCACGGGGTCGTTCGGCAGAGTCTGGGCAGCGTTCCGGCATGCCCGGCGGGCGTCGCCGATGCTCTTCAGCAAGACCCGCGTCGTCGCCGTGCCGCGACTTGCCTTGAGGGCACGCTGCGTCTGCACCCGGGCCCACATCATCAGCGCATCCGAGTTGTCGGGCTCTTCCTTCCACCAGGCCGTGACCGCGTCACTGTTCGCGGCGCCGACGGCCAGGATCTGGCTGCGGGAAGTACGCAGGGCCCGGTCGGCACCGGTGGCCCAGAGCAGGTCCCGCATTGAGCGCCACCGGCCGAGCTGCAGGTCCTCCAGGGCGGTGCGCAGCCCGTAGTCACGGGCCTCCGGCTGATCGATCAGGGTCATGTCACTTGGGGGCATTGCGGTACCCCCGTAAGGAGCTAAGGGTTGTCTCAGCCAGGACGACGCCCCGGCCTGACGTGTGTAAGAGGGACATGGAGGGAGGTCCTCAATGCAGGGGGGTGGAAGGCCGCTGGGGCACAGCCGACTTGTCTGGTTCTTTGGGGGAGCCAGGGGGAACGGCTGTGACCCAGCGGCCGGTATCAGGGAGGGTGCGTCAGGGGCGGCGCGGCCCGATGAATCCGACCAGCGCCGCATCGCCTCTGACCCGGGCGTCCCACTCGGCGTGCGGCTCCAGACCCCAGGCGAACCGCCGGTCGTCCAGCCGGCGGGGCTCGACCACCGGGTATAGCGCAAGCCCGCCTGCGCCGTCGGGAACGTACTGCGTACCAAAACGCTGCGGTTGACTACGCACGGCACAGAGCCGGTCAGCCAGGAGCGCGTAATGCTGAGGGTCGGCATCTCCCGCGCGAACCGCTTCCCCCAGCAGCTGCAATGCCTCGGCCTGGAAACCGATGTCCGGACAGTAGTGCGCAATATGCCAAGCGGCCTGCGCGGCCCGCTCGCCGACGAGCTTGTACCCGGGCCAGCCGTATTGCTTCATGATCTGGCGCAGAACGTGGGTGTTCTCCTCGAACATGGATGCCACGACATCTGCTGCGGCATCGGTCCGCGGCACGGATGCGTCAGCCTCCCGCGCACGCCACATACAGCGCATGAGATCCAGGGCCAGGCCCCGATCCTCAGGTCCGCCGTCTGCCTCGGAGGCGGGCGAACGCAGCACCTGCCTATCTGCATTCGCGGCGGAAGCCACCTCGATCACGCCGTCGGATACTCTCCTGCGGCCGCTGAGCAGTGCGGTGTCCAGAGGGCGAGAGCCCGGCTCAGCTGTGTTGCTGCACTCCGGACTCTCGCCGTCACGTCTGTTGGTGCTCGCGCTGCTCACCTGGTCTCCCAAGGCCGAGATCAATCGATGTCTGGGAAGAGGTAACCGCGCAATCACCCTCCGCAGGTACCGTTGGAGACGGGTGACGACATAAACGCCATGCACGTTGAAGCTGTCGGGAGTGAACCATGGCTCGATCACCGCGCACGCCGAACAAACGCCTCGCTGACCTGCTGAAACAGGCACAGATGCAGCAAGGACAGCTTGCGCGAGCAGTGAATCGCTTAGGCCAACAGCGCGGCCTGGACCTGCATTACGCACAACCGAACGCATCCCAGTGGATCGCCGGAGTCGAGCCAAAGCCCGAGGTCAGGGCACTAATCGTAGAAGCTTTGTCCGAGCGACTCGGCCGACCGGTCACTCACAACGAAGCGGGCCTGATGTCCGCCCGGTCCATCCTGCCGTCCGAAGGCCCCGACACTCTCGAAGAGTTGATGGACCTCGGAAGGGCAGACATGGATCCAACCCGACGCAGCTTGCTGGCCACCACCCTGTTCTCGGTGGCGCTCACAGTGCCGATGTTCACGGAGGCAGCAGCGAGCGCAGCCGATGACGCCGTCAGTCCGGGCAAGGCAACGACTCGGATCGGGAACTCCCAAGTCCAATCGGTGCGCGCCATGACCGAGCGGATCGCAGACATCCTCGACGAGTTCGGCGCCGGCCATGCCAGGCCGATGGCAGCCGCGTTCCTGGTGAATACGGTGGGTCCCTGGCTACGAGCGCAGGCCAGCGAGAAGGTTCACGCGAGCATGCTGGCTGCTGCCTCTGATCTGACGTACCTGACCGGGTGGATGGCCATGTACGAGAAGGCTCACGGACTGGGGCAGACGTACTACCTCAAGGCCCTGAACCTGGCTCAGGAAGCCCAGGACCACGTGACCTACTGCCGCACACTGCGCGGGATGTCGTTGCAGGCATCGAATCTTGGCTACGGGCACAAGAGTCTGGAACTCGCCGATTCAGCGGCTGAGGCCGCACCCTCTGCTGGCCCACGCCTCGTAGCGTTCCTTCGCGGCCAGCAGGCGCACGCGTCGTCCATGGTTGGTGATCGGCGCCAGGCGCACGCGCGTCTCCGAGAGGCGGAAGACGCGTTGTCGAAAGCGGATAACCGACGGGATGCGATTGGCGGTTACGACCAGACCGCCTACCTGTTCCACGTCTCACATGTGCTGTACGAGGAGCGTGACCTGCCCGGCAGCATCAAGGTGATGAAGCAGTCGATCAAGGTCCAGCCGCCTCAAGAACGTCAAGGCCGGGTTCACGCCTATGCGGTCCTCGCACAGCGCCAGCAGGACTACGGGCATCTTGATGCCGCGTGCGATTCATGGGCGCGATTCCTCGACGAGTACGAACTCGTCTCATCCGCGCGCGGTGACGATCACTTCGCAACCATGAGAAAACGGCTGGCCCCCCACGCGAAGTCCCGCGCGGTCAAGAACCTGGCCGTTCGCGCACAGGAAGTTGCGGCACTTAAGACATGAGACAGCAAGGTGCCCTCGGGGGAAGCTGCTTGGAATCCAGCTGTCGAGGCGAACCGAGGGCATTTCAACCATCGAGGCAGGAAGGGAAGCCGGGGAACCTGTAACGCTCACCCGTCCGCAGCCCGAGCTGCTCACTAGAGATCCGGGCGGGGCCCGAAGGCTCGCCGACAACGCGGATGGGAGATCGGCCACTCCGCAGCGTCCTCGACGGTCCGCACTGTGCGGCTGGCCTTATCGGTGTCCTGATGAGTGGTCCAGCCGCAATCGATGCCGTCGAAGACCTCGACGTGTCGGACGCCCGCCTCGCGGGCCCGGTTCAGGGTGCCGGCGTTGTAAGCCACCGCGCTCTTGGTGAGCGTCGCGGCCTCCGCCCACGCCTGCACCGGGTATCGGGCACCGTTGCGGTAGATGACGTAACGGAGTTGGTGCTCGGCGGCGAGTCGATCGGCGAGCGCCTTCGCGGCCTGCATAGCCGTGGTGTTCCCCGCCGCGAGCAGCGGCACCTCACGCCGCGCGGCGTCCCGTACGGCTCGGTAGAACGCACCCGCCATCCGCTGCTCCTCCTGGGAGCGGCGGAGGAAGTCGGCGTAGGAGTCGGCGGCCAGCGACTGCAAGGCATCGGTGTGGATCAGCGTCCATGTGAACCGTCCGCCAAGCGATTCGGCGGCACGCTGCGCGCCCTGTTCGTACAGGTGCGGCAGCTGCCGGGCGACGAACGCTCGGGCCTCCGCATCTACGCGTTGCCGGAAGTCGACGATCGCAGCCTGGAATTGGGCGAGCCGGTCGGCGACCATCCGGGAGCGGTCACCGTCACCAATTGCTGCCAGCACTGCAGTCTGCTGGGCTGCCAGGCGCTGCCAGGCATCGTCCAGCACCGCGGCGACCCGCGCCGCTACCGTGGCCGCGTCACCGGGGGTCAACGGCGGGAACTCGTACGCCACTACCGCCGCCAGCGATGGGCGCGCTGCAGCGGGGCGACGACGAGAGCGTCCCCGCCCGCCGCTTCATCTGGCGCGGCCGCGGCCTCGACGAAGGCGATCTGCCGCTCAAGGCCGGTGAGGTTGTTGCTCTGGTCCATCGTGACGACACCGTTGACGGTCAGCTGGAGAGGATCTGCCAACAGCTTGGCGCGCCGCTCCGACAGCACTTCCAGGGCAACAGCGCGGGCCGTGCCGAGCCGTGCGTAGCGGGTCTGCAGGTCAGCGGTGTCGGTGCCAGGGCCGAGCTGCGCCAAGAGCCAGGCGCGGACTGCAGGGTCCACGGGGGTGTCCCTTCCGAGTATGCGGCGCGGCCCGGCGCCCGCTGTGGGGTGCCGGGCCGGGCCTGGTTGGGTTACTCGCCAGCCTGCTTGCGGGTCCGGGCTCGGGCTGGCTTGGTTTGCTCCACCTCCACCTCCGGCTGCGGCTCGGGATGCAGGTTCGAGGCGGAGTCGGGGCCGGGGTTGCTGGCGGGCGGGTCAGCGTCCCCGCCGTCCTCTTCGTCCGGCTCCCACGCCCCTGGGTTGGTGATGACCTCGGCCAGGTCCTCGTCCGGCTCGTCGCCAGGCTGCAGGATCAGCCAGTCGTTCGTCTTCGGGTGTCGCACGTGCACCGCCGCTACCAGTCGCTGCCCCATGTCACAGCACCTTCGCGGTGATGTGGCAGTCCGGTCCGTACAGCACCGGCATGGCCACGGCCGCGCCCTTGGTCCAGATCTGCACCGGGTCATCCTTGCCGCCGCGGGTGACGATCAGGCCGGGAGCGTCCTCACGGGTGATCTGCGGGTTGCCACCCCGAGACAGCACAAGCGACTCCGCGGTGGTGCCGTACAGGGTCTGCCCCCACTTCGCCCGGTCCGGCGGCAGCATCACCCACCGGTCATCCGGCAGGCACTTCGTGGACACTCCGTCCACGCGAACCTGCGCCCTGTACAGGGTGATCGGCGGCAGACCGTAGTTGTCGCGGACCACGTTGATCTGCTGCGGCGTCAGTGATGCGGTCGGCGTCGTCGACGGGTTCACCGACCCGTAGTAGGCGGCCCGGTAGGCGTTGTTGGCCGCCAGGTAGGAAAATGCGCGCCTCGAGGTGATGACCATCTCGGGCATGGGCGCGCTGATGCTGTCGAGGTAGGAGATCCAGCCAAGCTCGTCCGCTATTGCATCCGCGGTCGGGTCGGACCACAGCTTCGGAACAGTCGGCATGTTCGCCGCAGGCACCCCGAAGTCGACGTCGAGGGTGAGCCCGTTCTCTGCCGAGAGGGAGAACTTGCCGTCGGTGAGGACATCGCCAGCTGCCAGCTCCAGACGGGAGTTGATGGCCTCGACGTGCCGTTCCACGTCGTCGTACAGCAGCTGCTCCAGGCGGGACGCGTCCGCGCCGCGGGAGGCCTCCTGCAGCAGCAGCTCGACTTCGCCGACCATGAGCTTCTGCCCCAGGGACGGCAGCATGCCCTGCGTGGACGTCTGCCACGCCTGCCGGTCAGCGAACGGCACGCTCGCGTCGAAACTGCGGTACTTCGCCGCGTTGACGTAGCGGCCTGTCTGCTTGATCCGCCACATGACGTCCTGGATCGACACCTTGGCGAACACGGTCTGCGTGAGCAGGAAGTCGGCGGGGGTGGGGATGTAGCGGGCGAACGTGGTCAGGTCCGCCGTGGTGACGTCCTTGATGAGGTCCTGAACAGTCATCGACGAGGCTCCTTCACGCGAACCGGATCTGGCAGATGGCGGACGGGGCGACCGCTGCAACGGCGACCGGGAGCTTCGCGGTCTTCACCGAGCCGTGCCACAGCAGCGCGGCAGGGACCTTCGTCTGCGACGGCGCGAACAGCACCTCGGCGAACACGAAGCCGGCCAGGTTCTGCCGCCCGTCGGAGGCACCCGTGGAGTAGAGGCCGAACAGGCCCGAGGCGGTGATCTTGCCGACGGGAATGCCGGACAGGAACCGGCTGTAGGGGATGTTCGTATCCGTCGAGGGCACGTAGTGGGTGCCGGACGTGAAGGTGGACATGTCGAGGGTGATGGAGTCGATCTCACCGGTGCCGTGGAGGCTGGCAAGCCAGGAGCGGTCGGCTGTCAGGTTCTGGGTGAAAGAGACCGGCTGAACGGTCATGAGTCCTCCGGACGCGACGAAGCGGGTGATCGTCCACTCACCGGTTGGTGGCGTCGTCCACGGGAGGAAGGGGGCGTGGTCCCCGCAGGTCCGGCCTTAGCCCACCGGTGGGAAGTCAGTTGCCCGTCGCGAAGCCGCGCTGGCGGGCCATGTCCGCCCCGTGCTGGCCAGGCTTGGGCATCGTGCCGCCGCGCGGCGGCGGCCCGCCCGCAGGAGAACCGCCAGGCGCGGCGGGCGGCGCCGGGGCGGTGACGGCGAACAGCTCGGGCCTGCGCACCTTCAGGGCTTCAGCGGCCTCGGCGATGGTGTCCTCGCCGGCGTCGTCCTCGACGACCAGGAGCCGTTCCGCGTCCTTCAAGTCGTCGCCGGTCGCGCCGAGCGCCACCAGGACGGAGCGGCGAACCGCGGCGCGTTCACGGACAATGGCCTGGGCCTCGCGTGCGGCAGCTGCGGCGGAGGCCTCGGCGGCCGCCTGCTCGCGGCGCTCGATTTCGGAGAGCTGCGCGGCCTGCGCGTCGCGCTGCTGCTGCACGAACGTGGTCAGGTCGTCAGTCTTGGCGAACCCCAACTGTTCGACGAGCTTGCGGATCGCAGCGCGTTCGCCTTGCTGCTTCTCGCGGGCCAGGAGCCGGTTCAGCGCGTCCTGGTCGACCGGCTGTCCGGACGCTGGCGGCGCAGTCGGATCGGTGTTCGGGGCGGTCGGCAGCAGCTGATTGGACGGATCCGTGGGGTCTGCGCCCATGATCGGGTAGATGGGGCGGCCGTCACGCCGGTAGCCGACGGGCGTACGGGGGTTGGGCAGCAGCCTGTCCATGCGGGATCCAGTCCTCCAGCAGCAGCGCCCCCGCGCCGTCGATCAGTGTAGCCACAGCCCTGGACACGTCACCGGGCATGCACGCGGGCCCCGCCGGATCGGATCGCCCTTGCCCTCCGGCGTGGCGGTGTCGGCAGACCGCCGCCCAGACCCGCCTCCGACGTCGGCTCCTCCGCGCTGCGATGCGCCACCCTGAGCCCGGTCTGGGGCCACCAGAACGAGCGATGTGACACCGACGTCGACCCGTCGGAGTCCAGCAGCACCTGATACGCCGTACGTCCATCCGGCCAGTCCAGCCGGGCCGTGACCGACGCATGCCGCCACCCGCCCGAGACACGCACCCACAGAGCGGGCGGATCGGTGGGCGGCCAGGTCCGCACCTGCGGCTTGGGACCGTCCCCCTCTCGCCACGGCCGTGCCTCCACCGCATCACCAGACGACCCCGCGCCTGGGTCGCTCGGTACGGGAGCCATCTCGCCGCCATACGATCTATCGCTCATACATTCGAATGTAGTGGAGAGGGCGCCCTCGGCACACTCTGCGCGGGTGCTGACCCCTCGCAACGAAGGCTGAGCGATTCTCAGCGAAGGCTGGTGACCGGCTTCCCTTCTCGCCGATGGTTAAGGACTCTGGCCAGAGCGTTGCGCGGAGCGGCGGAAGAGGAGGCGTCGCATCTCCTACCGTGTGCTGGCTCGCCCGTCAGTACGCCCGCCGAGGACTGAACAGGGTTCTGACCTGCGGCGTGCCCACCCGACGATGTGGGATGTCACCTCCGGGCTCTACGACGCGGGCTCAGTCTTGATCACCGCGAAGGTGGCTCCCTGCGGGTCCTGGACCATAGACACTCGGCCGACCGCCGTGTCGACTGGCGACATCAACACCGTGCCGCCCCGTTTCACTAGCAGGTCGACCACCTGGTCGATATCGTCCACCTCGAAGTGCGGGAGCCACTGCGGAGGCATAGCGAGTGGGTCGTTCTCTAGTGTTGTTGCGCCGCCCACGGTCCTACCGCCAGCGTTGATGGTCCAGTAGTCCTGGCCATCCGCCTCTGGAGTGAACTCGACGCCGAAGACGGCGCTGTAGAAGGCCTTGGCGGCCTCGATGTCACTGGTGTGCAGCTCGCTCCAAGTCAGCGCGCCGGACTGGTTGACCACCTCGGCGCCGAGGAAGTCCAGCGGCTGCCAGACGCCGAATACCGCCCCCGTCGGGTCCGAGGCGATCAGCATCCGGCCGTCGGTGCTGACGTCGATGACGGGAAGAATCACCGTGCCACCCGCCTGTTCGATCGCCTTCATGGTGGCGTCTGCGTCGTTGGTCGATAGGTAGGTGATCCAGGGGGTTGGCAGCGTAGACACACCTCCCTCATCGGGCGGAGAGGCAATGCCCGCCACTCGCTTGCCGTTGAGCGTGCACATGGCGTAGCCGTCGGCCTCGGTGGGATCGACCTCGCCCTGCCAGCCGAAGAGGTCGCGGTACAACTCCAACGCAGCCTGCTGGCCCTCGGCCACCAGTTCGATCCAGCACGGGGTACCGGGCACATATGAGAGGGACGCGTTGTACTTCTCGACGAGGGTGTTGACCGCCTGTGCAGTCGGTGGTGCCTCTGCGGCGGAACGCGCAACGTCTGCGGCGAATCGGCTCAAGGCGTCCCGGTCGACTGCCACCGGGGCGGACTCGGTGATCAGCTCTTGCGCCATCTGCTCGGCGGTCTTGTCCACCATGCCTCCCAGGATGTCACTCACCTTGAACTGCCGCGCCGCCGCTTGCAACATGTGCACCAGGCGAGTCTCAACTTGGCGGGGGCCCACATGGTCCACATCGCCCAGTCCTCCGCCCATGCTCGGCGATGCTTCCTGGGCACCTGATCTATGTCGGGGGGCACGCTGAGGAAGTGGTCGACGGTCTCGTGCCAACACTGCTCAGCTGCAATCTCATCGTCGTCGTGGACGGCAACGATGAGATCGACAAAGGCTTTGGTCGGACCCAGCGCCAGGACCTTGAGGGGCCGGATCTCGTCGAAGGGATTCATTGCGGCCCACCCCGTCGCATGTTGAGGGCCTCTTCACGTGCTGGCTTTCCCGACCGACGCTTGCCAGCCTGTTCTGCGATGACGAAAGCCGCTACTCCACCGATGAAGGCTGGTACGACGGCCCATCCGACGATGGAGAGCGGCCATGACAATCCGGGAAGCGGAGCGCCTACGGCGGTCTTGCGTCCGACCAGGATCTCCCAGGTGTCGGGCCAGCCAGGTCCCCAGATCAAGTTGATGATGAACAGCACGACGATCACGCAGAGGACCCACCAGGCTTTCCGTACGAGCCAGAAGCCGATCTTGCCAAGGGTCTCCCCGACCATGTGATCCTCCAGACCATTAGCGGATCATGGCCGTCCAATATCGACCGTAGCCGGGGTCAAGCTGGCCCGCGACCGCAGTTCAGCACTCAATGTTCGGTGAGAAGCTCAACGTTCACTGCGAGAGGTCAGGTGCTGCCGGGGCAGCGAGCGGCACTGTGGGTATCGGATCCGCCTCTGACAGACCCAGGTATTTGCGTACGACCGAGTTGTCGCCGGTCGCATCGGCGAGTCGGGCGGCCTGGTCGAAGGCCCGCTTCTGGATGCGTTCGATTTCCTCGGCGACGTCCTCGATCGGATAACCGGCCTCCTGCAGCATGCGGACCGCGGTCTCCAGGGAGAACACGTTCGCCGCGTAGCCTGCGGTGACGTCGTTGAGGACGGTCGTCCGGTCGGTGGGGGTGTGCGCACCCCACGCCAGTCGGGCAGGCAGCGACTCGCCGGCGGGCCACTCCTGCCCGGCCTGGTGCAGGCGCTGCACCAGGCGTAGCAGCAGCTGGTACTTGTGATCGCGGGCCAGGCGCATCCCGCCGACGAGGGAGTCGAGCGGGCCGAGCGCGAGCTGCAGAGCGTACCCGGATGGCACCTTGGCCACATCGAGGGTGCCAAGCCCGGCCGTGGTCAGCCGAGTGTTGGAGGCCAGCCGGTCAAGCAGGTGGTCAACGCGCTGGCGGAGCTCGGCGAGCTGTGCCGAGGTGTCCAGGGCGTCCATGCGGCCGTTGTCGGACAGCTGCCACACCGTCCCTGCCTCCACGCGCACCGGCAGCGGCTGGCCGGTGGAGCGGTCAATGGGCAACCGTGCCCCGGCGAGAGCCACGATCGGTGTGCCCGTGGTCGACGACGCGGACGCGCTGTCGGTGTCGGTGGCCTGCAGCTCGTCCATCAGCTGCAGAACGGTCGCCAGCGTGGGCTTGCCCCAGTGTTCGCCGACGTCGGGGATCGAGTTGGGGACGTGCACGACCGGGATGAAGTCCACCATCAGGTCGAGCCGGTCGAGGACTTGTCCGTCGGAGCGCACCCTGTAGGCGGCCTTGTTGACGGGCAGACTGAACACGTCGTGCGCGGAGCCAAGGTCTTCCAGCAGCCATTCGGCGTCGGTCAGATAGCACGTCGTCGACGACGGTTTGCCCGGCGCCCACGGGTAGGTGCGGGTCACTGTGCCGGTGAGCGCGTCGAGGGTGTCTCCGACAATCAGCGCAGGGTCGCCGTCCGCGCCGGCTACCTGCTCGCGGATTGCACGGCCGTCACTGGTCTGGCCAGGCGCTGTGGCGGGCCCAATCGGGCCGAGCTCGTAGGTGATGCGCCGCACGCGGTCCTTGAGGCCGCGCACCGGGTCGGCGGACAGCTCCCACGCGAAGTGCACCCGCTGCGGGTACTCCTGGGCGTCCTGCTCACCCTCGTCCCACTCGGGGAAGTACCAGCCCGGGTCGTATGTGCGCAGCAGCACGCGCCGCTTGGACGGCTCCCACGCCAGGGTGTAGACGCCGTCGCCGCTACGCACCGCGCACCGTTCGGCCTGCTGGATGCGCAGCGGCAGCAACTCCTTGTCCGCCCAGGAGCGCAGCTTGTCCTGCAGGTCAGCAGCCGCTTTGGCCTCCGGGGTCGGCTGCTCGCCTGCCTGGTCGGGTCGCTCGGCTCCGGGCACCACGATGGTCTGCTCCGCGCCCAGCAGATAACTGAGGGTGGTGTCGATCAGCTTGGACGGATCGCCCAACTCGCGGCGCTCCACGCCGTGATGGTCATCACCGGTGACGGAGGCGAGCTGCCCGGCCTGGTTGGAGTCGTAGGCGGCCAAGAACTTGTAGGCCGCCAAGCGGCGCAGGTCCTCGGCGGGTACCCACGAGTTGTTCAGCTCGGGGAACGCATGGGGGCCCGGCCTGCTGGGGTGAGCCATCGCCTGCTTGTAGTTGAGCCACGACCAGGCGTCGATGAGCAGTTCACGCAGGTGCCTCACGGGTGCCCCTCCAGGCGACCGGGCCCCGCGCCCGCATCCAGCTTAGATGCGGCGTGCGATCACGGACCCGCCGCGGCGGCCTTGCGCTTGTCGTCCTCGATATCGAGACGCCGCATGAGGAAACTGGCGAACACCAGCATCTCCTCGGCCTCATCACGGGCATCCTTCGCGTCCGGCCCGTGCATTCGAGGGTTGCGCAGCGCGGCCGTCGCGCCCTTGAAGAGGAACTGCATGCCGTTCTGCTCGCTCTCCAGCGAACTGCCCGTGGACCGGGTCACCGTGAGTTGCGGAGGACCCGGCTTAGCACCAAAGGCAATACCCATGAGCCTCTCACCGATCTCGCTGACACCGACCAGCGTCTGCACTCGATGCTCCACCGCCTGGAACGCGCGAGCCACCGCATCGACGAAGAAGCCGCTGCTGAACCGCTCGGCCACGACATCCGCGATCAGCGGATGCAGCATGCAGGTGACGTGCATGGCCTCCGCCGCGTCCACGTCCGCGACCAGGACGTCCGGTATGGCCTTCGGCATCGGAGCGACATCAGGAACCGGGCTTTTATGGAAGAGCGTGTTGTCGGCCTCAACCCGCGTCGGCCCCAGCACCTGCTCACGGATGCGCCAGTACTCATCTACCTGTCGCACGTCAGCGAACGGTCGAATGTCCCGATCGAAGGCCAGCTTCCAGTCGTAGGTGTCCGTAGCGTGATTGCCCCCGCGAAAGCAGGGCTCGTACCGCCCGAGCGCGTAGCTGGTGAACAAAACCTGCTTGGCCACCAAGTCCCGATTGACAATGCTCGGCAACTCGACCTGGGCCGGCATCAGATCTTCCACGTCGTTGGGCCGCAACTCGGGCAGCACACCAGGCTCCTCGGGCACAAAATGGGGCTCGATCGATGCTGCTCTGCGCACCATGGTGAGGAAGATGTCGATAAGAAACGCGCTTCTGGTGCAGTTCGCAGCGCCAGCAACCGTTAGAGACAGCTCTGTCGCACTCTGCGGAAGCCGCCACAGGCCAGCGTCCACACCCCGTAGCAGCGCAGGGCACAACTGTTGCACGGCCTCCTCGAACTTCAGACCGGACGCATAAAGCTTCCGATCGACGTAGTCGAAGGTCGGCCAGCAAAGCGAGTCGGCGAAGTACTGCCAGACCAGGTCGAGAAGAGCTTGGCCGTGCTCGCCGCTAGGCCGTGGCATTCCCTCCGGCGCGATGGTCCGATCGGTCACGTGCTGTCCCCCAGCGTCCTAGTTTGAGCAATGGGCGCAGGTTACTACGGCACCCTGCCCCACCGGTTGGGAGTTTCGTCCAGCCGATCACGAGCATCGTGCACCGCGAGCCGTGCTGCTACGGAGTGGCCGTGTCGGCGCACCCGAGCATCCACATCGCATACCTCTGGTCACGCTGCTCTGAGTCCAACAGGTTGTCCCACGCGGCCTGGCACTGCTTGCCGTTCGGCGTCTTGCCCACGGCCCGGATGTTCGCCCTGGCGGCGCGACCTGCCTTGAGCGAGGCGTCCAGGCGGGCCTGCGCGGAGGCTTTGATCTGATCCGAGGTGGGCGTTGCGGGCGCCTCATCCGAGGTGGGCCACAGCAGGACCGCGCCGGCGACGACGGCCGCGCACACGACTGCTGCGGCGGCGACTTTCCCCCTGGTCAACATGGGCCAAGAGGGTAACAGCCGCACCTGGAAGGGCCGTTGGGCTTTATGGGGCCGTTTCCGGGGGTCATCGGCGTCCGCCGAGGCGGTCGTCGTGGATGTGTCCGGCGACAGCGGCGAGCTGGTCAGGGTCAGCGAGTTCGGTCAGTCCGTGGACGGCGGCGTCCATCCGGTCAGGGGAGTCCATTCCAACGACCCAGGTGACCATCTGGTCCTCCAGGGCGACGTGGGCGCCAACATGGTGGATGAGGCCTTGCTCGTACAGCTGGGCGATAGGTTCGGCGCGTAGGCGTTTGCCGACCTTGGCGGTGACTTCGAGGACGCGGGGCATCAGCTGTCCGCCGGTGGTGCCGTCGCGGCGCAGCTGTTCCCAGGCTTGGGAGAGGACTTGCCGGGCCATGTCGCCGCCGTAGTTGGACTCCACCACGATGGCGTCGGCCGTGAGGGACATCGCGAGGCGGCACGCTGTGAGGCCCCAGTCGTTGGCGCCCATGGATGCGGAACGGTCCTCGAGGACGTACAGGTGGCCGTCGAAGCCGCGGGCGGCTCCGATGATCCCGGTCTCGTCACCCACGGCGGACTCTCCGCCAGCGGGGTCGACGGCGACGATGATGCGGGCCATATCGAGGCCACCGAACTCGACGGTGGTGATGCGGTGGTCCGTGATCCAGGCGCGCTGCCATACGCCGCCCTCTGGGGGGCGCGGCTTTTGCTGGTAGAGGGCTGCCCACACGCGTTCTCCCACACGGCGGCGGGTGACGGCATGATGATCGGCGCCGAAGCGTTCGGGCCACAGCGGCTCGTCCAACTCGCGGCCAAGGGGATCGTTGGGTGAGTCGGCGAGCGCGGGCAGGTCGATGACGTGCCACTCGTTGGCCTGTGCGTCGGCGAGGATCCGGCCGGCGAGATCGTCTTCGTTCCAGCGGGTCTGGATGACGCAGATCGCGCCGTCGGGCTCCAGGCGGGTCTGGAGCACCGACTGCCACCATTCCCACGTTTTGCGGCGCATGTTCGGGGAGTCGGCGGAGGCCATGTCCTGTACGGGGTCGTCGACGAGGGCGATGGTGGCGCCCTTACCGGTGAGGCTGCCGCCGATGCCCGCGGCGACGAGGCCGCCTTGGTGGCCTTGGATGTCGAAGCGCATTGCCGCGCGGCTGGACGGGTTGAGGTGGATGCCGAGTTCGTCGCCCCATGTCTCGATGGCGTCGCGGATCCACCGGGAGTGTTCCTCGGCGAGGTCTCCTGAGTAGGAGGCGATCATGACGCGACGGTCAGGGTGCTGGCGCAGGTACCACAGGGGTGCCCAGCGAGAGGCCCGGCGCGACTTGCCGTGACGCGGCGGCATCGTGATCATGACGCGGTCGGCCCGGCCCTCGGCCATGTCGATCCACGCCTGGTCTATGAGGTGGAGGTGGCGAGCCTGCATCTCACGGCGTTCCGTGAGGACTGCAGCGAGCGCCCCCGGCGACGCATCCATGGCGATGGAGCGTTCGATGCGGGCGAGTTGGGCACGCAGTTCGGGGGAGGCTTTCGCCGCCAGGGCGCGGCGCACCGCCGGCGGTCTGCTGCGATAGGCGGCCAGCGCCTTGGCTTCACGCTCGCTACTACTCGTCCGAGCCACTCGCGGCCTCCTCCGATATACCGATGAGGGCTTCGAGCTCGTCGAGTGCGATGACGGTGAGCTCGCTGTCCGAGCTGGGAGGCGTGACGATCTCAGTCTTGGCTGGCTTGTCGAGGCCGTTCATGCGAGCGCGGCGCTCCATGATGCGCAGGGCGCGGTCGATGGCAGGCAGGTCACCGTCCTTGACGGCCTGCCGGTAGGCGACGAAGAACAAGCGGTCCAGGCGCAGGTTCTCCACCGCGCGCAGCTCGTCGGCCTTCTCGTCCTGCTCGGTGGTGCGCTCCTTCAGAGCCTGCCGTACGTCCTTACAGGCGGCGTTTATCAGCTGTTCATCACCGGGCGGCTCTTGACCCTTTTTGTACCGTTCGATGCCGTAGCCCTGGGGGTAGGCAATCCGGTCGGAGTTGATGCCGGGGTCTGCGGCGAGCTTGCGGCCCACGGTGAGCCAGTCCACGCCGGCAAGGCGTAGGTCGATGGCGTCCGCGCGACGCTGCGTTATGGCGGCGCGGGTGGCCTTATCGGGGCGTCCCACGGGGCGGCGATCCTTCCGGTTGCGCCCCCGCGCCCCACCCACATGATTCCGTATGGCACCGACGGACAGGCCGTCGCGACCTTCACGCGCGAGTTGGGCGCGGAAGCGGGGCGGCGCACTGCCGCCCCGCCTCCGGGCGTCACATGAGTGTGAGCTGGTCCGGGTGGTCGGCGGGCGGCTCGGGCGGCATGGGCGGAACGTCTGGCGCGTCGCGGTTCGAGCGCAGCCACCAGGCGAACTGCCAGTTTCGGCATGTTCGGTACAGGTACTGGCCGCGCCTCTCAGCGAAGCCGGGTATCGACTGCTCGCCCCATCCGAAGATAGGGCGGGCGTTTTCGAGAGTCACCTGAAGACCGCGCACGAGGGCGGGACCTTCCCATTGGTTTCCCTCGGCATACTCGAAAGCCAGGTGCGCGTTGCTCGACCAATCCCAGGGATGAGGGAGGGCACACGTATACCAGGCAAGGGGCGGGTTCTCCGCCGGCAGTGTGACGCTTTGGCGGGGCGCCCGCGGGTTGACCGGGTAGCGGTCTGGCACCCCGAACGACTCCAGGCAGTGCTTTTCGAGGTTGACGTTACGAACCCCAACCAACCACATGATCAGGTATGGCGCGGTTGTGGTTAATCCGACCCTCACGGGCGGCTTTTGCATTACTCGGATCCCCCCTCTGCATGAGACCTAGGGAACTTCCCTTTCTTTAACCAATTTTACCAAATTTTCCACGAGCCGCTTATGGCGACCATGCCTGAATTCGTTCGGATAGGGCATATTGAATTCTTCATCGAGGGCTTTCTCATAATCGAGGTCGGAAAGCCTGATGGGGTTTCTGCACACGGCGCGCAGCGTTGCGTTGGAGCGGCCGGCGACGGTCACTTCCCCGAAGTACGCCTGCAGGAGTTCGGCCAGCGACTCAGGGGTGTGGAAACGGATCCTCATCCACTTGCCCTGCATGAACCGCATGTCGACGTGCTCGGAGTCGAGGAACGTCAGACGTGAGGATTCCCTGCTCGTGGAGTGCTGCGACTTCTCGAATGCCTGCTCGGCCAGCAGGTTGCGGGTGCCGATGCACACCGTGCCGTCGGCCGCGCACAGCGCATTTACCGCAGTGAGGACCCAGTGCTGGTAGTCCAGCGACGTGGTGGCGTTGATGACCGAGTCGAGGACGACCACGTCGTACAGGCCGTGCTCGCGCAGCCCCGTCTCGATGGTGCGGACCATCGACACGACGCCCTTGATGTCGACGGCGTACTTCCCGGGGGTGGTTCTGTAGGGCTCGTAGTCGTCGATGAGGTAGCCCTCGGGGCGCAGCTTCTTGGCGTAGTCGCCGTGGCCGGCGCCGAAGTCGACCACTCGCATGTCGGGGCGCTTCCGCAGCCGCGGGAGTACCAGCTTCTCCCACACCTCACTCTTGTACGCCAGCTTCCCCTGCTTGCGCAGCGAGGTGTATTGGCGCAGCCGCTTGGGCTGCACGATGTGCTGGTTGTAGACCGGCGCCTGCTCTTCCAGGCCGGTCCAGTCATACACGCCGTACTCGCCGGTGAGGTCGGCGACCAGCTGGGCGGCGTCCAGGGATGGGCAGGTCCAGGCGAGGACGTCGAAGTGGTTCTTCGCGGCGACGACCGCGTACTCGGCGTTGAGGGCAATGCGGCCTTGGTCGTCGATGACGACGCTGCCCCACGCTCCGTGTCCGCCGGTCATGAACGAGATCGCCTGCTGGAACGGCTTGTTGCGGGACTCGGCGACCTCGATCGTCTGCCACGGGATCCATGACCACTCGCCGAAGGACCCGGGCTGGGCGTACACAACGCTCGCCTCGGTCTCCACCCTGTTGTGCAGGAGGTTGAACTGGATCTCGTCACTCAGGCGGACCTTGGTGCCGAGCATGACGGCAGGGGTGTGCGTCATTCCGAGCGCGGTCATTGCTTTGGTTCTCTGGTGGCCTGCGACCAGCGTCCCGTCAGCGTTGAGGATGACCGGCTTTACGATGCCGTGCCGACGGATAGATGCCCTCAGCCGCTCGAAGGCTTCCTCGGACAGGTGGCGCGGGTTGTAGTCGGCGGGGCGCAGGTTCTTGAGCGGGTACGCCTCGTAGAACGTCGTGGTGGGGGCACTCATGCGTCCTCGTCCTCCCGGCCCTCGTCGCTGGCTCCGCCGGCGCCGTCCGCGGGGCTGTCCTGGCCCGAGGCCGCTTCCACACCGACGGCCGGAGCCTCGGCGGTCTCGGTGTGGGCCTCCTGCAGCAGGTGCCAGCCGAAGCCGAGGTCAGAGCGGGACTCGGTGAGGTACCGCTCGTAGATGGCGTTGAGGGTTTCCACCTCGGCTGCGGTGATCTGCACGCGGATGGTGGACCACTGCAGGTAGCCCCACTGCAGGTACTCCAGCTTGGCCATGGACCCGGTTCCCGCGCCGTCGGAGGGCAGGTCGATCGTGTCGGGCAGGGCCCGGCTGTCGAGCAGCTTGTCCAGGGCATTCTGGTCGTAGCCGGTGCCGTCGAGGTCGGGCAGCTCTTCCAGGATGTCGGCCAGCAGATCACTGTCGTACCCGGCGAGGTCGGAGGTGCGGTTATCGACGACGACGATGCGGGCGGCGTCCTCGTCGGTCACGTCGATGAACGTCGCCGCGATCTGCTGCCAGCCGAGCTGCTTGGCTGCGGCCCAGGTGTGGTTGCCTGCCAGGATCTCGTTTGGACGGCCGGTGTGGGTGCCGCGGTTGATGACGATGGCCTTGTACTGGCCGTTGACGCGGAGCGATTCGGCGATGGCATCGACGTCGCCGGTGCGCGGGTTGCGGTAGTACTCGGTCAGATCGCCGATCGGCACGGCCAGCGGCAGCAGCGACTCGGGGATGCGGGCGGGCGCAGCACTCACAGCAGGAGTCCTTCGTGTAGGAGCGTGCCCCCGCGCCCTACGCCCGCCCACACTAGAGGATCAGGCGCCCAGCAGCTCCAGCTGCGTGTCAGCGGCAGGCTTGCGGGCCGCACGCAAAAGGTCCCGGGCCCGCGTCTCGCCCTTGCCTATGTCGACGGCCCACTGGGGCGCTGTCAGCTTGGCCCGCTCCGGCAGCGCCTCGCGGGTCAGGGCGATCCGCTGCTCCTCGGTGCTGCACTCCTCGTACAGCACCGCCCATGGTCTGCTGGTGTCCGGCTGCAGCGCGGGCCGATGCCGCTGCTGGCGCTGCTGCCCGCTGTCGCCAGTGGGCTCGTCCTGCTGGTCGGGCTCGGGCTGGTGCTGCTGCTCGGCGTCGACCTGCTGTTCCGGCTGCTGGCCAGTGCTGTTCTCTTGGACTGCCAGATCTTCCTCCGGTGCTGCTGCTGGCGGTGCCGCCGGGGCAGACGCTGGCGCATGCTGTGGTGCGGTCACGGGCTGCTGCAGCAGTGCGCGCAGCTCTTGCATACCCATCTCCAGGGCGATCATCTGGGCGAGCGGTGCGACGGTGGCCACCGCCCACCCCCCAGCGGTGCGTGGGGCGTTGGAGACGTTGAAGCCCCAACTGACGAGAGTGAACCCGATCGCGACCGTCCAGTACGGCCTGGTGGAGCGGTTGCCCGCCAGGGCTCGGACGACGCCGACCGAGCCAAGGACGATGCCGCCGTCGACGAGGACAGGGAACATCCACGCGCTGTGCTGAGGAACGGCGTTGCTGATTGCGACGCGGTGCAGTGCCTCGTACGACATGCGGAAGCCCACAGACTCGAACGCGGCGACCGCGGCGAGGAATACGGCGGTGACCAGCACTCTGGTCGGCCTGGTGCGGCCGGGTGCCGCAGGCGCTGTACGGTACGGATCAGGCATGGGAGGTTCACTCTCCTGCTGCTCAGGCCCCCGGGTTGGTGTGTCCTCACCGCCGGGGGCCGTCTCGTTGGTGGCTTGTGCTGCCAACCGTAGCGGTGCTGCCGAGTGTCTGCAGAAGCAACAGCGTTGCCACGAGCCGCTGTTGGCGCGGGCCGCGACGACGCTGGTCACACGTCAAGTGCTGGTGCTGTCGGACAAGCACAGCACTGCTGCGTGGGTGCGAATGCGCAGGTACTTCTGCGCAGTGGTGTGCCCGTCCCAACGAGCGCGGGCGTCGCCGGCGGGGACACGCTGAACGTGGTCGAAGAGCATCAGGTCCGCGGGCGCGACGGGCCAGGTGAACTGCCAGCCCCCGGCACGCAGGAACAGCCGATGCCAGCCGTCACCGGCGTCGGGTGCGGGCGCAATGACGCTTGGATGGAGGGCAGCGAGCCACGCGGCGAGGTGGTTGCGTTCTCTGTAGGCAGCGGCCAGGGCTTCGGCGTGCTCGCCTACCAGGCGCTGCACTGTCGGCTCGGCCGCGTCGAGGACATCGCGTTCCTCGACTGTGTTCGGAGCATATGGAGCGATGAGGTCACCGGACTCAAGCCCGGTGACGCCATCGTGGAAGTAGCGCAACGCTTCTCGCCTATCGGTCGTTGCAGCCGCAGATGCCTTGCTGCGTGCACCAGCCGTCGCACGCGTTGCACCACGTCATCCCGGGAACTGGCGGGGTGCGCTGTTCTATGGGTGCAGCGGGCCCGAGTCGGCCGACAGGGCCTTGCGAGATTGCCTTTTCGAGCTCAGCGACGTGTTCCGCAGCCGCCGGGTCGGGGGTAGCCCGGTCCATCGGCGGTCTCCGGGCAGACGAACCGGGCCCGCTTCGTTCGGCCATGACCTTGTCCAGCGGTCCGTAGCGTTCGCGCATGAGCCGCTCGTACCGCTCGGGGTCGTCTGCATGGTCGGCACGGTAGGTCGCAGTCATGTGTCTTCTCCTGGGTACGCGGGGACCCGCCCGGCCGGGTGGCTGAGCGGGTCCATTTCGCGGGTGCGTGGGGCGGCATCCCTTGCGGCTCCGCATGGGCGGAGCCGGTGTCTGGCGGGCAGGGCGCGGGGGGGTTGCCACCCGCCAGACACCGTGAGGGGATGCCGCATGCCACGGCGTTACTGACGGGCCGGTCCCGCGACTGCAGCCGTTCCCGATCAGCGCACAGAACGTACCACGTTCGAGTGTTGTGGCACATCTCTTGTGGGATCGAGACAGGTGACCTTGCGGTCGTCGTTACGCTCCAGCCGGCCAACAGTCGGGGTGCGGTTAGTCAACGAGAGGGTCGGTGTCGGTCGGGGCGGAGCTAGGCCGGTCGACCCACAGGACAGCCCCGAAGCCGTAACCGTCCAGGGTGTCGGTGCCACAGGCGTCTGGTTCGTCGACGAGGAACAGCGCATCCTGGCCCTCCTTGGCACGGGCGCCGAAGTCGGCAGGTTTCATGCTCGTCCAGTCAGGGCGGCCGGTTGCATCGCTCACAGGGGTTCCCTTCGGTAATTGGGGCCAAGCTCGGCCCGCCCCGGGCAGGGCGGGCCGAGTCAGTCAAACCGCAGTCGAAGCCGCACGCTTGGCCGGAGCCTTCCGCTTGGCCGAGGCCGCTCGCTTCGGCCTGATCGAAGCCTCCGGCCCGACCGGGACCTGCGGCTCCACCGGCGCCTCCGGCCCGACCGGCGCCGCGAGGCTCTTGTGCTCGGCGTCGGGGTTCAGGCGGGCGATCTCGCGGGCCTCGGCATGCGCCTTGACCTGCCGCAGGTTCCACCGAGCCTTGGCTACCGCGTCGGCAACGCGGTCCATCTGCGCCATACGCTTGCCGACCTCGCCCTCCAGGGCCAGAGCGAGCTTCATCGGGTCAGCCTTGCCGAGGTCTTCCAGCAGGCCGAGCACCTGCTCGATCTTGTCGATGTTCCTCCGCGCTGTGACGCGCTCGCGCTGCCGTTCCTCGCGCTGCTCGGGGGTCATGTCCTCCACAAGGAGTGCGATGGTCTGGCCCTGCTGCTGCTTCAACGCGTAGGCGAAGTGCACCAGTTCGTTGTCGCCCGCGAAGGCACCCTTGGCCCACTTCTTCATGACCGCCGCCTGGTTGCCGGGCGTCAGGGCCGCGATCTGCACGGCGGCCTGGGTGCCTATCGCGCCCGAGTTGACGTGCTGCTGGACTTCGTCGGTCAGGGCGAGCAGCGCCAGGCGCAGGTTCACGTACTGCGTGGACTTCCCGAACTCCTTGGCGACCACGCCGGCCTCGACACCGTCCCCTTCGTCGAGGATCCGTCGGAACGCCCTGGCTTCCTCCATCGGCGTCATATCGGCGCGGTTGAGGTTCTCGGCGACCGACCTCTTGAAACGCTCCAGGCCGGTCAGGTCGTCGGCGGAGACGATGCAGTTGATGTGCGTCAGCTCGGCGAGCTGGTGGGCGCGCCAGCGACGCTCGCCCGCGACGATCTCGTAGACGTGGACTTCGCCGTCCGCCCGGGCCTCGGAGGGCTGCATGGGGCGAACCTCGATGGGCTGCATGAGGCCAAACCGCTTGATGCTGTCCGCGAGCTCCTGCAGAGCGGCGGGGTCGAAGTATTCGCGCGGCTGACGCTCGTTGCGGTGAATCTCGCTGATGGGCAGGGACTGGATCGTCACGGCTTCACTCCAAGAGGCCTGGTGGGGTGGGGCGGGTCCCTCTCCCCCTCCTGCTCTTATTGTAGCTGCACAAGCGGTGGTGGCAAGTATTTTTGGGGCGATTACCGCAGGTCAGAGCATGCGTAGAGGCGAGCGCCAAAGGATGCGCCCGCCTCTGTACGTATGGGGGTTCAGGTCAGCTTGCCTGCTCCAGCGCCGCCCCTGCGTGGCCTGGTTTCTCGTGCGGCCCCCCGTCCAAGACCACGGCCAGCGCCCGTAGCGCCACCCGCGCCTCTCGCACCCCCAGGCTGCGGCGGTTCGATCCCTCGGCCTCTTGCATGCGCCGACGGATGCGTGCCGGATCGACAGCCACTGTGACTTCCTCCCCTACTGGGCGGCGAGCGCCCTTCTTTTCACCACACGCGATCGGTTCGCGTGCACCACCCCTCGCCGATTCCCGCACTTCCCCCAAAAGAGAACTAGAGACCCCCGCACCAGAGACCTGGGCCCGTCTTCCCAGATGCCTGACCGGCCTACCCTCGGCCTCTTACCAGGAGCTATCTCCGAGCTGATTCAGGGCATCACTCTCCCCTTGACCCTGATCCGCTACCACCGGAAGATCAGCCGAGCCCTCGGCCACCACCCGCACCTGAGCAGGCGCCTCGGCTATCGAGACCACGATCAGGCCAGCAATCGCCACGAGCGCGCCAGAAGCCACGAGCCGCAAAATACGACGAACGACCATGCAAGGTTCCCCTTCGTATCCGAGTCGACAGGCAGGCGTGCGTCCCACAGCCTTCAGATGGCCTGCCCGAAAAGGTGACGCGCGTTGATTTAGTGCGCCTTATTCGAACACCCTGTAGCGGTTTTGTGCGATCATCAAGCCTTCCATACCCAGGGTTTCGCCCACTGGACATTGTCAGGGGTTCGAAAGGTGCCACAAGTACCGAAGCTGCCTGATCTGTCTCCTCAGGCCGTAGACACTTACTTACGCATCCTCGCGGGAGACAAGCTGGCTCCAACAACCGTCGGCCTGGAAGAACTTGTCGACGTAGGCCTGGCCGTCGCGCACCCGTACGAGGCAGACGTATATGCCGCTGTCGAGCCACGCCACACCTACGCGCATATGGTCAACCTGGTACACCAGCAACTGACTTCAGTAACCGCCTACGTCGGCGCCTTGCCTGACTTTCTGCTGCAGCTTCGCGATCACTACGACGCAGCTCGCGCGACCGGCTCGGTGGAGCTCCTGACCGGCAAGAAACTCATCAACACACGCATCTCCGAGCAGGCGGCCGCCGCTCGCAGTGTGGTCCGAACTGCCCAGCCCGGCCAGCGAACAGCCGACGACCTAACTCGTTCCAGGACCCGCGACCCGCAAGCCCTCGCGCGCGGCCTGGCACTCCGCACGCTTTACCACAGCTCCGTCCGCCGAGTCGCCAACGTCGGCGACTGGGCCCACGAGATGGCTGCCGCCGGCGGAGAAATCCGCACCCTCAACACGCCGTTTCCACGCATCGTCATGTACGACACCCAGGCCGCGTTCATCCCTGTTCACAACAGCGAGGTAGACGCGTCGGAAGAAGCGGTCCTGGTCCGTGACCATCTGGTGTGCGGCTTCATCGCCGCCGTGTTCGACCTGTTCTGGCAGGGCGCCGACCCATGGCTCGGCGGCCGGGGCAGCGCCAATCCTGATGGAACACTGAATACCAATCCCACCCAGCGGGCCGTCCTTCGCCAACTGTGCCTGGGCAAGAATCAGAAACAGGCCGCGAAGGCGTGCGGGATCAGCACAAGTTGGGCCAACGAGCAGATGAGCGATCTGCGCAAGACTCTCGACGTGGAGACGATGAACGAGGTCATCTACTGGTGGCCGACCTCACCCGATCACGACGTAAAGCCGTAGCGCCCGGCGCGGTGCCGGTCCAGCCTCAAGCAGCTTCGGCAGCGCGCCAGTTCAGCTCAACCCGGTCGTCAACGTCGCGCACCCCTCGGGCACGCGCCGGACGCACAACGATCTTTTCCAACAGCAGCAGCACCAGCGCCCGTTTGGAGCTGTACGGCGCGTGCTCCCACCAGCGTGCCAAGTCCTCCACCCCGCCCAACGGCACATTGGCGGCCTGCTCGACAAAGCGCAGCCGGGATCGCACTACCTTCAGATCCTCGGTGATGCGTTTGTCCGCCGCAACGAACGCGTCCCGCGAGAGGTCATGGGCCGCGTACGGTGCGGCCAGTTCGGCGCGGGATTCCTCCAGGGCGACCTGTCGCCCGCGCAGCTGTTTCGCCTCAGCCTCGGCGCTCTCTCTGGCCTGTTCCAGAACAGCGCGCGATCCGGGGCGGGCCAGCTCACCCAGAAGATGCTCGGCCACGTGGTCTTCCAACAGGGATGCGGTTATGCGGACTTTGCCGCACCCTCCGCGGCTGGTCTGACAGCGGTAGGAGGGCGTGCCCGCGCTGGTACGCCCTCCCGTCATCGGCGTGGAGCACTCGCCGCACACCGCGACGCCGCTTGCCAGTAGGTATTCGTTGTCCGGCTCGCGGCTCTCGCCTGAGCGAACGCTGCCACGCCGGCCAGGGCGCTTCTGCAACTCCCGGAACTCCTCCGGGGTGATCAGCGCCTCGCGGCCTGTCTCGACCAGCTCTCCACCTTCAGGGGCGCGCTCCAGTCCGGCGATCGCCGGGTTGTCCAGGAGTCGGCCCAGCGTCATGCTGGTCCACGCGCCGCCCATGGTTCCGCGGTGTCCCTCAGCGTTCATCCACGCTGCGGCCTCAGCCTGCGATTGCCCGGCCCGGATGCGGCTCACAGCCTCGCGTACGACTTGGCGCTCATCCGCGCGAACGCGCGTCAGGGCCTGGTTGTCGAACCCGTACAACCGCGGCATGCCACCGTTCTCACCTTCAACTCGACGGCCCGCCGAGGGCTCCCCGCAGCGAGCTGACCCCCAGCGCCTCCCACAGGGCTGCTGTGGGGATTCGCACCGTGTTGCCTATCGGCAGAACCCTTACGGGGAACTGCCCGGACTTGATCAAGTCGTACGCCTTGTTGTGGCCGATACCCAGCGCACGGGCAGCGGTCACGACGTTGACTGTTGCAGGTAGCGCCAAGACCTCGTCAAGGCTCATCCCGCGCTGATCAGGGACCGTCGTAATGCCTGTCCTTGCCATCTCGTTGTCGCGTTTCTCCCCGCGCGCCAACCCGCGCTCACCATACACGGAGCAAGCAAAACAATCAGCCCTCGAAGGGGCCACTAGGGAAGAATGAGCACCGACAGTGACGTCCTAGCGAAGGGTCCAGGGCACGGTGTTCGAGGAAAAGACGTATAAAAGGTGCGCCTGTAAAGGTCCGTTGTTCGACGACGACGGCAAGCCCATTTTCAACGACGACGGCACCCGGAAGATCGGCCACCTGGAGCGGAACTGCCCCAAACTCACAGAGCGCACTCACGGCTCGTGGTATTACCAAATCGACCTGGAGCGAGACGGTGACGGCCACCGCAAGCGCGCCCGCGAGGGCAGCTTTCGCACCCAGGAAGAGGCCGCAGCCAAGTGCGAGGAGGTGTGGCGGGCCTCCAAGGCCGGCGTGAACGTGCTGTCCGACGAAACCGTCGCGGAGTTCCTGCTGCGCTGGATCAAGAGCAAGAAGACCGAGCTGAAGCGGACCACCGCCCACGAGTACGCGCGGGACATCGAGCTGTACTTAGTCCCCCACCTCGGCGCTCTGAAGATGCGCGACCTACGGGCCCGCCACTGCCAGGGCATCTTCGACTGGATCATTGCCGACAACGAGCGCCGCGCTGAGCACCGCGCCCGCGTCGACGAGCTACGCACGAAGACCGACGTCAGGTCGCAGGCATGGCGCAACGCTCCGCGCTCCACACCGGACGAGAAGTCAGAGCGAGCCCTCCTGCGAGGAATGTGGACAGAGGCCCGAAACGACTACGAGGCCGCCCGCAAGAAGATGCAGCGGCGCACCGGCCCGGCCACGATGCTCAGCATCAAGGCAACGCTGTCCTCCGCTCTGGGCGCCGCCGTCAAAGAAGAGCTGATTGCCAAGAACTACGCCCAGTTCCTCACCCTGCCGAAGGTCACCAAGCCGCGCGCCCTCGCGTGGACCGCCCCGCGGGTGGCCCGCTGGAAGCGGACTGGCGAGAAGCCGTCCCCGGTCATGGTGTGGCCCCTGAAGCAGACGGCAGAGTTCCTGGACTTCATCGTCGGCGACCGGCATTTCCACGCCTGGCACCTGGTGCTCTTCCACGGCCTACGCCGCGGCGAGCTGGCCGCGCTCACCTGGGACGAGATCGACCTGAACGAAGAGGTCATCCACATCAGCGAACAGCTGGTGTCGATCTCGTACGAGGTCCACGAGGACGACCCGAAGGCCGACAGCGTCCGCGACATCAAGCTGAACCGAGACTCGGTGATGCTGCTCAAGGCGTGGCAGAAGAAGCAGAGCGCCGAGCGCGCCGAGTGGGAGGCCGAGAAAGCAGCGAAGAACTCCGGAAACCGGGTCTTCACCAAGGAAGACGGCTCCGTGTACCACCCGCAGTTCTTCTCTGACCGGTGGGACCGACTGGTGCAGTTGTCCGGACTGCCGCCGATCCGGCTGCACGACGGCCGCCACGAGGCGGCAAGCCTGGCGCTTGCTGCCGGCGTCGCCCCGAAGGCCGTACAGGCAATGCTCGGGCACTCCTCAATGCGGATGACGACCGATACCTACCAGACGGTGCTGCCCGAGATGCACGCCGCGACTGCGTCCGCGTCCCTTGACCTCCTCACCGCATACCGGGAGAAGGAGAAGAAGGACGCGAAGAAGGCCAAGAAGAAGGCGAAGAAGAAGTCCAAGGACCAGGGCGAAGAGGCGGCCTGACGGGGCCTGAAGCCAGTCTCGCCCCCCGCGCGGGCCCCATTTGGGCCCCATCGACACACTTTCAAGATCGACAAGGCTAGTGGTTTAGACCACGAAGAGATCACGGAAAAGCAAAAGCCCCAGGTCACGGCGAGTGAGTCCTGAGGCTTCCACAGAGCCCCCTGTCGGATTCGAACCGACGACCTACGCATTACAAGTGCGTTGCTCTGGCCATCTGAGCTAAGGAGGCGTGCCGCGCGCGCGGGGCGGGCGTGCCCGTGCAGTGTACCCACGTCACGACGGAGCCCTGTCGAGAGTTTCCGCGAACTTCACCGGTGCCCGGGTGCTGACAGAACACATGAACGCCAGGTAGCGTCCTGACCCGGTTCACTCATGTGGACTACACCACTATGGGCGTTTCCGTAGTGGATCACCACCTTTACAACGGATCGTCCGGCACGTTCCTGCCGGTGAAGGGGGCCCATCACCATGGCCACTGTCTCGTTCGACAAGGCGACCCGGATCTACCCGGGTTCCGAGAAGCCCGCCGTCGATGCTCTGGAGATCGACATCGAGGACGGCGAGTTCCTCGTCCTCGTCGGTCCCTCCGGCTGCGGCAAGTCCACCTCGCTCCGCATGCTCGCGGGGCTCGAGGACGTGAACGCCGGCGCCATCCGCATCGGTGACCGCGACGTCACGCACCTGCCGCCCAAGGACCGGGACATCGCGATGGTGTTCCAGAACTACGCGCTCTACCCGCACATGACCGTCGCCGACAACATGGGCTTCGCGCTCAAGATCGCCGGCGTCAACAAGGCCGACATCCGCCAGAAGGTCGAGGACGCGGCGAAGATCCTCGACCTCACCGAGTACCTCGGCCGCAAGCCGAAGGCCCTCTCGGGCGGTCAGCGCCAGCGTGTCGCCATGGGCCGCGCCATCGTGCGTGAGCCCCAGGTCTTCCTCATGGACGAGCCGCTGTCGAACCTCGACGCCAAGCTCCGCGTCTCCACCCGTACGCAGATCGCCTCGCTCCAGCGCCGCCTCGGCATCACCACGGTGTACGTCACCCACGACCAGGTCGAGGCCATGACCATGGGCGACCGCGTGGCCGTGCTGAAGGACGGCCTGCTCCAGCAGGTCGACTCGCCGCGCAACATGTACGACCGCCCGGCCAACCTCTTCGTCGCCGGCTTCATCGGCTCCCCGGCGATGAACCTCGTCGAGGTCCCGATCACCGACGGTGGCGTGAAGTTCGGCAACAGCGTCGTCCCGGTCAACCGCGAGGCCCTCTCGGCCGCCGCCGACAAGGGCGACCGCACGGTCACCGTCGGCGTGCGCCCCGAGCACTTCGATGTCGTCGAGCACAACGGCGAGGCCGCCAAGTCGCTGTCGAAGGACACCGAGGACGCCCCGGCCGGTCTCGCCGTCTCGGTGAACGTCGTCGAGGAGCTCGGCGCCGACGGCTACGTCTACGGCTCCGCGAAGGTCGACGACAAGTTGACGGACCTCGTCGTCCGCGTCAGCGGCCGCTCGGTCCCGGACAAGGGCGCCACGCTGCACGTCGTGCCGCGTCCGGGCGAGATCCACGTGTTCTCCACCTCGACGGGCGAGCGCCTGTCCGACTGACGTCCGCGTCATCCGGGCGGAAACGCACACCCCGTAAGGGTTGAATCAACCCAAGTTGACGAAGAGGGCCCCGCAGCAGGCTGCGGGGCCCTCTTCGTTGTCGACAAATACCGCGACAGACCGGGCATTTCGATATGCGTACGTCAACGCGGCGCCCAGAAAACACCACTTCCCCGTCCCCCGAACCGGTGACTAAATGTCGCCAAATCATCACCCCGCGCTACCCTCACTCGCGTGAAGCACTCCACCACTAACCAACGGACCCGGCGTGGCCGTGGCCCCGCCCGCCGGATCGGCCGCACCCTCGCCCTCGTTCTGCCTGTCGTCCTGGTGCTCTCCGGGACTCTCGCGGTCACCCGAGTCAACTGGTCGGGGAATTCCTCGAGCTCGGTGCTCACCGCGTCCTCCGAAGACGTCTCGACCCGAGCCGTCTCCCGCGTCCCGCAGGACGTCCTGCGCGACAAGCTGCTCCTGGAGCTCCAGGAGCAGAACCCGGGCGTGGCTCTCACCCACCTCCAGGAGGCGGTGAACGGCCGTCCGTCGCTCGCGAAGCACTGCGCCTCCATCGCCCGCGCCCTGGGCCGCGCCGCGGTCCGTACGTACGGACCGACCCGCGCCCAGTCCTTCGCCCGGCCCGTCTGTGACACGGCGTTCGCCTCGGGGGTCGCGGCCACCCATTTCTGAGGTCACCGCCCCCGTCCCCGGCGCGGCACCCCTCGGAGACCAGAACTCCCTCCGAGGGGCACTCCCCTTTCACGTCCGGCGTCATGGGCGGCGCCTTCGACCCGCTCCACCACGGCCGCCCACGGCATCGCGCGTCTTCCGGTCCACAGCGTCGCGAATCAGCCGATTCCGGACCGCCCGGTAACAGCTGATTAAGGAACGGTTGCCGCAGGAAGCCGCGTGCGGGGCGCCACGTACAGTTCGGGCATGACCGATCCGAACGCCGCGTCGCGCCCCGTTCAAGCCGTCGTCCTGGCCGGCGGCCAGGGTTCCCGGCTGCGCCCCTACACCGACGACCGGCCCAAGCCGATGGTCGAGATCCCCGGCACCGGGACGCCGATCATCGGCCACCAGCTGACCTGGCTCGCCGAGGAGGGCGTGACCGACGTCGTCGTCTCCTGCGGTCACCTCGCCGACGTCCTGCAGAAGTGGCTGGACTCGGCCGACCTTCCGCTCAACGTCACGACGGTCGTCGAGACGGAGCCCCTCGGCCGCGGCGGCGGCCTCAAGTACGCCGCGGCGCACCTCCCGCACCCGGACCTGCCCTGGTACGCGACGAACGGTGACATCTGGACCCGTTTCTCGCTGCGCGACATGGCGGACTTCCACGCCGAGCGCGACGCGGTCGCGACTCTCGCGCTGGCCCGCCCCCGCATCCCTTGGGGCGCGGTCAAGACCGACGGCTTCGGTCACATCACGGACTTCATCGAGGCCCCGCCCTCCACGTTCGAGATCAACGCGGGCGTCTACGTCTTCTCCCCCGAGTTCACCGACATGCTCCCCGAGCGCGGCGACCACGAGCGCACCACCTTCCCCCGCCTTGCCCGCGAACGCCGGCTGTCCGGCTTCCCGATCCCGCAGGGTGCCTACTGGCGCGCCATCGACACCGCCAAGGACCTCACGGAGGCGGCGAAGGAGCTCGCGGCCCTGGGCCGTTAGAGACGGCCCTGAGCCCTTGGAGACCGGCCCTGGCCGTTGGAGACCGGCCTCCCGGTCCCTCCCGGCTTTACGAGAGCCGTACGGGCGCGGCGACGGGACCACGTCCGCAACGCGGGCAACGCGGGCAACGCGACGGCACTACGGACAGGGCCGCGCGCGCGACGCCACGGCATCACGACAGAGCCGCGCACACGGCGCGACGGCACCACGGCAGGGCTTCGCACACCACGCCAGGGCGGCTTCCCGCCGCCTCCAAGCCGCACACGCGCGATGCGACGACAGGGCCCCGCACATCCGCGTGCGGGGCCCTGTCGTCGTCGCGATGCGGCGGGGGCGTCAGCCCAGCAGGCCACCCACCAGGCCCGGCTGGCCGGTGGACGAACTCCCGCCGCCGGTGGAGGTGCCGCTCCCGGTGCCCGTACCGCCGGTGCCGGTGCCGGCGCCACCGCCGCTGCCACCGCTGCCGCCGGTCGAGGTGCCGCCGCTGCTGGTGGGACCCGCGCTGGTGCTCGGCGCCTGGCCGACCGGCGAGGACCGCTGGGGCGGGGCCTGACCGCTGCCGTGGGTCTGGCTGGGCTGCCCACCGCCGGCCCTGCCGGTCTCCTGGGCGGCACCCGGCGTACTGGCCGCCGTCGACGGGGGCGCGGAGCTGCTCCGGCTGGGCGCCACCGAGGCCGACGGGGTGGCCTTCTGATGCCGCTTGCCGGGCGTCTCGGGGAGCGGGGAGCCGGGCAGTTCGTTGCGCGGGGCCTCGCCGGGCCCGGGGACGACGATCCGGCCGGAGTCGCGGACGGCGCCGCCGAGAAGCGAACCGATGAGCAGCGTCAGGCCGACGACGACGGCCATGAGGAGCGCGCCGCGGCGCAGCACCCGTGCGCGCAGGTCCCAGATGTCGGCGCGCGGCCCGAGTGTCCGCCAGGCCTCACTGGCCAGCCGCCCGTCTGCGGAGTAGACCGGGGCGCCCGCGATGATCAGCGGGGACCAGGCGGCGAGGTAGATGATGTCGGGCGCGTCGTACGCGGGAACCGTCTTCCAGCTGACCGTGACGATGAGCGCCGCCGACAGCATCGCACCGACGCCCGCGGCCACCCGCTGCCACAGCCCGAGGACGGTCACGACGCCGACGATGACCTGGAAGAAGGCGATGACGAGCCCGGAGCCGACGGGGTGCTGGAGCGCGAACTGCCGCAGCGGCTCGGCTACTTCCCACGGGTGCAGCGTGTTGAGCCACTTCGTCATGGAGCCGCGCTTGCCGCCGTCGAAGTAGACGGGGTCGCAGAGCTTGCCCATGCCGGCGTAGACGGAGATGAATCCGAGGAAGACGCGCAGCGGGAGCAGCACGACGCCGAGGTTCATCCGGCGGCCGGGGTGATAGGCCTGCCGGACCGGGTCGGAGCCGCGTCGCCTGGCGGGGGCGTCGGCCGCCGTCTCGTCGAAGTCGTCGCCCTCGAAGCCGTAGTCCCCGAAGTCGGCGTCCGCGTAGGCCTGTTCGTCGTAGGCCCGTTCGTCGTAGGCGCTGCCCACGCTGCGCATCCGCGGCAGTAGCCGCTGCTCTTCGCCGACGGGAGTACGCGGGCTGCCGACGCGGGGCGTCTCGACCGTGTCGCCGGTCAGATCGCCTGCGTAGCCCGGCTGTTCGCCGATGCGCGGGATGACCTGGGTCGAACCGGCGTCGGCCGTCGGCCCGGTTGAGCCGTGGGTCTGGCCCGCGCTCCGCACGGCCTGGAGCAGGCGGTGGGCGCCGGTGTCGTCCGGCGCGGACTTCCCGCTCCAGACGACGGGTGCGCGGCGGCGGGCCCCGCCGACCGGACCGGCCCCGCCCGCTCGGGCCGACACGGCACCGGGGATCCGCGCCGCGTCGCCGGGAGAGCCCAAGTGCCGTGCGACGCGCGGGGACTGGCCCCGCGAGGCGCCCGCCAGCTGGACGCGGAAGCTCGCATGATTGACGATGACCTGCGCCGGATCGCTCGGCACCTTCACCATGCTCAGCGCGGGAACGTCGTCGAATCCCGACGAGCGGTCCCCCGTGGGTGTGCGGGGTGTTCTGGTGTCCACACTCATCTAACCGAGTGACGTGTGGTTAGGACACTGCTTTGACCGCGCCGAACTGTCCGGACCGCGTCAAGATCGTTCAGAACATCCCGATTGACCCACGAGGGTGACCGACCGGACGTCCGTTCAGGCGCGTCGGCGTGCCGCCTCGTACAGCACGACTCCCGCCGCCACACCGGCGTTCAGCGACTCCGCGCCGCCGGGCATCGGAATCCGCACCCGGAAGTCGCAGGTCTCGCCGACGAGTCGGGACAGACCCTTGCCCTCACTGCCGACGACGATGACGACGGGGCCGCCCAGCGCCTCCAGGTCACCGACCTCGACCTCGCCGTCCGCGGCGAGTCCGACCACCACGAGGCCGGCCTTCTTGTACGACTCGAGGGCGCGCGTCAGGTTGGCGGCGCGCGCGACGGGCGTACGGGCGGCGGCACCGGCCGACGTCTTCCAGGCACCGGCGGTCATGCCGGCCGCACGGCGCTCGGGCACGACCACGCCGTGGCCGCCGAAGGCGGAGGCGGAACGGACGACCGCACCGAGGTTACGGGGGTCGGTCACGCCGTCGAGGGCGACGATCAGCGGGTCCTGGCCCTCGTCGTACGCGGCGGCGGCGAGGTCCTCGGGGTGCGCGTACTCGTACGGCGGAACCTGGAGGACGAGACCCTGGTGGTTGAGCCCGTTGGTCATGCGGTCGAGCTCGGGGCGCGGGGCCTCCATCAGGTGGATGCCGCCGCGCTCACCGACGAGCTGGAGCGCCTCGCGGACCCGCTCGTCGTTGTCGATGAACTGCTGCACGAACAGCATCGTCGCCGGCACGCCCTCGCGCAGCGCCTCGACGACGGAGTTGCGCCCGACGACCATCTCCGACGTGCCCTTGCCACCGCGGCCTCCGCGGGGGGAGGGACGACGGACGATCTGCTTCGCCTTGGCGCCCGCGATGCGGTTCTTCTTGTGGCCCTTGCGCATCTCGGCGGGCGGGGTCGGGCCCTTGCCTTCCAGGCCCCGGCGTCGCTGGCCGCCACTGCCGACCTGCGCGCCCTTCTTGCCGGACATGCGGCGGTTGTTAGCAGCCATGACCTACCTGTCTGTGTGAGGCGTGCGTGCGTACGTATATGAAGTGTGCCGCCCGGAGGTCCGGGCGGCACAATCGATCAAGGCCGACAGGGGGTCGGCCGGGCCGCCGGAGCGGGTGCTCTAGCGCGGTCCGAGCGTCCAGCGCGGCCCCTGCGGGCCGTCCTCGATGACCAGGCCGGACTGGTTGAGCTGGTCGCGGATGGCGTCCGCGGTGGCCCAGTCCTTGCGGGTACGGGCGGCCTCGCGCTGGTCGAGAACCATCCGGACGAGGGTGTCGACGACGCCGTGGAGGTCGTCGCCGCGGTCGCTCTCGTCGGCCCACTGCGGGTCGAGCGGGTCGAGTCCGAGGACGCCGAGCATGGCCCGTACCTCGGCGAGGCGGGCGACGGCGGCTTCCTTGTCGTCGGCGGCCAGGGCGGAGTTCCCCTGGCGGACCGTCGTGTGCACGATGGCGAGCGCCTGCGGGACACCCAGGTCGTCGTCCATCGCCTCGGCGAAGGCCGGCGGCACCTCGGCGGACGGCTCGACGACGCCCCCCGCCTTCTCGACCACCCGCTGCACGAAGCCCTCGATGCGCGCGAACGCCGACTCGGCCTCGCGCAGGGCCTCTTCGCTGTACTCGATCATCGAGCGGTAGTGCGGGGTGCCGAGGTAGTAGCGCAGCACGATGGGACGCCACTCCTTGACCATCTTGGAGACGAGCACCGAGTTCCCGAGGGACTTCGACATCTTCTCGCCGGCCTTGGTGACCCAGGCGTTGTGCACCCAGTACTTCGCGAACTCGTCCCCGAAGCCCTTGGCCTGGGCGATCTCGTTCTCGTGGTGCGGGAAGATCAGGTCGAGCCCGCCGCCGTGGATGTCGAAGGCGCTGCCCAGGTACTTGTGGGCCATGGCCGAGCACTCCAGGTGCCAGCCCGGACGGCCCCGCCCCCACGGCGTCTCCCAGCTCGGCTCGCCCGGCTTCACGGACTTCCACATGGCGAAGTCACGCGGGTCGCGCTTGCCGGTCTCGCCCACCCCGGAGGGCTGCTGGAGGTTGTCGAGCTCCTGGTTGGAGAGCTGGAGATAGCCGTCGTACGACCGCACGTCGAAGTAGACGTTCCCGTCGGACGCGTACGCGTGCCCGCGCTCGATGAGCCCGCGCATCATCTCGATCATCTCGGGGATGTGGCCGGTGGCACGGGGTTCGTACGTGGGCGGCAGGCAGCCGAGCGCGTCGTAACCGTCGTTGAAGGCGCGCTCGTTCTCGTAGCCGATGGACCACCAGGGGCGGCCCTGGTCGGCCGACTTGGCGATGATCTTGTCGTCGATGTCCGTGACGTTCCTGATGAACGTCACGTCATAGCCGCGGTACTCGAACCAGCGGCGCATGATGTCGAAGTTGAGGCCCGAGCGGATGTGCCCGATGTGCGGTGCGGCCTGCACGGTCGCGCCACACAGGTAGATCGAGACGCAACCCGGCACTAGCGGGGTGAAATCACGGATCTGCCGGGCGCTGGTGTCGTACAGGCGAATGGTCACAACCCCAGGGTAGTGGGCCCCGGGTAGTGCCCCGCGACCCTTCCCCCGCAAGGCCACGTATTCGTGACATACGGGGGACCGCCCGCCCCGTTCGCCCGGCCCGAACCGTCCGGCGTACGGGGCGGGCCTTTCGGGCGAACGGAGTCCTCCCCCGTCTCAGCCCGCCCGGACGACCAGTGCCGTGGCGACCGCCATCAGTCCCTCGTCACGGCCCGGGAATCCGAGCCCGTCCGTCGTGGCGCCCGACACCGACACCGGTGCCCCCACCGCGTCCGACAGGATCTTCTGGGCCTCGTCCCGCCGCTTGCCGATCTTCGGGCGGGGTCCGACGACCTGGACCGCGACGTTGCCGACGACGAAGCCCGCCTCGCGGACGATCCGCGCCGCCTCCGTCAGCAGCACGACCCCCGACGCCCCGGACCATTCCGGGCGCCCGGTGCCGAAGTGGGCCCCGAGGTCACCGAGGCCCGCCGCCGAGAAGAGCGCGTTGCACGCGGCGTGCGCGACGACGTCCGCGTCGGAGTGCCCGGCGAGGCCGGGCCCCTCCCCCTCCCACTTCAGGCCGGCACACCACAGCTCCCGGCCTTCCTCGAAGGCGTGGATGTCGGTGCCGATCCCGACGAGCGGGAGTACGGGAACCGGACCGCTTCGGGCCATGGCGCCCTGCCCGGCCGTCCGTTCCGATGTCTCAGAACCCATCGTTCAGCCTCCGCCGCGCGAGGACCGCCTCCGCCAGCACCAGGTCCAGCGGGCGCGTCACCTTGAACGCCTCCTCGTGGCCGGGCACCACCACGACCCGCACGCCCAGCTGCTCGACCATGCTCGCGTCGTCGGTCACGTTGTCGGTGACGCTCTCGTGGGCCCGCAGAAGCGTCTCCCGGTCGAAGCCCTGGGGGGTCTGCACGGCACGCAGCCGCGCCCGCTCGGGAGTGGCCACGACCGGCTCGGGCTCCCCGGCGACGGCCGCGGGCTCGACCTCCTTGACGGTGTCGGCGAGCGGCAGCGCCGGTACGACGGCGGGAGCGCCGTCACGTACGGCCTCGATGACGGCGTCCACGGTGTCGACGGGGACGAGCGGCCGCGCCGCGTCGTGCACGAGGACGATGTCGATGCCGGGCGGCAGCGCGTCGAGCCCGTACTTCACGGACTCCTGGCGGCTGTCACCGCCCGGGACGACCAGGAAGTCGGTGCGGTCGGGCAGCGCGTGCGCGTCGAGCAGCGTCTTCACCTCGGCCGCGCCGTCCGGCGGAGCCACGACGACGACCAGGGACACGGCGCGGGACGCGGCCATCGCGCGGACGGCGTGGATGAGCATGGGCGTGCCGTTCAGCGCGCGGAGCGCTTTGGGGGCGCCCGGACCGAGGCGCACACCTCGTCCGGCGGCCGGAATCACGGCGGCGGTACGGGCTTCCGGCGGCGAAGGGAGCGAAACGTCAGACATCGGTTCCTGTCAGGTTTGTGTGCTCGACCGGGATGGGTATGGCCTGGGGGTACCCCCTGCTCGGAGAGCTGGGGGAGCGCCGGGCGCGACGCCTTGACCGGACCCTTCCGTGACATCCGGTCGAGTCGAGGGCCCGGGTCGGCACTCCAAGTATCGGATACGCCGGTATACCGCGGAAAAGCCGATGCCGGGTGAACGTCCGGTTTTACCGAATGGGCGCGGGTACGAACATGCCGCAGCGCCCGGCGACAGCAATTGCGTCATCGGGCACCGCGGCATTTCATTGCGCTGCTGCGCGGGCTTTGGCGTACGTCAAGACGACCGGCGTCTCGGCGACTGAGCCGGCGTCAGGACGCGAGAACCTCGTCGAGCAGGGCCTCGGCCTTGTCCTCGTTGGTGTTCTCCGCGAGGGCGAGCTCGCTCACCAGAATCTGGCGCGCCTTGGCGAGCATGCGCTTCTCACCTGCGGAGAGTCCGCGCTCGCGCTCACGACGCCACAGGTCACGCACGACTTCCGCGACCTTGATGACATCGCCGGAGGCGAGCTTCTCCAGATTTGCCTTGTAGCGACGCGACCAGTTCGTGGGCTCCTCGGCGTACGGCGCGCGCAGCACCTCGAAGACCCGGTCCAGTCCATCCTGACCGACCACATCACGTACGCCGACGAACTCCGCATTGTCCGCTGGCACACGTACCGTCAGGTCACCCTGGGCGACCTTCAGCACCAAGTAGGTCTTGTCCACGCCTTTGATCTGGCGAGTTTCGATGGCCTCGATCAGCGCGGCCCCGTGATGGGGATAGACCACGGTGTCGCCAACCTTGAACGTCATGTGACAGGTACCCCTTCCGTGGCTATCCAGAGTAACACGGAAACGGCGTCTTCTGAATGGCGTTTTCGCAGGTCAGGGCATATCTCGGGGCTTGACAACCGCAACAGGAACGTGCTGCGAGGGGCGAGCGGAAGAGGGTATTCGCAGGTCGGAGCCGCTGTCCATGCGGCGCGAAACGCGTACGTCACAGACACCCGGGGCTCGCCACCAGGGTCTGAACATCCCGTTTTGTCCGGCTCCAAGAGCGCGACTTCCGCTACTCCGTTCGATGGGCGAAGCCGGGTACGAGACGAATCCGGAATTGATCAAGACGTTCGATGATCACCTACTCATCGACCCCCGATGGCCCCTGTGATCCATTTTCCGGAGAGCCGGGCATTCATTCCACGAAATGCGCAAGCCTAAGTCGGCGGACCTTATGTGAATGACGGACGAGGGCGCGATCAAAGTAGCCGACACGCCGCAGGAGCGGAGCGTGAACAGCGGGGCGCACACCCGGCGCAACGGAGCCCGCGGGAGCATGCCCCTCGGGACCGCTCCACGGGGAGGGCGCCCCACCGGGAGCGCGCCCCCGTTTTCCCCTCGGGCGAGCAAAGTCGGCGGCTTGGGGAGGGTCGGGTGCGGTCGCGCGGGAACGGATCGGTAACCTAAGGCCGCTGACAGACCCTTAGGGCGGCTTTACACAGAGGTCGCCCTGCTTCGCCCACGTTCAAGGAGTTGCCGCCGCCGTGAGCAGCAGCCTTCGACGCGGCACTCTCGCCGCCGCCGTCATCGCGTTCTCGATCGCCTCACTCGCCGCGTGCGGTGCAGGCAGTGACGCCCAGACGTTGGAGGTCAAGCCGGACAACGCGGCCACCTCCGTGGGTGACATCAAGGTCCAGAACGCGCTCGTCATCACCCAGCCCGACGTGAAGGCCACCGGTCCGGCGGTGATCTCCGCGACGCTGTTCAACAACGGCACCACCGCGCAGACCCTGGACTCGATCAACGTCGAGGGCGAGGGCACCGCCAAGATCACGCCCGTCGGCGGCAAGGGCGCGCTGACCGTCCCGGCCGGCGGCTCGATCGTCCTCGGCGGCAAGGGCAACGCCTCCGCGGCGCTGTCCAGCCCCTCCCAGACCGTTCTGAACGGCAGCGTGCAGAAGGTCACCTTCGCGTTCAGCAAGACGGGTGACGTGAGCCTGAGCGCCTTCGTCGTGCCGGCCGAGAGCTACTTCTCCAAGTGGGGCCCGAGCGACATCCCGGCCGCGCCCACCGCTTCCGCCACTCCGGCCACCCCGGCCTCCTCGCCGTCCGGATCGGCCACGGGCTCCCCGTCCGCGTCCACGTCGTCGAGCGCGACGGCCAACGCCACCCCCTCGGCGTCCGCCTCGCAGTGAAGTGACCCCGCCGCACGACAGTGCGACGAGCCGTGCGACGAAGGGCGGGACCCCTGGCCAGGGGTCCCGCCCTTCGTCGTGGCTCTCAGCTCACGCTCCGCGCCGTACTCCGGGCACGCGCCCGGAGGTGGGGCCGGAGGTGGGGCCGGTCTACGGCTCGAACTTGTAGCCGAGACCGCGCACCGTCACCAGGTACCGGGGGGCGCCCGGGTCCGGCTCGATCTTCGCGCGCAGGCGCTTGACGTGGACGTCGAGGGTCTTGGTGTCACCGACGTAGTCGGCACCCCAGACCCGGTCGATGAGCTGCATGCGGGTCAGCACGCGGCCCGCGTTGCGCAGCAGCATCTCCAGGAGGTCGAACTCCTTCAGCGGGAGGTCGACCTTGCCCCCCGAGACGGTGACCACGTGACGGTCGACGTCCATCCGGACGGGACCGGCCTCAAGGGCGGCCGGGGCGACCTCCTCCGGCTCCCCGCGGCGGCGCAGGACGGCCCGGATACGGGCGACCAGCTCCCGGGAGGAGAAGGGCTTGGTGACATAGTCGTCGGCTCCTATTTCGAGCCCGACCACCTTGTCGATCTCGCTGTCCTTGGCGGTGACCATGATCACCGGGACGTTGGAGCGGCCACGCAGCTGGCGGCAGACCTCGGTACCGGGCAGGCCCGGCAGCATCAGGTCGAGGAGGACGAGGTCGGCGCCATTGCGCTCGAACTCGTCGAGTCCGTCGGGCCCGGTGGTCGCGATGGCGACTTCGAAGCCCTCCTTGCGGAGCATGTACGACAGGGCGTCGGAGAAGGACTCCTCGTCCTCGACGACGAGCACACGGGTCACGGAAGGACCTCCGGGGCAGGAAGCGGTTCATACGGGGATGTGACGGTGGTCGTCCCGTCGGGCTGCCCGTTCTCGTCCTCTTCGTCGAGTCCGGGCATGTGGTGGTGGTGATCGGTCACGCGCTCGCGGGCCGCGGTCGCCTCCGGCAGCCTCAGGGTGAACGTGGAGCCCTGACCCTCGGAGCTCCACACCGTGACCTCCCCGCCGTGCGAGGCGGCCACGTGCTTGACGATCGCCAGCCCGAGACCCGTACCGCCGGTGGCGCGGGAGCGGGCCGGATCGACACGGTAGAAGCGCTCGAAGATGCGCTCCTTGTCCTTGTCCGAGATGCCGATGCCCTGGTCGGTCACGGCGATCTCGATGTGTTCCCCACCGGGTGCCGTCACCCGGCGGGCGGATATCCCGACGCGGGTGCGGGCGGGCGAGTAGTTGACGGCGTTCTCGACGAGGTTGCCGAGGGCCGCGGCGAGCTGGCCCCGGTTCCCCCACAGGCTCAGGTCGGCGGTGCCGCCCGCGGCCATCGTGATCTGCTTCGTGCCGGCCTGGTGGCGGCAGCGGTCGATCGCCTCGGCGACCAGTTCGTCGACACGGACCGGCTCCGCGTCCTCCAGGGGGTCGTCGTTCTGCACCCTCGACAGGTCGATGAGCTCCTGGACGAGGTTGGTGAGCCTGGTGGCCTCTATCTGCATGCGTCCGGCGAAGCGCTCGACGGCCTCCGGGTCGTCCGAGGCGTCCATGACGGCCTCGGAGAGCAGGGAGAGCGCTCCGACGGGAGTCTTGAGCTCATGGCTCACGTTCGCGACGAAGTCCCGCCGTACGGCTTCGATGCGGCGCGCCTCCGTCAGGTCCTCCACGAGGAGGAGGACGAGTCGCGATCCCAGGGGGGCCACGCGCGCCGAAACGGCGAGGGCCTCACCCCTCCCCGTGCCCCTTCTCGGCAGGTCCAGCTCCACCTGACGTATCTCCCCGTCACGACGGGTGTCACGCGCCATGTGGAGCATCGGTTCGACGGCCAGCTTGCCGCCGCGCACCAGTCCGAGGGCGTAAGCCGCCGAGCTGGCCTTGACCACGGCGTCCGCTTCGTCGAGTACGACCGCGGAGGAGCTGAGCACCGACAGCACGGTGTCCACACCGGGCGGAAGGACCGCGTCCGTGTGCAGAGAGCTACGGGTCGGGCGTTTCTGGTCGCGCTCGCTCCAGCGGAACGCCAGCATGGCGATGACACCGGTGAGTACTCCGGCGATCGCTGCCGCTGCGGCGACCGCCGCGTTCACGTCCATGCACCCAGGTTAGGCATGCCGTCGCTCCTGGCCACAGCCATCCGAGTGCGAGCTCGAACACTCGTCGCCCAGAGTTCACCCAGGAGCCAGTACTGATTCACTTGGGGTGCCGGAAACGGACGCGTACGGGTCCGAACGTGGGAGCGTGGGGTTCTCGGGTCCCTCCGGTGGCCGAGTGGCGGCCGGAACGACACGGTCCCGGGCCCCGGACCCCCCAAAGCTGACGTACGAGAGGGACAACCACATGCGTGACGCGTATCACGAGGAACTTGACTCGATCGGCGACGGCCTGGTCGAGATGGCCCGGCTCGTCGGGTCGGCGATCGGGCGCGCCACGACGGCCATCCTCGATTCCGACCTGAAGCTGGCCGAGAGCGTGATCGCTGCCGACCAGCGGGTCGACGATCTCCAGCACGAGCTGGAGGCCCGCGCGATAGCCCTGCTGGCCCGCCAGCAGCCGGTGGCCACGGACCTCCGTATCGTCGTCACCTCCCTGCGGATGTCGGCCGACCTGGAGCGCTCCGGCGACCTGGCCCAGCACGTGGCCAAGCTGGCCCGGCTGCGCTTCCCCGACCGCGCCATCCCGCACGACCTGCACGCCACGATCCTGGAGATGGGCCAGCTCGCCCAGCGCCTGATGGCCAAGGCCGCCGAGGTCATCATCACCAAGGACGTCGACCTGGCGATGCAGCTGGAGCAGGACGACGACGAGATGGACCTGCTGCACCGCACGCTCTTCCAGCACCTGCTGGACGACAAGTGGCAGCACGGCATCGAGACCGCGGTCGACGTCACCCTCCTCGGCCGCTACTACGAGCGCTTCGCCGACCACGCCGTCTCGGTCGCCAAGCGCGTGGTCTACCTGGTCACCGGCGAGCACGCCGACGAACTCCAGCCGGACATCCAGCCGGCCACGGGGGTGGAGGGCGCATAGCCTCTCCGACCTGATGCCGTCGGTCGACGGGCCGGGACCACGAGCCCGGCTCTCGCCATACGAGCCGGGACCACGAGCCCGGCTCCTCACTCCTCCGGGCGCGCCGGGGTCTCCTGACGGACCCGGCGCGCCCGGACGGACCAAGGGGTTACGGCCGGCCCGCCTCTCCCCGGCGGCCACGGCCCTCCCCGGAGGCACGAAGCCCGCGGGCCCAGCGGTTCCCAGTCGGGGACGGCCGGGCCCGCCCGCTCTTCCCGGCGGGCGAACCACGAACCGAACTCTCGCCGACGGGCGGGGCAGAGGACAACGGGCAGAGGACAACGGGCAGCGGACAGCGGACAGCGGACAGCGGACAGCAGGCAGCAGGCAGCGGGCAGCGGGCAGCGGGCAGCGGGCCCAGTCGCTCACGGTCTGGGGATGGTCGGGGACCCGGCTCTCCGTCTCGCGGGAGCGGGAGGCGTGTCCTGATCCTGGCCCGCCCCGCGTGGGATTCGCGCCCTGGGAGCGTGAGACGCCTCAGTGCGCCGTTGATGCGCCCGCCCCACTGGGCATGTCATGGGCGACAGGGGCTGTACGGCGCGGTGTGCGCCGGACGCCTCCGTGTCTGAAGGAGGGACCCATGGCCGAATCCCCCAGCACGCCCGACCCGACCCAGGACCGCGACACCCAACAGCCCGCCGAGATCAAAAGTCTCCCTTTGTTCGGCGCCTGCGGCTGCGGCTCCGGCTGCGGCTGCGGCTGCCAGTCGGGCAATCCCTGCCAGTGCGGCTGATCGCTTACGTACGTCCAGAGGGGCCCCGTCGCAGGACGGGGCCCCTCGCCCTTGCCGAGGACCTTCACTTCCGCCGGGCCCTTCGCCCTCCGTCCATCACTTCGGCCGGCTCGCGGTCCGCCCGTCAGGACGGCCACGTGCGCTCGATGCGGTCGTGCCGCACCGCGTAGGCCGCCGGACCGCCTTTCTCGACGGCCCGGTGGATGACATCCCGGCAGACGACGAGCCGCTCGACCATCTCGCCGCTGCGCAGTTGCTGGTTGTCGAGGTAGAACAAGACCGCCTCGCGCTCCAGGACAGGCCGGATCTCCAGGTCCCGGGGCTTGATCCGACCGTCCTTCGAGAGCGGGACCCAGGACCGGTCGAGGCCGTGAGTGATCCACTCTTCGTCCGGGGTGCTCTGCCCGTCATCCGGGAAGACGTCTCCGATGCGGTGAACCGTCCACCCGCAGGCTCTCAGTCCCTCGGCGACACGGCGGCCGAGATTCCGGTCGAGGAAGAACTCAGGCGGCAAGGTGCACCACTGCTCGGCAGAGTGCGTCCACCTGCTCGGGTGTCATGTCGTAGTCGTACGCGATGTCCTGGACGGACTCCCCGGCCTCCCACAGATCGATGATGGCCTGGACCGAGACGCGGTTGGCGGCCACCACGGGGAGGCCGTGACCGAACCTCGGATCGATCACGACGGGGACGGAGTCCGGGTACTGCCTCAGCCGCAGGCTGGAGGGAAAGTCGTCGCCCGGTTCCCAGGTCAGGTAGCGGAGATAGTCGCAGACGACTTCCTGGATGGGGACCTGCCCGTCACGGGCTCTGCGGAGATCTCCCCAGCCGTGCTCGATGAAGATGTCCACGCCGTCCGTCGCGATCCGCTGGGAGACAAGACCGTACGGGGTGTCGAAGGCATCCCGTACGGCGGCGGCGGCCTCCCTGATCTCGCTCATGCGAAGCCCCAGGGAGCGCAGGGACCGAAGGACGTGAGCCTCGGCCACCGCGATGAAGGGAATCGAAGGCTGCCCCTTGCGTACCGGCTCCACCTGGTGGACGAGGGGAGTTCCGGCGGCCTTGCCCTTCAGCCACGAGGTGAGGGTCGACTGCGGAATCTCGAGATGGGAGGCGGTCTCCGTGGGCGTCAGAAGTCCGTCCGTGAACCTGTCGACCATGCCCCACCTCCTCTTGACGCCGGGTTTCGCATCGTTGACGCCGGGTTTCGCACCGTTCCACATCAAGGCTTCCACCTGCGGGTGGACCGACATCCGACCACCCCGTCAGCCCGCCGCGCGAAGAACGTTCGTGGAGCGACAGTCCCGGCAGTGTCCGGGCTCCGGTGCGCGAAAGGCACGCTCGCAGCCGTTGCAGGTCTGGAAGGGCAGAACGACCGGGCGTTCCACGAAGTGCCCCGGCGGGCGCGGTGGCGCGGGCAGCGGTGTCTCGCGCAGGCGGAAGGCGAGAATGCCCGCCGGACGAACGAGGAAACGGTCGGGAAGCCTCGCGGTGAGCAACTCGGTGATCTGGGTTGCTCCCACGCCCGCCGCGAGCCACTGCCCGACGGCCGGTGCGAGTCGTGCCGCCTCCTGCCCGGAGAGGATCAGTCGAGGATCGACCCGGCGCAGAGCGGCGAGTACGGCGACGGCCTGCGGGTCGGCGTCGGCGAGCGGGATCGGGGCCGGCGTCTCCGCCTCGGCCCGCGGCGGGGACGCGTGCACCGGTTCCCGCACGGTCCCGGTCACGTTCGCGGGCGCGGCCATGGCCGTTGCTACGGCGGGCTGTTCACGGGGGCGGCGCGGCTTCGGTCGCTCGGGGGGCTCGTCGGGCGACGGATCACCGCCGGGCAGATCGTAGAAAAACGTCCGCGTCCGGATCTGCCCGGTGGACAGTCGTTCGCGGCGGCGCTCCAGGTACCCGGCGTCTTCGAGTTCTCTGAGGGCCCGCGAGATCAGGATCTCGCCCTCCGTGAAGTGCCCGCACAGGGCGGCGATGCTCACGGGGGAGCCGTCGGGCAGTGAGGAGATGTACGCAGCGACGCCGACCGTGATCGCGCTGCCGCGTCGCTGGGCGAGGGCGTTGGAGAGCACGGTGAAGTCGGCCGTGAGGCGGGTTCGTACGTGGATCACGCCGGAGGTCGGAGCTCCGGCGTCGGCGCGCAGGCGCGCGTTAGACTGCGGGTCAGCCATCGGGAAGGTTCTGCTTCCTGGTTGGTCAGGCCCTCGTTCGGGATTGCAGTCCCGGCCGGGGGCCGTACTTTTTTCGGTTGTCGCGGCGAACGTAACGGTCCGCATCCCACCCCTGCAAGCCGGTCACCCGGACGAGTGACGCGGGCTTCCCGGCGGGGAGGGTGGGTGGGCGGGTAGTTCTTTCCCCCGGTTCTTTCAGGAGGTCAGCGGCCCGCCGGACCCTCGCGGACAAGGGCCCGGTGAACCCGGAAGACGGACGGCGGCCAGGGCCCGGCCGCCTCAGGGACGGTGGCGCCCGTCCTTCAACTCGCCTATGAAGGCGGCCCAGGAGGCGGCTTCGAAGCACAACGCCGGACCGTACGGGACCTTGCTGTCACGGACCGGGACGACGGCCCCTCGGAACCGGTCGGCCACCTCCACGCAGTCGCCCCCCGCCTGATTGCTGTAGCTGCTCTTGCGCCAGGCGACGCCGTTCAGATCGGGACGGGACATTCGCTCCACGGTAGTTGCCCTCCATCGTGGACCGGATCATGTCGAGCGACATGAGCGGGGGCAGGGCCGCCGCCCGCAGCCGATCGTAGGCCAGCGCGAAACTCCTGACCTCGTCTGAATCCTCGACGAGTTGGCCGTAGTGCGCGCCTTCCGTGTAAGCGGTCTCCGACACGGAGGGACCACCGAGCCGCACCCGGAACACCGTGTGTTCCTCATCGGGTCCGCCAGAGGACCGGATGTGCTCGGAGCTGACCGAAGTCGCCGCGATTATGGGGCTGTTGTCCGATTGACCGTGGTCTGACCGTCGAACTCTGCTACCTCTGGGACAGGGGAGGCGGGCCTTGGCCCGCGGCAGCGCGAGGGGCGTTGCCAGGAGGGGACACACGTGAGCACGACACCACGGGACGCGGTCATCGCCATCGAGCAGAAGGCCGTCGACCGCGCCTACGACTGCTACGAGGCCCGGCTCGCGGAGATGACGTCGCCGTCGGCGGCCACGGCTTCCGCGAGCGGCAAGGACGGCATAGCGGTCCGCAAGAAGGCCGAGAGCACGGCGGAGGAGTACGGCGGTCTCGGGGGCGAGGCCCTGGTCATCAGCCGCGTCGACATCCAGGAACCGGTCGACGCCGAGCCGGAGACGTTCTACGTCGGGCGACGCCATGTCTTCGACACCGAGACCCGCGATCAGGTGGTGGTCTCCTGGACGAACCCGATCGCCGTGAGCTGGCACAACGCCCGCCCGGAGACGCCGGGTGAAGTGCTGCTGCGGCGCCGGTTACGCTGCGCCGAGCGTACGGTCGAGGACTTCCTGGACGAGATCGCCCCAGTCGCGGGACCGCACACCGGCTCGCCGGGAGCCGGGCAGGAGACCGCCTCGCCACCGGCTTTCGAGGAGGAGCCCGCCCCGCTCGAAGCCTCTGAAGCGCCCGAGGCTCTTGAAGCCCTCGATGCGGAGGAAACCCCGGAGAAACCGGAAAGCACCACCGCCCCGCCCACCGGAGACGACATCGGACGGCCGCGTACCGTCCCGTCGCCACGGCCTGCCGTCGGCCGACGGCGTCAAAGACCGCAACCGGTCGACGAGTTCCTCCTGCGGGAGTTGCGCAGGTCCCGCAGCGGCCGGATGCGCGACATCGTGGAGACGATCAGACGCGACCAGATGGCGCTGGTCACCGGTTCACCCGCGGACATCCTCGTCATCCAGGGCGGACCCGGCACCGGAAAGTCAGCGGTCGGTCTGCATCGAGTGACCTGGCTCGTCAACAACGACCACTTCCGCGCACAGGACATCCTGGTCGTCGGGCCGCATCAGAACTTCCTGGAATACGTGGGGCGCGTACTGCCGACCCTCGGCACCCGCAACGTCACCGCCGTACAACTGGCCCGCCTCTGGGAAGGGCGGATCCAGGGCGCGGACTCCACCGCGGCACGGCTGGTGAAGTCCGACGAGCGGATGGCGGCCGTACTGCGCAGGCGTGTGGAGGGCGAGTGCCGGCCCGAAGCCGTCGACACCGTCGTCTCCGCCCCCTCCCACGCCCAGGACGAACCGGCCTTCGTGGTCGTCGTGGGCGGCACTTCCCTGCGTCTGCCGCGCTCGGAGGTGCTCGGTCTTCTCCAGGACGCCCGGGAGGGACCCGAAGGCTACCGGGCGCGCAGGGACCGGTTCCGAACGCTGCTGGTGGACCGACTGCTGGGGGAACTCGTCCGGGTCGCCCCGAGCCGCAGCAGGGACGCGACCGTACGCCGCGATCTGGAGCGCAATCGGCAGGTCACGACCCTCGTCGACCGGGTCTGGCCCGCACTGAGCCCCGAGGAAGCACTGCGCGGTCTGCTCAACTCGCCCACCAGACTGGGTGAGTGTGCCTCCGGGATCCTCGACGACGGCGAACAGGCTTCTGTCCAGAGGCCGAAGGCCCAGAGCGCCGCCGAAGAGCCCTGGACCATCGACGACTTGGTGTGTCTTGAGGAGTTGCGTTTCCTCATCGCAGGCGAGAGCCCGCAGAGGTACCGGCACATCGTGGTCGACGAGGCGCAGGACCTCACCCCGATGCAGGCGAGGTCCCTGCGGAGACGGTGTCCGACCGGCTCGATGACCGTGCTCGGAGACCTGGCCCAGGCCACCGGACCGCATTCCTACACCGCCTGGGACCGGTTGGGCGGCATCCTGTCCGCCCAGGGCGACTGGCGGGTGGCCGAGCTGAACACCAGCTACCGCGTGCCCGCGGAGATCATGGAGTTCGTGGCGCCTCTGGCGCGGGCCGTCGCACCCTCCCTGCCCTACCCGACGGCCGTGCGACGGGCCGGCGACGATGCGGTGCGGCTCGTATCCACAACTCCCTGGGAACTGCTGGACGACGCGGCGAACCGTACGGCACGACTCGTGGGAACCGATGACGGGCGGTCCCCGAGGTCGATCGCGGTCGTCGTTCCCGACGACTCGGACTGGCTGGAGGAGGTCCGCCGACGCGTCGACCTCGCGGACGGCGTGACCGAGGAGATGCTCCGGACCGTGTCCGTACTCCCCGCCGCCCAGGCCAAGGGCATGGAGTTCGACCATGTGCTGGTCCTGGAGCCGGCGACCATCGCCGACCGGGGCCCCGCAGGACTGCGTCAGCTGTACGTCGCCCTGACCCGCAGCACCCAGACACTGACGGTCCTCCACACGACACCGCTGCCGGTCGAACTCGGCACCACGGTCGACGACGCGGACGGTGAGGTCACCTCGGCTCTCTCGCACCTGATGCCCACGACAGCACCGTCGGAAAGAACGCCCGGCGCCGACGGCTCCGATCCCGACGGCTCCGGTCCCGACGGCTCCGGTCCCGATGATGCCCCGGCCGATGAACTGCCGGTCGGCGCGTCCGTCGAGGTGCGGGTGCTCGGCCCCGGCCCCGGATCGCACTGGAAGGTGAAGGTCCTCGCGCCTGCCACGGAGCGAACAGTCCTCCTCGTCCCCCGCCACGGCGAACCCACCCCGACCACGGGCTCCCTGCTGGACGGCTGGGTGACCCGGAACGAAGGCCGCCTGAGCCTGGTCTCGGCCGGCGACTTCGGCCGCAGACCCGTCTCAGCCCGGATGGCGCCCCGTTACGAGGCCGCGCTCGGCGTCCTGCGGGACATAGCCGACGGCGACGGCGCGACTGCGCCGGAGACGACGGCTCTCCTCTCCGAACTGAGGGGCATGGCCAGCCGGTGTCTGCGCCGCGACCGGGTCGACTGGCTGAGCGTATGGCGCCTGTTGGGTTCCGCCGACCGCGACCGCCTGAACGATCTGGCGGACCTCGCCCAGCGCACACGCCAAGCGGTCGCCTCGGACGCTCCCGGCCTGCGAGCCGCCCTGACGGACGATCCGGCGTTCCGTCACTGGACCGACGCTCTCGACCGGGCTCAGGACGAACTCCGCCGTCGAATCGCCCCCGAACCGAATCCGGGACTGGAGCCGGAGCGGGGGCCAGACCGGCGGCCAGACCGGGGGCCAGAGCTGCGGCCCGTACCGGAGTTCCGCCCCGAGCCCGACACCGCGTCCGAGCCCGCCACGGCACCCGAACCCGAAGCGGCCACCGCCTACGAAGCCGCAACCGCACCACCCGAGGCGATCACGGCTTCGCCGACCGAACCGCGCACGTCACACGAACAGAAGGACGACGACCCTATGAACACCGCCCCTCTCCTGGAATCCGACCACGCCCCGTCCGAGGGACGGGCGGCGTGGAGCGAGGCACTCGCGCACCGACTGGACGCCGAGGCGCAGACCGACAGGGACTGCAACACGCACGAGGCCGTCCGTTTCGAGCTGAGGGCCGCACTGCTGCGAGCGGGACTACGCCCTTCGGACTCACGCGCCTGCGACGCGATCCTGGAGGGCCCGGACGGCATCGTCCGCTACGAGGTGCTCGGCGCCGGCCGTTGCGACTACACGCACCTGCGTGCGGGAGCCGTCCGCCTCATGGAACTCGACCGGGTGGAAACCCTCTCCGCGGACACCCGGTACCTGGTCCTGTCCGAGCCGCCCACGGAGGACTGGGCTCTCGACGCGGTTCGAGAGGCCTTCGGTGTGCACGTCGTATGGCGGACCGCGGCCGGCTGGCACGGCCCGGACGCGCGTACCGCCCTGCACCTGACCGACTGACTCATCGCCCTCGGCCGACCCGGTCGCCGATCGGGCAGGACACCTTCCTGCCCGATCGGGGACGACACGTCACGCGTCCCCGTCGTTTCCGCAGCCGCCCTCCCACCGGGCGGGCGACGGGCGTACGCCCGGGTCAGCCGAGTGGGCAAACGCCCAAGTCAGACCACCACCACACTTCACCACTTCACCACTTCACCACCTAGCGTCCGACCACGAGCACACCCACGGACGGAGCCACCGGCCACCGACTGCCCGGCACCCGAATCGAGGCGACACGACGAATGCCGGGCTCGTATTCTTCGCACCGGAGAGGGTGGGAAGAGCGATGACGGAGTACTTCTTACTGGTCTGCGACGACGTACCCCATGACGTGCTGCTCACCGGCCCCGGCCCCGGCGGACTGGACACCGCTCACGTCGTACGCCGCCTGACCGGACTGAGCCTGTGGCGCAGCAAGGTTCTCGCGGACCGGGCTCCGGTCGTGATCCTTCAGGGCCTGCCCCAGCGGGACGCCGAGGCGGCGGTCGCGGCTCTCCACGCCGCGGGAGCGCGGGCGGAGACGCGAGAACACAAGGTGGAGCGCCCGATCCTCTTCCTCGACGTCGACGGCCCCCTCGTCCCGTTCGGCCCGTCGTCCGCCCGCCACCGGAGCTCCGACTCCGACTCCAAGGTGCTCCCTGATCAGGGAAATCCACTGCTCGGGCGGCTCGACGCGACCATGGGCCCGCGTCTGATGGCGCTGGGGTGCGACCTGGTGTGGGCCACGACGTGGACGGACGAGGCGAACGAATCCGTCGGCCCACGGATCGGACTGCCCTGGCTGCCGGTGGTCGAGTGGCCCGAGGTCTCCCCCGACGAGGGTCCGCGCGGCCTCCACTGGAAGACCCGCACCCTCGTGGAGTGGGCCGACGGCCGCCCGTTCATCTGGGTGGACGACGAAATCGGCCCCGTGGATCGGCTCTGGGTGGCCGCGCAGCACGAGGCCCACTTCCTGCTTCACCGAGTCAGCCCGTCAGTGGGCCTGACCGACCACGACTTCTCCGCACTGGCCGACTGGCTCCGCACCACGCTCCCCGGCCCCGCCTCCGGAACGGGCGGCTAGGACCCCCTTCCCCCTCACCGGTGGCCGGCGTCCGCCGACCACCCCCCACTCCTCCGGACCGCCATTCAGCTCACGGAGCGGCTTTGCCGTCAGCGGGCGCTCGTGGTGGCGACGTCGACGATGTGGTCGTACCGCTCCAACAGCACGAAGAGCTTGGTCTTCTGCGCCGTCGCCCCGCTGCCGAAGGTCAGGGTGACGATGACCTCATGGCCGTTGCCCACGGCGCCGTTGTCGGTCACCGTCCACCGCGCCGGGACGTTCTGGGCACGCAGGACGCCGTCCGCCCCGTTCTTCTTCTCCCAGGCCGCCAGCCGCTTGGCGAAGCCGGGTGTCAGGTAGTGCGCACGGAGCGCCGCGGCCAGTGTGCCGTCCGGATCGGCGTAGTCGCCCTTCGCGTCGACGTACGCGCCGTAGAAGTCGGCGACCCGGGTCACCGCTTGGCCGTTCGTGCCGCTGACCGACTTCGCCGCGGTGATGGACGCCTTCGCGGGAGTGTGGACGGACGCCTGTGCCGACACCTGCGTCGACACACCGAGTCCGACAGCCAGGACGAGGCCGGCGACGACGGCCGCGCGGCGGCCCGGGCGACGGTGCGTGGGGAACTTCCTGTTCATGTGCGTCTTCCTTCTCTGGTCCGTGTGTGGTTGCTCTCGGCCGGTTCCGGCTTCTGTGCCGAACGCGCCTGCCGACTTGTCAGCCGACTTGTCGCCACCTGGTCCGCGTCCGATTCGAGGACAGGCCGACCCGACTGCCCGATCGGGCAGGAGGGCCAGGTGTCTTCGCCCCGGGCGGTGATTCCGCCTCGGCCGGTGCGACACCCAGAGCTTCGAGGACGCCGGTGATCCACGACAACGGCTGCCGCCACACCTGCAACGGTGGAACCGTCCCACCCCTGTTGACCTGCGAAAACAGGGAGTGCCTGGGATGGTCACCAGGGATGCGGAGACGACTCGTGGCGGTCGGCCGGCCAACGGATCCGCCGACCACCCGAGGCGGCGGACCCCCGGATGCGGCCGACACCGCACAGGCCGCGGTCTCATCCGGCGCGGCTCGCAGCCGTTCGTATCGTGCCTCGGGCAGCCGTCGGCGGGGCGTCGCCGATTCGCCGCCGACGCCGACGCCACTGCCGCTTCCACTGCCACCGCCGAACGTCAGGACCGTCTCGTCGCCACACCCCAAAGGCGGACCACATACGTGAGCACTCGGCGAACGCGGGGAGGTACCGGGCAACCAGAGGTAGGGGTCAGCGGTCGATCGTGGTGCCGGATCCACAACTGACCCACGGAGATACCGCAACGCTCTCTCGACTCGCCGGTCACCAGTGCTCCCTGGCCGGCCGACTATGTGGTGGCAGCGCGAAAGAGGCGCAGGAGGGCCTGGGCCGACGGGGCGTCCACGTCGAAGAACTGCGTGGTCAGCGCGGCCGGCACTGCCGTTCCGTGCATGCGGACCTCGTGGCAACTGAAACAGAACGCCGCCTCGAACAGTGCCAGGTCGAGAGAGTCCTCGTACGCTCGGACACTCCAGCCCGGTGAGAAGCCGCAGCGCTGCTGTTCGCTGCCGGACAGGTTCTCGATCAAAGTCAGGGCTCCGACGGCCTCGCTCCCGGTCCAGTGGGCGACCGCCCTGCCGGGATAGGGGGCACCCTTCTTGGTCGGCAGGGCGGAGATCCTCACGACCTCGATCAGCGCGGTGGACGCAACGGCTTCGGCAGGGAGCTGCATGTGCACAGTCTGCTCTTCTCGCCAACGGCCGCCTGAGGCATGCCGAGACCTGGGCAGAGCACAGCCCAGGCTGGACGTTCCCCGTGGTTCCCCACTGCGACCCGCTGGAACCGGCGCGCAGTGGGCACAGGTCCCCCGATGCGGCTCAGGTGTCCGCGCCGTCGGTGGCCGGCAGCAGTGCGGCCAGTTCGGCGTCGTCCGGGCGGTGAGCCGCCTCGGCCGCTTTACGCAGAGTGGCGCGGTCGACCTTGTCGATGTCGGCGATCAGACGAACCACCACGCCATCCTTCGGCACCGCGTACTCGTGGCTCTCACCTGCCTTTCGGTACCAGGCGTCGCCGTCGCGCTCACAGGTGACCCGCTTGTCCGACACCTCGCCCAGCGGCTGCTTGGAGCAGTTCTCCGCTGTCATCGTGCCGCGACCGACGAAGAGGCCGAACTTGGTGGCACCCTTCTCGGCCCGATACGCGGCGGCGAACTCGTCGTGGTATTCGCCGACCGACTGCTGGAACACGGTGTAGCCGGAGACCTTGGTGACATAGACGAGTTCCGGCTCGACGTCCCAGACGCGCGCGGCGGCGTCCAGGTCAGCGTTGTCGGCGGCTGTCCCGCCGTTCGTGTTCGCGTCGCATCCTGTGAGGAGAACTGGCAGCAGGAGAAGAGGGAGCAACGCGCGCGCGGGTCGGATCATGCGCACACTCTTTCGCATGGACATGCCACAGGCATACCGATTTCCGGATTCCCCACCCACCGCGGGTGAACGACTCCGTGAACGACTCCTAGAACTCAAGTGAATCGGTCAGGGGCCGTTTCCAGGTGTGCTGTCCGTCAATCACCGTGGTTCCCCGTCAGGTACGGCCGATCGGGCACGGCAGAGGCAGGGGCAGGGGCAGGGGCGGAGGCATCATTGGGTCCGTAGCTGCTGCGCGTCTACAGCGAAGCGGTCGGCTTGCCACTCCGACGAGCCGACCCGCGACAGACCCTCCAGAGGCTGACCAGGACCAGGAGCGCTCCGCCGATCGGCCATCCGACGGATCCGCCGTCTCGGTAGTCATTGATACCCGTCGCAAGCAGGAGGGCGGACGGGATCAGCCCTGCCCAGTCGAGAGCCCTGCTCACTCTTGCGACTCCCGAAGATTCGATCACAGCCTGATCATGGTCTCGCCCACCCGCATCGTCTACAGACCCGCCATCAGGCCACCGATGCCACCCTGCCGTACATCCGTTCGCCCCCTCCGGCGGTCTCCTGGGGCGTAGCGCTGATCTGAACGACAGATGTCCATGGGCTGATGCGGGACGAATGGGCTGACGTATGCGCGGAGTTCGATGACTGGCTGTGCTGGCCACCGTGACGGCCGTGTCGGTGGGCACGGCCGTGCTGGGCACGGGCGCTCCCGCTGGTGCCGTGCCGAGTTCCAAGGCACCGGCGACCGGCAAGTCGGCCGACTTCAACGGGGACGGCTACGGTGACCTGGCCGTCTCGGCGAACGGCTACGTCGCGGTGATGTACGGGACGAAGACAGGTCTCAGCGCCTCCCGGCACCAGACGCTGGCCGGTAACCCCGGCACCGACGACGGAGGCGCGGGCACGGTTCTGGCACGACTGGGCGGGTGGCTCTGGCCGACGCCAAGACGTTGTCAGTGGTGGATGTTAGCTTCTGGCGATGGGCCGGTTCGATGTCCCCGTTGACGGGCACGGCGGCCAAGGGGGGCGGGAATTGAAAGGTCCCCGGGTTCGCCTCGGGACTCCAGTCGCGCCGGCGCACTGCCCCCCTCCCACCGCTCCTTGGTGACGAGACTTCTTCGTCCCGAAGCAACTTGGGTGGGAGCTGGGCCTTGAGCCGGTGGGCCTTGGACCTGCTCTGAGGTCCGCAGACGTTCGTGGGCGTCCGCCGTTGTGCGTCTGCGTTGTCACGCAGTTAGACACTCACCCGCTCAACGGTTCTTCGCCGACAGGTGCGTTGTCAGTGCTTGCGCCTATGGTCTCAAGCGCGCGGTCGGCTTCCGGGGGTTCCAGCTCTGAAGGGATGGCTTCATCCCCGGCCTGTCTGGGGGCGGCCCGGAGACTCGTCCGGGACCTAACCGACGGCCGGGCTTCGTCGATGGCCACGAGATGACCTGCCAGCGTCGGCCGCGCACCCCCTATCGCGGGGGCGGACGCACGCTTTCCAACTGTGCTGGTGGGACGGCGGGGTGTGTGCGGGAGCGTTCACCTGGGTTCATGGCCGATCGGCCGTCTACGCCAGGAGGGTTGTGGGTCTCGCCTGAACGGTCGTGAACGGGGCTGAAAGAGACGGAAACCGAGACGGGCCAGCGTCTCAGGGGGCTTTCCTCGGTCCACGCGCCGCTCAGCCTTCCTGCGCGTCGGTGGCCGCGAGTGGGGTGGTGTCCTTCGTCGGTGGCGCTTCGATGGCCACGGGCTGATTGATGTCGAGGAAGGTGATGGTCAGGTCGAGCGGCCCGTCTCCGGTGCCGACCAGGTCGTCATTGTGCTCGGCCCGCATACGGAACTGTTTGGTGCGGTGGTCGCCGTCTATCCACAGGTCCATGGTGAGCGGGTCGGAGACTTCCAGCTGTATGAACTGATCGAGGCGCCCTCCGGTCAAGCCCTTTCTGTTAACCGTCCCTTTGTAGTGCGTGGTCTTTGCACCGTCGACTGGCTCGGTCCCGATCAGCCGCAGGTCCTTGGACCCGGTCAGAAGCGTGGACTGCGCGGTTGGGCTCACCTGCAGCTGACTGGGCAGTACGCCGTAGGACTGGTTGTCCACTCCGCCGCGTCCCCACACGGCCGGCTCAGCGCTGAGCCAGCTCTTGCCGTTCAGCTTCTCGGGACGTATCGCACTCCCGCCGACGTACATCACCTTGTCGACGAACCGGATCTCCAATCGGGCGTTCCCGCCCCGGACGGCCGCAGCGGTCATCTTCATACTCATGGCCAGCGGTTGCGTGTTCATGGAGGCCTCGGCCTCCAGACGGCCTTTCCCCGGTACGGTCCCGCTGATCCGATAGCGGAGCGACGTGATGTCTTCGGCGTTTTTCCCCGCGTTCGCCACAGCCGCCGCGGGAGTCACCTTGGGTGGTGCTGCGACCGCGGAATCGCTCTTGGCGCCCCCTCCGCAGGCAACCGATCCCCCCGCGAGCAGTACGGCCGCGAACGCCACGCTCGTCACTCTGCGCGGTACGGAGACAAGAACGGGCATACCCACGAACCCCCAAGGTAGATGGCAGATCTCTGCCAAGGGCCGCGAGCCTAACTCGGCGTCTGTCCTGGGGTCTGCTGGGGTCCTGTGAGGGGTGTGCGGCATACACGTCAGACGTGCTCGCACCACGTTCGGCGGTCGTACGCGTGGCCGGACTCACGGCTTGGGAAGCTGATGTGATCTGGAGGCATATTCCGAGGCTCACCTGCTGCTGAGCAGTATCGGCGCCCGGGTCTGGACGGCAAGGTCCGCAAGGTCCGCAAGGTCCGCAAGGTCAAGAGCGATCGCTACGGCTCCGGGCTTCGCTACCGGGCGCGCTACATCGGCCCGGACGGCACGGAGAAGGCCAAGAGCTTCCCCGACCGGCAGAAGCGGCTTGCCGATCAGTGGCTCGCCCACATCGAGGCGGACATGGCGCGCGGGCAGTACATCGACCCTCGCGCGGCCCGGATCACCTTCCAGCAGTACGCCGAACGCTGGGTGGAGACCCAGGGCGCTGACCCGAACACGCAGGCCTCGATGGAGTCGCAGCTTCGACTCCACGCCTTCCCGTACCTGGGTACGCGCCCCCTCGGGTCGTTCCAACCCGCCCACATCCGCGACTGGGTGCGGCAGCTTCAGAAGAACGGCGTCCGGGGCTCGTACGCCCGGACGATCTACTCCAACGTGCGCGCTGCGTTGAGCGCTGCCGTGGATGACGGGCATCTTCCCCGCAATCCGTGTGCGGCTCGCTCGGTCCGGCCGCCGGTTGTCGACACCAAGCGCGTCAAGCCGTGGACACCGGAACGGGTCTTCGCTGTTCGCGCCGCCATGCCTGAGCGCTTCCGAGCGATGGTCGGTCTGGGCGGTGGCTGCGGGCTCCGCCAAGGCGAAATCCTCGGCGTCGCCGTCGACGCGATCGACTTGGAGTCGGACACGCTTCACGTGGTCCAGCAGCTCAAGCTGAGCCGCAGCAAGGCCGTGTTCGCCCCGCCGAAGGGCGGCAAGCTCCGGGACGTGCCGCTCCCCGGGCCGGTCGCCGAGGCTCTTCGGGCGTACATGAAGGAGTTCCCGCCGGTCGAGATCATGTTGCCGTGGAAGGTCGCGGACGGTCCTCCAGTGGCCAAGCGGCTGATCTTCACCGGACCGCGCGGGGGTCATGTCTGGCACACGTCGCTCAACGAGGAGGCCTGAAAGCGGCCGCTGGCCGGCGCCGGAGTGATCCCGGCCCCCGAACGTGGACAGCCGCACGCCGAGTCCCGCGAGAACGGCATGCACGCGCTCCGCCACTTCTACGCGTCGGTGCTCCTGGATGCCGGAGAGAACATCAAGGCCCTCGCCGAGTACCTGGGCCACTCAGACCCGGGTCTGACACTCCGCGTGTACGCGCACCTCATGCCGTCCAGCCGAGAGCGCACCCGAAAGGCAATCGAGCACGCATACGAAGCCTGGAGGCCACCGAACTGAGCAGCCTCATGGAGAGCAAGGTCTAGAAATGAGCACGCCGCTTACTTCCTGCCTAGAAAGCAAGCTTCCTGCCTAGGCAGGAAGCTTGCTGATGCCTTAAAAACAAGCATGTGAAGGCTTGCATCTCGGAAGCACAGAACCGTCCCGACCAGGGGCAACCTGCTTGCTAGGGAGCAATTTTCATCGTTCAGCCGATGGAACGACTCATTCATCTCATGGAATGCCTCACCCGTGATACAGGCAATCTTCCACTTTTCTACTGTGAGAGTAGAAGCCCACTTCTAGCTGCACGTTTGTCTGCGAAGCCGCGCTATGCGAAAGTCTCATCACACGCGAATGCCGCCCGTGCAGGGGCGGCATTCGTTTCCATTTCCGCGCTCGGAAGCCCTAGCAAGGAACCGACCACAGATGGAGGCCACATGGTCCCACGCACAGGTGTCACCGTCGACATCTGTCCTCGTGACGCGCCGATCGCTCTCATCGGCACAGCCGGCGGTGCGCTCGCCCTCTGGGCCAACGCCCCGACCGAGATCGCCTTCCCCGTGGCGCTGCTGATCGTCTTCGACATCCGCATCCGCCGCTGGCGTCGTCGCACCTGACGGCCCAGAGACTGCCCAGCCCCACCAAAAAGCCCCCGCCCCGCCAAGAAACGGCAGGTCGGGGGCTCGCTGGTGTCGCGTTACTTCTTCTTGCCCTGGGTTTCGACCGCCCGGTTTTTGGGGCTGGTCAACGAGGTAATCACCTCAACTGACCTGCCGTCGGGCGGTCGTTGGTTGTCGCTGTCGGTCGCTGACGGTTGGCCTCGGAGGTTCCACAGAGGTTCCAGGATCCGACCCGGCTCGACTCGGGGCCCGATCTGTCGCTATCGCCAGGGCCTGTCCGGCGGATCCCGAAATCGGGCCGTTCGGCGCGTCCGAGAGGGGCGCCGGCCGGATCGCTATCGTGCGCGGGCTCCCGTTCGGCTGCGGATGGCTCGCGCGTTTTGCCTGACCACGGTGTTGTTTGACACATATGCGTGCCGACGTCCAGCGCATGGGCGCGTCGCGCGCAGTCGTGAAAGGACAAGACATGCACATATCTGGATCGACAGCGGGCCGTCGGAGTTGCGCCGCGGTCGTCGCCGCGGTGGTGGCCTGCTCGACGGTGTTCATAGGGACGAACCCCGCCGTCGCCGGCGGTGCTCCGACACCTTCGGTGCCCGCCCCGAAACTGGACTGGAGACCCTGCGTTCAGGGCAGCCCGTTCGACTGCGCGACCGCGAAGGTGCCGCTGGACTACCGCACCCCCCGCGGCCGCACCATCGAACTGGCAGTCGTCAAACGGAAGGCAACCGGTCCCGGACGGCGCATCGGCACCCTGTTCTTCAACCCCGGCGGCCCCGGCGGGCCCGGATCAGTGCAGATGCCGCAGAACTACGAGTCCTTCCCGCGGGAGGTACGGGAGCGGTTCGACATCGTCAGCTGGGACCCCCGCGGGATCGGCAACAGCACCGCGGTGAACTGCTTCGCGAGCCCCGAGGAAGCCGCCGCCTGGAATGCGAGCAAACCGGCAGGCTTCCCGGTCGGCGAACAGGAGCGGACGGCCTACTTCGCCGCGTACAAGGATCTGGGCCGGCGCTGTCAGCAGCGCGACCCCGAGCTCCTGCGCCATGTGTCGACCGCCGACACCGCTCGCGACCTCGACCATCTCCGGCAGGCGGTGGGTGACCCACAGCTCACCTACTACGGGATCTCCTACGGCACGTTCCTGGGTGCCACCTACGCCAACCTCTTCCCCGGCAACGTCCGCGCCATGGTCCTCGACAGCGACTGGGATCCGCAGGCCTGGACGAACCACGGGTCCGACAAGGCCCCCCGGTCCACGGCGATGCTGCGCCTGGGCGCGGACCGCACCGCGGCAGAGACCCTGGACCAGTTCCTCACCCTGTGCGGGTCCACCACCACCGCCCGCTGCGCCTTCTCCGCCGGCAGCCCGAAAGCGACCCGGGACAAGTACCACCAGTTGATGAAGCGTCTCCGGGAGCATCCCGTGGGCGAGTGGACCTACGCCCTCACGGTCAGTGACATGGTGAGCAGCTTCTACGTCGTCCACCCAGGATGGACGAACCTCGCCGTCAAACTGCAGAGCCTGTGGCAGGGCCGCGCCCCGGAGCCGTTCCCGCTCCCACCCGCCCCGGCGGTCCCGGATCCGAATCCGTACCTGGGCGAGGAACAGGCCGGTGCGGTGTTCTGCGGCGACAGCCCCAACCCGCGTGACCCCGCTGCATACCACGTCCTGGAGGAGGCCAGCGCCGCCCGTGCGGGCGACACCGGACGCCACTGGACCTGGGCCACCGCGGTGTGTACCGACTGGCCGGGAGTCGCCGCCAACCCCTATCGCGGACCGTGGAACAAGCCGACAGCGCATCCCGTCCTGGTGGTCGGCACCGCCTACGACCCCTCCACTCCCTACTCGGCCGCGAAGGCCATGACCCGAGAACTGGCCGACGCCCGCCTGCTCACCAACAGCGGGCACGGGCACACGGCACTGCTCAACCCCAGCAGTTGCGTCAACACGCACGAGAGCCGCTACCTCATCGACGGCACCCTCCCGCCAGCCGGAACAACGTGCCGACAGGACGTGCCGCCCTTCTCCGCACCCAAGCCGCGCGGCGGCGTCGCCACAGGTGGGGGCGGGATGGCCGGCACCATCCCAGGCCGCCCATGACTTGCGGCCTTGGGCACGCGCTGACTCGACACGCCCACCCTGGACAAGATTCGCAGACGGCTTCGGGATGCCGGCTACGCAGCCAAGCTTGAGCGTTTGGTCCGCTGCTGCTGAGCTCAAGCCGTCCAGCCCTCGCGGAGGGCTGGACGCGGCGCTTGAGGGCCCAGCAAGGACCCAGAACGACCGAAGGCCCCTGACCTGCACTGTAATTGCAGGTCAGGGGCATGATCGCGAAAGTTACTTCTTTTTGCCCTGGTTCTTGACCGCCTCGATCGCAGCCGCGGCAGCGTCCGGGTCGAGGTAGGTGCCGCCCGGGTTGAGGGGCTTGAAGTCGGCGTCCAGCTCGTAGGAGAGGGGGATGCCGGTGGGGATGTTCAGGCCCGCGATGTCGGCGTCCGAGATGCCGTCGAGGTGCTTGACCAGGGCGCGGAGGCTGTTGCCGTGAGCCGCGACCAGGACCGTGCGGCCGGTCAGCAGGTCGGGGACGATGCCGTCGAACCAGTACGGGAGCATGCGGACGACGACGTCCTTGAGGCACTCCGTCTGCGGGCGCAGCTCCGGCGGCAGCGCCGCGTAGCGCGGGTCGTCGAACTGGGAGTACTCGGAGTCGCGGTCGAGCGCCGGCGGCGGGGTGTCGTACGAGCGGCGCCAGAGCATGAACTGCTCCTCGCCGAACTCGGCGAGCGTCTGGGCCTTGTCCTTGCCCTGGAGGGCGCCGTAGTGACGCTCGTTCAGGCGCCAGCTGCGGTGGACCGGGATCCAGTGGCGGTCCGCGGACTCCAGGGCCAGCTGCGCGGTACGGATCGCGCGCTTCTGGAGCGAGGTGTGGACCACGTCGGGCAGCAGACCGGCGTCCTTGAGCAGCTCACCGCCGCGTACTGCCTCCTTCTCGCCCTTCTCGTTGAGGTTGACGTCCACCCAACCGGTGAACAGGTTCTTCGCGTTCCATTCGCTCTCGCCGTGGCGGAGGAGGATCAGCTTGTACGGTGCGTCGGCCATGACTCCGAGCGTAATCGAACCCCGCGACCGCTCGCGCCCTCGGCCATCAGTCGGACACGGGAACCCCCGCCTGGCCGCTCCCGCCCCTCTTGGACGTCCGTCAGTTGACGGCATCTGTTAATTGAGTGGCCCTCCGAGGCAACCCGCTCGTAAGTTGTGCTCACCGCCCGAGCCGCTTACATCCGTGGGGGATCCATGCCAGCCGCCGTCATGAGACGTGCCGTCCGCGAGACCGTCTCAGGGCTCCCCCGCGAGTTCTGGTGGCTGTGGACCAGCACACTCATCAACCGGCTCGGGGCCTTCGTCGCCACCTTCATGGCGCTGTATCTGACCCTCGACCGCGGCTACTCCGCCTCGTACGCCGGTCTGGTCGCGTCCCTGCACGGCCTCGGCGGCGTGGTCTCCTCGCTCGCCGCCGGAGTGATGACCGACCGGTTCGGCCGGCGGCCCACCCTGCTCGTCGCGCAGGTGTCGACGGCCGCCTCGGTCGCGCTGCTCGGCTTCATGCACGACCCGGTGGCCATCGCCGCCGTCGCCTTCCTGGTCGGCATGGCCAGCAACGCCTCGCGGCCCGCCGTGCAGGCGATGATGGCCGACATCGTCCGGCCGGAGGACCGCGTCCGCGCCTTCTCCCTCAACTACTGGGCCATCAACCTCGGCTTCGCCGTCTCCTCGATGGGGGCCGGCTTCATCGCCGAGTTCAGCTACCTCGCGGGCTTCCTCATCGAGGCCGGCATGACCCTCGTCTGCGCGCTCGTCGTCTTCGCGAAGCTCCCGGAGTCCAGGCCCGTGCAGGTCGCGAAGGAGACGGCACCCGCGGTCGGGCTCGGGACCGTACTTCGCGACGGACGGTTCATGAGCGTCGTCGGGCTGTCTTTCCTCGTCGCCCTCGTCTTCCAGCAGGGGTCCGTCGGACTTCCGGTGGCCATGGGCAGGGCCGGATTCACCCCGGCCGACTACGGCACGGCCATCGCGGTCAACGGCGTACTGATCGTCGCGCTCCAGATCCCGGTCACCCGTTTCATCGAGCACCGGGACCCCAAGCGGCTGCTCGTGATCTCGTCGCTGCTCGCCGGGTACGGGTTCGGGCTCACCGCCTTCGCCGGGTCGGTCGGGGTCTTCACGCTCACCGTCTGCGTGTGGACCCTGGCCGAGATCGTCAACGCCCCGACGCAGACGGGTCTCGTCGTGCGCCTGTCCCCCGTCCACGGCCGTGGCCGCTACCAGGGCATGTACACGCTCTCGTGGGCGCTCGCCTCGCTCGTCGCCCCGGTGATGTCCGGCATCGTCATCGACCGCTTCGGCGCGGCCTGGCTCTGGGGGCTGTGCGCGGTGGTCGGCACGGCGGCGGGGCTCGGGTACGGGCTGCTCATGCGGCGGCTCCCGGCGGAGGAGTCGGTTCGGGAGCCCGCGCACGAGTCGGTGCGTGAACCCCTTCGGACTTCCCTCGCGGACGAGATGGTCGTCGAGGTCGGCCCCGCCGCCGTGGGCTGCGGCCCCGCGGTCGAGGCCGCCCCGGCACCCCGCACGGAGTCCGCCCCGGCCTGAGAACCGAGCCCCGGGCCGGGCGGGGGGGTGTCCGCGGACCCTCGTGAGCCCCGGCCTCACGGATGCATCCGCGCCCCCTTCACCACCTTGTCCACCGCGTTCCGCGGCCCATGGACCGCGAGACCGACCAGGTCCAGGTCACCGGTCCGTACCGCCCGTACGGCCGCGCGGTTGTCCCGGTCGTTGCCCGTGGCGAACAGGTCGGACGTGAAGAGAGCCCGCGGCAGTGCGCGGGAGAGCGCGCGGCCGTGGGCGGCGGTCAGTGTCTCCTTGGACGCCTCGAAGACCATGACGGGCTGGCGGAACATCGGCAGGTAGGCGACCGCGTCGGCATCCTCGTAGGGCTCACCGATCACCTCGGGGACGGCCGTGCCCAGGCCACTGACGAGGAAGGCGGTCACGTTGAGCCGCTGCCAGGGCTCCAGGTCGTCGCGCAGGACGACGGCGATCTTCGTGTCGAAGCGGACGGGTGCGTCGTCGGAGACGTTCATGCTGTTCACGCTGCTCATGCACTGACAATGCCGACCGGCGCCCGCCGTCGTCTTGTACGTTCTTTGCATGGCCCCCCAGCGCGAGATGTCCGCCTGGCGCCCGAGCGTCCCGGGCATCGTCGAGGTCTTCCACGCGCACTACACCGAGTACGCGTACCCGATGCACGTGCACGAGGCCTGGACCCTGCTGATCGTCGACGACGGCGCCGTCCGCTACGACCTCGACCGGCATGAGCACGGCACTCCGCACGACACGGTGTCGCTGCTGCCGCCGCACATCCCGCACAACGGCGCTCCCGCCACCGAGCACGGCTTCCGCAAACGGGTCCTCTACCTCGACGGCTCGCGCCTGGCCGACGATCTCATCGGGCCGGCGGTGGACGGCCCCGACCTGGCGGATCCCGTACTGCGGCGCCGGGTCGGCCAGTTGCACACGGCGCTCGCGCACCCCGGGGACGAGCTGGAGGCCGACAGCAGGCTGACTCTGATCGCGGACCGGCTGCGCGGTCTGCTGCGCCCCCGGTCGGCCACGGAGCCCTCGCCCGCCGACCGGCCGCTCGCCCACCGGCTGCGCGAACTCCTCGACCAACGGCTCGTCGAGGGGATCGCCCTCGACGAGGCCGCACGGCTCGTGCACGCCCACCCCGCGCACCTGGTCCGGGCGTTCAGCGGCGCGTTCGGCATCGCCCCGCACCAGTACCTGATGTCCCGCCGCGTGGACCGCGCCCGCCGGCTGCTCCTCGACGGACGGCCACCGGGCGAGGTGGCCGCCGCGACCGGCTTCTACGACCAGTCCCATCTCACCCGCCACTTCCGGCGGCTGGTGGGAGTGACCCCGGGGCGGTACGCACGGTCATGAGCCGTCCGGGATCGGTGACCGCAGTCCTGGGCGGGGTCTACAGGTCGCGCTGTGCCTCGTACAGATTGCGCGGCCGTACGACGTCCGTCGTCCCGTACAGCTCCAGTCGGGAACGCAGGTCCCCGGTGAAGTCGGGTACGTCGATCTGGTCGAACTCCGTGACCTCGTTGACGCCGACGGTGGCGCTGCGGGGGGCGAGGCCGTCGATCTTCATCAGGCCGGCCCGGCCGTTGGTGACCCGGATGTTCCAGTGGGTGAAGCGCGCGCCGAACAGGGGGCCGGCGGAGGCGTCGCCGCCGTGCCGGCCGTCGTTGTACACGGTGATGTCGGTGCGTACGTTCGCGAAGGGCAGTCCGCGGTGGGAGTCGAACGTGCCCATCCGCATGTCGCCGCGCGACCAGACGTTGTACGAGGACAGGCCCTCGACGTTGATGCCGTGCAGCTGGGTTCCGGCAGGCGCGGGGACGGTGCGCTCCTCGACGGTGAAGTCCTCGATCAGGTTGTCGTGCGAGCCCTCCCGGCAGAAGTACGGGTGGTGCGAGCCGCGTCCGGCGACCGACGTGCGGCGCAGGGTGCAGGCGGAGGCGGCGACGAGACCGAACCCGTTGTCGACGTGGCGGACCGTGACGTCGTCCACCCAGCAGTCGTAGGCGCACTGGAGGACGACGCCGTTGTAGCCCTTGTCGAGGAGGTGCGGGGACTGCGGTGTCTCCACCGCCTCCAGGGTCAGCCCCTCCACCCCCGAGCCCGTCAACTCCTCGACGTGCGTGGTCAGCCGCGGGTCCCACTCCGGGCGTACGTCGAGCGGGAGGGGGCGTTCGAGGGTCACCCGGCGGCCGCGCACGCGCGCGACGCGGACGGGCCACTCGTACGGGACGTACGAGGTCAGCTTGGTCTTGTCGTCCCAGTAGTACGCCTCCGGGCCTGGTCCGCCGCCCGACATGTGCTCCAGGAGGGTGTGGTCGGCGTCGTCGGCGAGGCGGAGAAGGACGAGATCGCCGGGGCGCAGTTTCGAGGCGTCCGCGACGGTGACCGTCCAGGATCCCTGGCATGCGGGCTCGACGGTCGTGAGGGTCCGCCAGGCGTCGCGTCCGTTGCCGGTCCAGCCCTCGAAGGGCCATGCCTTCGCCCGGATGGCGGCGACGAGGGAGTCCCAACGGGCCGTGGGGGCGAGCCAGATGAGCCCGCCGGCCCAGGACCAGGACGACTTGTCGCCGCCGTAACGGGATCCGTAGACACCGATGAGTTCGGTGAGGTTCTTGGTCGCGTACAGCGTCGTACGGCCGCTTCCGGCGCCCCGGAGGACCACGTTCGAGTGACCGATACGGATCAGGTCGTCGATGCGGAACGTCCCGGCAGGGATGGTGACCGTGCCACCGCCGGCCCTTCCGGCAGCGGCGACGGCACGGTTGATCGCGGGAGCGCAGTCCGTCGTTCCGTCGTCGGCGACGGCGCCGTGGTCACGGATGTCGGCCACGACGGGGCGGCGGGGGAAGCGCGCGGCCCCGCGGCGCACGCCGGACCGGCCGACGTACGGGATCTGCGGGTGGGTGAACGGGGAACGGGTGAACTCCCGCCAGAGCGCGGGGACTTCACCCTGCCGGACGAGCGTTCCCGGCGCGCCCCCGGATGTCGCGACGGCCGCCCCCCGTACGGGTGACGGCGCTGCCGTCGTACCCCCGGGCGAGGCGGCCGCCGTCGTGGCCACCGCGCCAGTCACGGCACCGGCCGCCACGGCCGTGGCGCTGCCGAGCAGCGCCCGTCTGGTGATCCCCGCGTACCCGTTCCTGTCGGTCATGCCCGTCCGCCCTTCCATGTGGCTCTGGTGCGACCTCGTGCGGCCCTCATGCGACATTTCATGGATGTGAACGTTGTTCAGCCCTGCGTCGGCGGTGAGCATGCCACGAGGATCCCGGGCGCGGAAGGGGGCACGCAAAAGCTAATCGCACTACCGAATTGCTGGGTGGCGAGGGTCAGTCGACGGGGCGCTTGGTCAGATGCGTGAACGCGTCCAGATTGCGCGTCGACTCGCCGCGGGACACCCGCCAGGCGTACTCCTTGCGGATCGCGGAGGCGAAACCGAGCTCCAGGAGCGTGTTGAAGGAGCCGTCGGCCGCTTCGAGGACGGACCCGAGGAGACGGTCCACCTCCTCCGGAGTGACGGCGGTCAGCGGCAGTTTGCCGACCAGGTAGACGTCACCGAGGGAGTCGACCGCGTAGGCGACTCCGTAGAGCTTGAGATTGCGCTCCAGGAGCCAGCGATGGACCGCTTCGTGATTCTCGTCGGGGTGGCGGATCACGAACGCGTTCAGCGACAGCGAGTGCTTGCCGACGATCAGCGAGACCGTCGTCGAGAGCTTGCGGGTACCGGGCAGCTTCACGACGTACGAGCCCGTCCCGGGGCTCTCCCACTCGAGCTCCGCCTCCGTGAGGACCCGCTCGATGATCGACGCTGCGTCAGCCATGAGGCGAGCGTACTTGACTCCCCCCTTCCTGAAGGACGCGGATTCCCGGCTCACGATGGCTGCGGACCTGCGGTCCGGCAGCTCTTGCACGATCGGCACCAACCGGGTCGTGACCAGCCCGGACGAGCATCACGCGCGCGGAGTTCTCGCCCCCGGGTTCCCTGGGGGACACGGCTCCGCACGGGGTGCAGGCGTAGGTTCGTTCCGGGAGGGGCAATGCGTGCCCGGTTCTCGCTCCGCAGTGTGCGCGGTCCGTCCCGACCCGAGTGCCGAGGCACCCTCGCATCAGTCGACCCGCCTCGGGGGTGACGCGAGGGGACGGACGGCGTCAGGCGTGGTGCGCCCGCACCCGGCGTCGGTGGTCCTGCGTCGCCGCCGCGTACACGTCCGCCGTCGCCGCCGCCGCGGTGTCCCAGCCGAAGCGCTCCGCGTGCCGTGCAGCGGCGGCACCCATGCGGGCCACGAGCGTCTCGTCGTCGGCGAATTCGCACAGCACGCGCGCGTAGTCGGCGGGATGGTGGCCGGGGACGAGGAAGCCGGTCTCCTGGTGGCGCACGGCCACCGGCAGGCCGCCGACCTCCGCCGCCAGCACCGGCGTACCGGCAGCCTGCGCCTCGATGGCGACCAGCCCGAAGGACTCGTTGTACGAAGGCATGACCAGCACCGAAGCCGCCCGGAACCAGTCCGCGAGCTGGTCCTGCCCGACGGGCGGCCGGAACCGCACGACATCGGCGATGCCCAGCCGCGCGGCCAGCTTCTGGAGCCCTTCGGGCTTGGCGAGCCCGCTGCCGCTCGGACCGCCCACCACGGGGACGACGATCCTGGAGCGCAGCTCCGGCCGCTCGTCGAGCAGCACGGCGACCGCGCGCAGCAGCACGTCGGGGGCCTTCAGGGGCTGTATACGGCCCGCGAAGAGGGGGATCAGGGCGTCCTGCGGGAGGCCGAGCCGGGCGCGGGCGGCGGCGCGGCCGTCGGCGGGCCGGAAGCGGTCGAGGTTGACGCCCGGGTGGACGACGGCGACCTTGCCGGCCTGCGCCCCGTAGTGGCGTACGAGCTCGTCGGCCTCCTCCGCGGTGTTCGCGATGAGGCGGTCGGCGGCGCGCACGATCTGGGTCTCGCCGATGACGCGGGCGGCGGGTTCGGGAGTGTCGCCCTCGGCCAGCGCCGCGTTCTTGACCTTGGCCATGGTGTGCATCGCGTGCACCAGGGGTGCGCCCCAGCGCTCGGCGGCCAGCCAGCCGACGTGGCCGGAGAGCCAGTAGTGCGAGTGCACGAGGTCGTAGTAGCCCGGGCGGTGACCGGCCCAGGCCTGCATGACGCCATGGGTGAACGCGCACAGCTGGGCGGGAAGGTCTTCCTTGGCGAGACCTTCGTAGGGCCCCGCGTCGACGTGCCGGACGAGGACACCGGGAGCGAGCTCGACGCTCGGCGGCAGTGCCGCGGTGGTGGCCCGCGTGAAGATCTCGACCTCGATGTTGATCGCCGCGAGCCGCTGGGCCAGCTCGACGATGTATACGTTCATCCCTCCCGCGTCGCCCGTACCGGGCTGGTGCAGGGGCGAGGTGTGCACCGAGAGCATCGCCACGCGACGGGGCCTGCGGTGCAGCCTGAGCCGTGAGGGTGCCGCCGGGGAGCGACGCCCGAGCCTGCTGACGTACTGGCTCACGTGGCGTTCCTCCTCGCTGCGGGCATGCCGGTCGGAGGACGTGTCACGCCCTCCAGGAGGTGGAACGCCGGAGGTGTCCGCCCCATTTCCTCTTTGCCGAATCATTACCATCGATCGCTCAACCGTTCGACCTCGGTGGGCGTCTGCCTCCCTGCCCGCCCGGCCTCCGCGGGTCCCTCCCGGGCCTCCCTCGGGGTTTTCCACAGCGGATCCGGGGTCGGACGCGGGGGTGTCCAGGGTTGTCCACAGGGTCACCCGGCCTCCGCCGGGTCCGCCTACTCTCGTACGCATGACAACCCGCGCAGCGTCCCTCCTCCACTCTCGGCTTCGCTCGAGCGGGAGCACCCCCGTCGTGGGTACGGTGACGCGCGGGACGACGAATCCCAACCGCCTGCGCCGCATGGACCGCTGGATCGCGGCGGTGCACGGCGCCGAACTCCACAGGACACCGGAGCCGGTGGCCGTCGACCTCGGCTACGGTGCCGCGCCCTGGACGGCGGTCGAACTGCTGACCCGCCTGCGCACCGCCGCACCCCGCACCCACGTCTTCGGCATCGAGATAGAACCGGCCCGGGTCGCCGCCGCCCTCCCGTACGAACGCGAGGGCCTGGCCTTCCGGCACGGCGGCTTCGAGGTCCCGGTGCCCGGCCGGCCCCACCTCATCCGGGCGGCGAACGTGCTGCGCCAGTACGACGAGGAGCAGGTCGCCGAGGTCTGGCGGCGGCTCCGCGCGCGGCTCGCGCCGGCGGACCACGGCTCCCGGGGCGGGCTGCTCGTCGAGGGCACCTGCGACGAGATCGGCCGTCGGCACGTCTGGGTCGCCCTCGGCCCGGAAGGCCCGCGCACGGTCACCTTCGCCACCCGGCTCGGCTCACTCGACCGGCCGTCCGATCTGGCCGAGCGGCTTCCGAAGGCCCTCATCCACCGCAATGTGCCGGGCGAGCCCGTGCACACCTTCCTCCGTGACTTCGACCGCGCCTGGGCGGCCGCCGCGCCGTACGCCGCGTACGGCGCGAGGCAGCGCTGGATACGCACGGTCCGCGACCTGACGGCCGACTGGCCGGTCACGGACGGGATCACCCGCTGGCGCCAAGGCGAAGTGACGGTGCGCTGGGAGGCGTTGGCGCCCCGCGGCTGACGGCGCCGCACGATCCGATCACGTCGAACCGATCGGCCCAGGCGGCCGGGAGGCGGCCAGTTCGTGACCTGCGGGGAACGATCTCGGTGAGTCGCACGTCACACACGCAGGGGGATGAGATCGTCATGCCGAAGCGGGCCAGGGGGAAGGTAGTTCGCGCCCGCCTCGCATGCGAGAGGAAGGGATTCTTGCCCGGCTCTGTCGCATTGCGCGCCGACATGGCACGATCCCCCAGGCATTCCGTATGTTACTGACGGTAAATCAGGTTGGGGGCGGAGTAATGGGATCCGGCAAGCGGAGCCTGACCACGGCGGCCATGGTCCTGGTCTGCGCATGTGCCTGCGTGGCACTGGCGTCACCAGGCACGGCCTACGCGAGCCCGGCACCGAAACCGGCGCCGACGAGAACCCCCACGGCGACCCCGACTCCCGTGAGCAACAAGGACCTTGAAGCGGTCCGCAAGAAACTCGACAAGCTTTACCACGACGCGGCGGTCGCCACGGACGCGTACAACGCCGCCGAGGAGAAGGCCGCGAAGCAGTCCGCCGAGATCGTCGGTCTGGCCCAGGAGATCGTCAAGGGCCGGGAGAAGCTCGACGCGTTGAAGGACCGCGCGGGCGCCGCTGCCCGTGCCCAGTACCGGGGCGGCGGGCTGCCGCCCGAGGCGCGGCTGTGGCTGAGCGACGACCCGCAGCAGTTCCTCGACGGCGCCGGAGTGGTGCGCCAGGGCGAGCACGCCACCGAGGGGCTGCTGGACGAGATGGCGCGCACCCAGCAGGACCTGCAGCAGTACGCGAAGGACGCCTCCGCGCAGTGGCGGAAGCTGGAGGCCGACCGCGAGGCCAGGGCCGAGGCCAAGAAGAAGATCAACCAGCGGATCTCCGAGGCCGAGAAGCTGGAGTCCCGGCTGGAGAAGAAGGAGAAGGAGCGGCTGGCGAAGCTGGAGGAGGAGGCCGCGTACCGGGCGCAGTCGACCTGGCTGAGCTCCGGAGTCCTCGCCGACATCAAGAGCGAGGCGTCCGAGCAGGGCAGGAAGGCCGTGAAGTACGCGACCGACCAGATCGGCAAGCCGTACGAATGGGGCGCCGAGGGTCCGAAGACGTTCGACTGCTCGGGGCTCACCTCACAGGCCTGGGCGGCCGCCGGTCACCCCATCCCCCGCACCTCGCAGGAGCAGTGGAAGCAGCTCAAGCACGTCGACGTCAAGGACATGCGCCCCGGCGACCTGATCATCTACTTCGACGACGCCAGCCACGTCGGGATGTACATAGGGGACGGCGCGATCGTGCACGCCCCGCGCCCCGGACGCACGGTGACGATCACGGGGGCGGGTTCGATGCAGATCCTGGGCGTCGTACGGCCGGACGCGCAGGACACCGCGTAAAACTCCGCGCACGGCGCCCTGTCAGGCGTGACGCCCCGCGGTTCGCGGTGGCGTCACGCCTGACGGGGCACACGTGACAGGGCACGCGTGACGCACCGCACGTGACGCACAGCACGGTTGCCCCGTCCGCGCAACCACGGGGACGTGACCTTCGTCATCCCTGGCGAAACCGCGTCCTGTCCAAGTGCGTTACAGGATGCGGCATATGACGGTGGCCCTTTGCCGGGCGCCGCGCCGTCCGCCATTCCGCTGCGGCACCGGCGGGCGCTATGGTCCCCGTCGGTGGGTCGAGGTCCTTCGCCCACCACGCCCTCGGGGGGAGGGAAGGAACCCAGACGATGCCCGTACCCGTACCGCGGCAGAGAGCGATCCCGGCCGTGGAGAGTGGTCAGGCTCAAGCCGTGTTCTCACCCGGCGGCCCATCCGGCGACACCACCGGCGGCCCCGCCGGGACAGCACCGGAAGCCTTCACCACGACCCCGATCGCCGCCGCCACCCAGCTGACTCTCCTGGTCATCGAAGACGACCCGGCGGGTTCGCTCGGCGTGCCCGAAATGCTCGACGCGGCCGGGAAGCCGATCAGGATCCGTACCGCGCGCAACCTCACCGAGGCCGAGCGGCTGCTCACCGACGACGTCCACTGCATCCTGCTCGACCTCGCGCTGCCCTCGCCGGGCCGGGCGGCGGACAGCGCCGACGAGCTGGCGACGCTCAAGCACGTACTGCGGCTCGCGCCCGGCCACGCCGTCCTCGCGCTCACCGCGTCCGGTGACGCAGAGCGGGGCACCGAGGCGGTGCGTGTCGGCGCCCAGGACTACCTCTTCCGGGACGAGCTGGACAGCCGGCTGCTGAGCCGGGCGATCCGCTACGCGGTGGAGAGGAAGCGTTCCGACAAGGCCGAGCGACGGCTCACCGAGTCCAAGCTGCGGGCCCAGGAGAACGCCCGCCTGGAACGCGGTCTGCTGCCGACCCCGCTGCTGGAGGGCTCCCCGCTGCGCTTCGCGGCGCGCTACCGTCCGGGCCGCTCCCGCGCGCTGCTCGGCGGCGACTTCTACGACACCGTGCGCACGGCCGACGGCACGGTGCACGCGATGATCGGTGACGTGTGCGGGCACGGGCCCGACGAGGCGGCGCTCGGTGTGGAACTGCGCATCGCCTGGCGCGCGCTGACGTTCGCGGGCCTGTGCGGTGACGAGCTCCTGTCCACGCTGCAGCAGGTCCTGGAGCACGAGCGCGAGAACGACGAGATCTTCGCGACGCTGTGCACCGTGGACATCGCGCCGGACGGCCGCCGCGCCGGGCTCTGCCTCGCCGGTCATCCGTCGCCGCTGATCGCCCGTCCGGGCCGGCCCGCCCAACTGCTGCCGTACGAGAACAACGGTCCCGCGCTCGGCCTGCTCCCGAACGCCCGCTGGCCGCGCATGCAGGTGGAACTGGGTGCCGCGTGGAGCCTGATGCTCTACACCGACGGTCTGATCGAGGGCCACACCGGCGTGGGCAACGAACGCCTGGGCCTGGACGGCATGGTGGAGATGGTCCGCCGGCAGCTCGCCCAGGGGCTCCAGGGCGAGGAGCTGCTCCGCGCGGCGGTGAACGAGGCGCGCGAACTCAACGGAGGGGAGCTGGCGGACGACGTGGCGGTACTGCTCCTGGACAGGACGCCGTAGCGTCCGCCGCCGCGTCGCGGGATATCTCCCGCTGACCGCAGACCGCAGACCGCAGACCGCAGACCGCAGACCGCAGACCGCAGGCGCAACGTGCCGCCGGAGCGCCGGAGCGCGAAATGCGCTCTACCGGCCGCCGTGTCGAGCCGTGCGATCTACCGGCCGCCGTTGTAGGGGCCGTAAGGGCCGTCGCTGCTGCTTCCGCCGCGACGGCCTCGGCCGCCGCCGGAGACCTGGCGCAGCGCGGGGCGGACGTCGACGAAGAAGACGATCGTGGCGACCAGACCCGCGAGCTGGAGGAAGAGCATCGGCACCAGCAGGTTCACCGCCACGGTGATGCCGAGGATGATCAGCCAGAACACCTTGTTCTGCTTGTCGGCGGCTCGGTAGGCGTCCTCGCGGGCGATCGCGGCCATCACCAGCGCCACCACGGCGAGCACCAGCATGGCTGTGAAGATCAGCCACATCAGACCGCCGAATGCCGTCATCAGCACAATGCCCACCGCCCGGTTCGAGTCGTCTCTACGGCCACCGTACCCGGAGAACGGGCCGGGAACTCAGAGAGTGCCCGGCCCGTCCGCGTGAGGCGAAGTCGTGTTGCCGCCGCTCGCCTACTTCGCGGGCGGAGTCGTCTTCTTGGCGACCGGCTTGCGCACCGGGGCCTTCTTCGCCGGACCCTTCTTGGAGGGAGTGTCCTCGGCGTCGGCCGCGGGCTTCTCCTCTTCCTTGACCTCGACCGGCTCTGCCTTCGGCTCGACGGCGATGGCGAAGTCCTCGATCTCCTCGGCGGCCTCGCCGCGCCAGGTCCGTACGGTCTGCTCGCCGTGCTCGGCGACCTTCTCGTACGTCTCCCGGGCCTTGACGGCGTACTCGGCGGCGACGCCGACACCGCGCAGGGCGAAGTCCTGGGCGGACTCACCGAGCTTCTTCAGGTCGGTGTCCAGGGTGCTGAGGAGCTCCGTCACCTTGGTCTGAAGGGTTTCCTGCGCCTCCTTGGCGCGGGCGGTGGCCTTCTCCTGGACGGCGTTGGGGTCGATGTTCTTCACGGTGTCGATCCGCGCCGGGGCCTCGGCGCGGATCTGCTCCACGATGCCGGGGACCTTCTTCGCCTGCTGAACGGCCAGGTCGGCGGTGCCGGCGAGGAAGTAGAGCGGGGTCGGGTCCGTGGCGGCCTTGCGGATGTCGTCGGTGATGGCCATGACGATGGTCCTCCCGTAATCGCATTCAGCTGAGGGTTTTGGTGATCCGCATGCGGTCAACTCGCGCTCTGCTGCGGATCGGCATCGCTGCCGTCGGCCGTGCGGGGGCCGCGGACGGCGGTGTCCGGTGAAGGCTGGGCGTCCGGTATGTCCTGAGCCTCGGGTGCGTCGGCGCCGCTGCCGGGCGCCTCGACGCCGCGAGCGGTCTCGTCCGCCGGCGCGACCTCGAATCCGTTCTCCTTGCGGAAGGACTCGTAGATCTGGAGCAGCACCTGCTTCTGCCGCTCGTTCAGCGTGGGATCGGCGAGGATGACCGCACGCGTCTCCACCTCGTCCCGGTCCCGCTCGGCGTCGAGGATGCCGGCTCGCACGTACAGCGTCTCCGCGGAGATCCGCAGGGCCTTGGCGACCTGCTGGAGCACCTCCGCGCTCGGCTTGCGCAGCCCGCGTTCGATCTGGCTCAGATACGGATTGGACACCCCGGCGGCGTCGGCGAGCTGCCGCAGCGACAGCTGCGCGGTGCGCCGCTGTTCCCGCAGATACTCACCGAGGTTGCCGACGTTGAGCGATGCCATGCCTCCACTTTGCCGCACCCTCGCTAACTATTGCAAGCACCTGCTTGCAAAAGTGTGTCACGCCACTCGCCGCACGACGATCCCGCTCACGGTCCCGGTCACGCCAGTGCCTCCGCGAAGCCCTGGCGCCACGACGGGTGGCGCGGCAGCCAGCCGAGGTCCCGTTTGGCCTTGGCGTTGGAGAAACCGCGCCCCTCGGTCATCATCACCACGGCCTGGTCCCCGGCCAGCAGCCGCGCCAGCCACACGGGAATCCGCACCGGCCGTTTCGCTCCCGCGCACGAGGCCAGGTGGGGCAGCCACTCGGAGGCCGGGGCCGGGTCGTCGTCGACGATGTTGAACACGCCCGTCGCCCTCTGCTCCACAGCCAGGACGGTGGCGCTCGCCGCGTCGTCGAGATGGATCCACGAGCTGTGTCCGGTGGCCCGCCCGACCAGCGGGAACTGCCGCTTGCGCACCAGCTCGACCTGGTCGTCGGTGGCGCCGGGACCGTAGAACGCGCCGTAGCGCAGGACGGCTCCGCCGGCCTTCAGTGTCACCTCCTCGACATGGCGCATCGCCAGCATCCCCGCGTGCGGGGCATAGACCGGGGGGGGAGGACGGGCGGGGATCACCAGGGCGGCGGGCGCGAGTGGGTCACGTCCAGGCGCGACGGTCTCAGCCGACGGATCGGAGGCCGGCCGAATCCTCGACTCGCCGTCCCTGCGCAGGGTAGTACCACTTTTCGAGCAAGACCTTGACGTCCTCCACGGTCGGCACTTCGATCCCCAGCGGTTCCGTCGCGGCGCTCAGCACCTTCTGGATCCTTCCGCCCGCGTGCACGAAGCGACCCTCGTCGACCGTGGGCTGCTCCATGAGAGACAGGGCCATCCGGATGACGTCGGTGAAGACGGACTGGGCACGCTTGTAGGCGAGCAGCTTGGGCAGATCGTCCTTCCACCCGGCCGAACCGCCAGGGGTGACACCGCCCTCGACGGCCACACACCACCGCTCGACCATCAGGTCTTCCTGATCCTTCGGATACCGCATCAGATAGAGGTGCGTGGCCAGGTCGTAGAGCGGATCACCGAACATCGCCAGCTCCCAGTCGATCGTCCAGAGCCGCTGCTCGGCATCGACCACGAAGTTCTCGCGGTGGAGATCGGCGTGCAGCAGACAGAACGGGCGCTCGGTCAGTCCCGACACATGCCTCCGGAGATTCGCGAAGGAGGCCTCGCCCAGCCCCAGCCCGTTGAACAGGTCACCGAAGTCGACCTGATTCCGCTGGTACACCTGCTCTTCGGTGAACAGGATGAGCCGCTCCAGAAAGCCCCCGGTGTCGCCCTCGGGCGCCCGGTCCGCGGATTTGCACGTCCGTTCCGCGGCGAGGGAATCGGGTCTGACGCGGGCCAACTGCCCGAAGAGGGAAACGACTTGCCCGAAGAGGTGCGGAGGGATCCCGGTGCCGGATCCGTACAGCGCTCCCAGCGTCTTTCCCTCGATGAACCGTTGAAGACCGGCAGGGCCCGCCTGAATGAGGTCGGGGATGCCCTCGATCCGGCCCACCAGGGCCCGGAGCACCTGCTCCTCGGAAGCGAAACAGCGCCGGTCGAACCACAGCAGTCCGGGGCGCGGCTCACGGCACTTCCAGCGGCCCGGCTCGGCCTTTCCGGCTTCACCCGGCAGGGGAAAGACATACGTCTCATGGTGGTAGCCCTGGAGTGGCCCTTCGAGAACTCCCGCGTCGCCACTCAGCTCAGCGGCTCGCCGCCGAGTCCTGGAAGCCGATTCGAGTGACATTGACCGTTCTCTCGCGTGACCGCAACCAATGAGAAAAGAGGGGAGAACGGTACTCCGCTGTCCCTCCGTGAATGGGCATGATCCCAGAAGAGTTCCTGCCCATCGCCCTGATCCGCTAGGTGAGCACATGACCGCCCGCTCCCGCGGAACAGGTTTGACCAGCACCTTCAACCCGCGTCGCCGCTGCGCGGGCTCACTCGCGGTTCACACTCCCGGGGTGCTCGCACTGGATCCCGCACCACCTCCGGAACATGCCCGACGGTGAGGCACCCGGCTCTCACGGCCGGGTACCCCTGGACAAGGCGAACACCATCATCACGCGGTACGAATACAACGCTGTGAACTCGGCCGTGGCGACCTCGGACGGCACCGCTCTCCCTGCGGCTCGCCCCGCACCTTCAGAACTCCGCCCACAGCACCCGCAACACGGTCTTCAGCGACCCCACCACGTGCTCGGCTCCGGCGTCCCGCAGCCGCTTCTCGATGCGCTCGTTACGCGCGTAGCCAAGGAACGGAACCCCGGCGCGCTCGGCCGCGTACAGGTCCGAGGGGGCGTCGCCGATCATGAGCGCCTTCGAGGGATCCGCGCCGAGCGCGTTCAGTGCCCGGTTGAGGCAGTGCGGATCGGGCTTGAGATGGTGCAGATCCTGGGTGCGGCCGTAGATGTTGGGCGTGAAGCATTCGGCCAGGCCGCGCGTCTCCAGGTAACGAGCCGCCGCGCCCGGGGAGTTGTTGGTGGTGATCGCCAGCCGCGCGCCGACGGCGCTCCAGGTCCGTATCACCGCGTCGGCGTACGGGGTGGGCCAGGCCTTGGCCACCGCCTTGAGTTCCTGCTGGGTGAACCATGCCTCCAGCTCGGCCACCAGGTCACTCTGCGGACGCCGCCGGTCGACCGCGTGCAGAACCACCATCGGGTCGGGGTGTACGCGTTCGTCCGGGGTCAGCAGCCCACGCATCCCCTGCAGTTCGAGCCACTCGACCAGATCCCTGGCCACCGTCTCCGCCGAGTGTCCCGCGAACAGCCGGCAGACCGGCCCGTCGAAGTCGAAGAGCACGAAGCGTGCTTGGGTGATCGTGTCCCGCAGGTTCGCCGTCTGTGTCGCCACCGCATCAGTCTGCGCCGTATCAGAAGTCACAAGGAGAGTTTCAGGTCCGTGGTGATGGTTTCCCAGAGGGCGTCGAACCACTTCTGGGATTCGTCCACGAACGCGGTGTCCCGCCCGCCCGCCCGCTTCTCGAAGGAGAAGAGGAGCGACGCGGAGCCGATGGTGTCGTACATGTCCAGGACTCCGTCGTCCGCGGTCGTCTCCTCACGCCTGGTGATCATGTAGTAGGCGATCAGCGCCTCCGACTCGTTGAGCAGGTAGAGCTTCACCGGCGGCGTGAAAGGGAGCGCCCGGAAGGTCACCCGGACGTCGATGCCGTGGGAGGTGCGAAGGGCCTGGAGGTTGTGGCGCAGGACGTGCCCCTGGGCGTTGCGCTGCTCCAGCCAGCGCTTGTGGACCGGATCGTCGTCGCTCGGGCCGTCGACGGAGATCGGGAAGGCCAGGTTGATCTCCCGGCTGGGCAGCATGATCCGTACGTCGATGCGTTCCGGGTGGATCCTGCCGTCGTGGATCTGGCGGATCGGTTCACTGAGCGCCACCATCAGCGTCTCCGCGGTGAGACACGCCGCGTCGATCCGCACATGGGGTGCGGCGAACGCCTCGGCGAGACGCCGGGCAAGACCCACCATCGTGGGCTGCGGTCCGTTGCGGGTGGGGGCGACCTCGGCGATCCGTGGCGGACTGCCCTTGCTGACGTTGCTGAGCAGGCCGCCCTCCTGGAGCTCGCGCAGAGCGAGCCGGACCGTGCCGCGCTCGACGCCGAACTCGTCGGCCAGCTCCGCCTGGGTGGGCAGACGGTCGCCCGCCTTCAGCGCGCCGGAGCGGATGCGCTCCCGCAGGATGTCGGCGATCTCCTGGGGCGAAAGCCTTCTGCTGCTGTCACTCACCACAACGTTCTCCTGAGTCACGACCAAACGGTACAACTCTCCCCCATCTACGGGGAGTTATTCGAAAGTTGTTTATGGACACTCACCAAGTGGGGACAACTTAGTCAGAGTTGGTTACCAACTTGGCCAAGATGGCGGAAGTTTTGCCTCCCCTCGCCCATCCGCGGCAGCCACCACCCCGAGCAGGTCACTGAAGAAGCAGGAGGAACCACCATGCCCGCCGTCACCCTCCTCTCCGCCGTCTTCGTCGTCGGTTTCGAGCAGCTCGTTCAATGGCGGTACGGACCGACGGGCATCGTCGGACTGCTGTTGCTCACCATAGGAATCAAGGCGAAGAACCCCACGTGCAGCTCCATCGGGGCTGTCGTGCTGGCCCTGCTGGTCGCGGGGCCCGCCATCAGTTCGTGAAGAGCAGTTCGGAACTGATGGTCTCCCACAGCGCGTTGAACCAGAGATGGGACTGCTCCACGAACGTGGTGTCCCGCGGTCCCGCTCCCTGGCCGAAGGGAAACAGCATCGACTGCGTGCCCTCGGCGTCGTACATCTCCAGGTACTCGTGGTCGATCTCCTCACCCCGCCGCGTGAGGGTGTAGTACGCGAAGAGCGCCTCCGCCTCGTTGAGCAGGTACAACTTCACGGGCGGGGTGAAGGGCAGCGCACGGAAGGTGACCAGCACGTCGATGCCGTGCGTGGCCCGCAGCGCCAGCAGACTGTGCCGCAACACCCGGACCTGGGCGTTCCGCTGGGCGAGCCAGTGACGCCGCGGACGGTCGTCGTCCAGGTCGTCGACCGGCGCGGGGAACGCGAGGTCGATGTCCCGGCTGGGAAGCAGCACGCGGACGTCGACCTTGGCCGGTTCTATGCGCCCCGCGTGAATCTCGCGCAACGGCTCACCCATGGCGAGGGTGAGTGACACGGCGGTCAGGCACAGGGCGTCGATCTCCACGTGCGGGGCCGCGAAGGCCGCCGTGATCCGTGGAGCGAGCGCCACCATGGTCGACTGAGGCCGGGCTTCAGGCCCGGCCGGAGCCCTTTCGGGGTGGTCCGCGACCGTCGCCGGGCTTCCCTTGGACGCATTGACGAGCAACTGCTCCGTCTGCAGGATGCGCAGCGCCTGGCGCACAGCGCCGCGCTCGACGCCGAACTCGTCGGCCAGCTCGGCCTGGGTCGGCATGCGCTGGCCGGCCCGCAGCTGACCGGACCTGATCCGGCTGCGCAGCTCGTCGGCCACCTCGCGGTGTGACCTCGGCGGCCGTGGTGACCTGTTCCGTCCGTTGACGGCGGCATGCTCCGGCTCCACAGCCAGAACACTACAACTTCCCGCCATCTTTGGGCAGTTACCGGATAGGTGGTTATGAGTCGTCCCAACACGGAGATAAGTAAGGATGAGTTGGTCACCAACTTGCACAACATGGTCAAGCTTCCGGAGGGTTGGCCGCCGAAGCCGCATCTCCATGCCGGGTGGTCGGGGCGGACGGTCCTCAGCGGGGTTCCGCCCCCGTCCCCAAGGAGGGACCGTCATGCCGCTCGTCGCCCTCGCCGTCGCCGCCCTGGCCATCGGATTCGAGAACCTCATCCAGTGGGAGTACGGGCCGATGGGCATCATCGCGTTCGTCGCGCTCACCGTCGGGCTCAAGGCCCGGAACACCACTGTCAGCGGCATCGGGGCCGTGATCCTCGTGATGCTGCTCGCCCAGTCCGGCTGACCGGACGCCGCCGTCCGCCAGTCCGGCTGACCGTGCTCCCCTCCGGAGGGGAGCCGGGAGCTCGGTCAGCCAGCACCACCGCACCAACCCGCACCACCACAACCACAACTGAATCGCTACGGATCAACGGATCAGCAGTCGCCGTCGGCACCCGCGTGGAAGGAGAACCTCCCCAACCGGCAGCAGCAGTTCAGAAGATGTCCGGACACCACGGTCGCCCGGACGTCCGCAGCAGGGCGTCGGCCACGGAGGCGGCGCCCTCCTGCCGTTCCCGGACCCGGCCCAGCGCCACCAGTCGCACCGCGGACTCGTCACCGAGCCACAGCGTCGCCAGGTCGGCGATGGAGAGGGACAGCTGGGCATCCTCGGTGGTCGGTGCGCAGGTCGCCGTACCGTCCGGCGCGGCCCGCAGCCGATAGCGACCGCCGTCCGGCCCGCTCTCGTCCGTCACGTCCAGCACGAGCGTCCCGGCGGCCCCGTACGTCCGCGCCTCCAGAGCCCGTACGACATCCAGGATCCGCACCCAGAGCCAGTCCGACTGGGTGGCGATCCGGGCGGCACGCGGGTCCGGCAGGAAGTGCGGCAGCAGGTCGTCGGGGGCGCGTCGGCCGGTCTTGACCCGGGTGATCCAGTCGATCGAGCAGAGGTACTGCCACAGGGCGCGCTCGGCCGCCGGTGTCACCGCGAGCAGCCAGTTCACCTGCGCCGTGTTCTGGGGCTGGTTGGCATCGCTCCAGTTGTCGTCCGACTCGTAGGAGACCAGGCCCTCGATCTCGCCGGACGCCGAGCGGTACGCGGCGTAGAACGGTTCCTTCCGGGGCTCGTCGCCGAAGCGCAGCAGGCCGGTTTCGATCTCCCACCAGCGGGTGTCGCGGCTCACCGCGCCGGGTCGGCCGCGCCGGAACCGTTCGTGCAGCTCGGGGCCCGCCTTGCGGACGTCCTCGGCGTCCACGAGGTCGATACGGCCGCCGTCGGCCGGGCCCGACCGGCGGGGGTCCAGCCCGGTGCGCGGTACGTCGACGGTCCACTCGGTGTTCGTCGTGACGGGGCCGAAGCCGTAGCGGCCGTAGATCGGGTACTCGGCGGCGATGAGCGTCGCGACGACATCGCCCCGCTTCCTCGCCGCCGCCAGGTCGGCCTTCATCATGCGGGTGAGGAGGCCCCGGCGGCGGTGCGTGGGGGAGACGGTGACGTTGGAGATCGCGTCCGCGGGGACGGCCGCTCCGCCGACCACGGTGAGCTCCTGCGGGAACGACCTGAACGTCGCCACACAGCGGGAACCGTCGAACGCGCCCACCGTCCTCGGGGGAACGAGCACGGGCGCCCGCGCCTCGGCCTCCTGCTCCGAGACGGCCGGCGGCCGCAGGAACCCCGTTTTCAGCGCGCGCAGCCAGTCCGGGATGTCGGAAGCGCTGATCGGTCGTACGTCGATGGTGTCGATGGCATCGATGGCGTCGTGCGGGATCATGAGGCCACGCTAGGCGGACGCCGACGGAGTGTCGCCCGGATTTCCGCGCGGCCTCTCCCGGCCGTCCCCGCCCCCTCCCCCGCCTCCGCCTCCGCCGTACCCGGTAGCGGCCTTGCGCCGCGCAGTGCGGTCGCACCTGGGGGCCTGGGGCAGCGCGCTCCCCTCGCGGAGCTTCTTCGGCTCGATCGAGAGACGACGACGGCGCGGACTCGCCCGAGCCCGGGGCACTGGGCACCCCGGACCCCCTCGCCACTCCCCCTCGCCCTCGCCCCTCAGCCCCCAAGCGTCCTCGCGCCGCCCCGGCACGATGGACGCCGGGCGCCTCCGTACCCGGGTTCCGCCCGCGCGCCTCGGACCTCAGAAAGCCGCTCGGATCTCCCCCACCTCGCGGCCACCGCCGAGCAGGGGTGCGGCACCGATCCTCGTCACCACCGGCGCGTCCACGCCCAGCAGACCCAGCGCGCGGGCGAGGACGGGGCCCAGCGCCCGGCCCCCACCGTCGTCGATCTTGAAGGCGAGGGCACGGCCGTCGGGCAGCGCGACCGCCTGGACGGCCTCGGCGCCCATCTTGGAGAGGGCTCCCGGGATCTCGCGCATCAGCCAGGTGTCGGGGCGCCGGGTGCCGGCGACGTACTCGGGGTGGGTGCGCATGGCGTCGGCGACACGGCGCTCGGCGGAGCCGGGGGCCGCGAGGACGAAGGAGCGGAAGGCGCGGGCCAGGCCGGTGAGGGTGATGGCCATCAGGGGCGCCCCGCAGCCGTCCGTGCCGACCGCGCTGACGCTCTCCCCGGCGTTCTCCTCGACCACGGAGTGGATCAGCCGCTGAAGCGGGTGCCCGGGATCGAGGTACGACTCGGTGGGCCAGCCGCGCCGCGCGCACACCGCCAGCATCGCCGTGTGCTTGCCGGAGCAGTTCATGGTGACCCGGTCGCGGACGGCACCGGAGGCGAGATAGGTCTCGGCCTCGACGGGGTCCAGCGGCAGGTCCGCCGGGCACTGGAGCTGCCCGGCGGACAGTCCGTGCTCGACGAGCATCTTCTGGACCAGATCACGGTGGAAGATCTCGCCGGAGTGGCTCGCGGCGGCGAGGGCGAGGCGTTCCCCGGCCAGATCCAGGCCCGCGCGCAGGATGCCCGCGGCCTGCATGGGCTTGTTCGACGAGCGGGGGAAGACCGGCGCCGTCACCTCGCCCAGTGCCAGCTCGACCGTCCCGTCCGTGGCCAGCAGCACCAGGCTGCCGCGGTGGTGGCCCTCGACGAAGCCGGAACGCACGACCTCGGCGAGGACCGGGTGCGGGCCGGGTGCACCGGGGGTGGCAGAGATGGCTGGGGTGGCAGAGGAGCCGGAGGTGGCAGAGGAGCCGGAAGGGCTGGGGGCTCCGGATGTGCCGGAGGAACCGGAGGTGCTGGGGGCTCCGGAGGCGCTGGAGGCTCCGGATGCGCCGGAGGTGCTGGAGGCGCTGGAGGCTCCGGATGCGCCGGAGGTGCTGGAGGCGCTGGAGGCTCCGGATGCGCCGGAGGTGCTGGAGGCTCCGGAGGTGCTGGAGGCTCCGGAGGTGGCAGGAGTGCCGGCGGTGGCGGGAGCGGCCATGGTGCCGGGGTCGCCAGACGTGCTCGTGGTGCCGGGTATACCGCTTGCGCCCGGTATACCCGGGGCGGCGTCAGGGGTGGGCGAACCTTCGGGCGTGCTGGGAGCTATGGACATCGGCGGTGGCCTTCCGAACGGGACCCGCTCGGAAGGCATCGGCCGGGTCGTGTCCCGGACCGCGCCCCCGCCCGCGCGGAGCGGAAGCGCGCCCCTGGATTCCGGCGCACCCCTCGGCCCCGGGATCGCCGGGGCCGCCACGTCACATGAGCAGGTCGTCTACTTGTGCTTCGCCTTCACGGTACCTGCGGGCGATCTCGGCGCTGCAGTCGTCGGCCGTTCGCTGGAGCTGCTGGCGCTGCCGGGAGACCCGCTGCTCATAGCGGACGAGGCGGCCGAGTCCCGCGACCAGCTCGTCGTCCGTCCGGGCGTCCAGGTCCGACAGCTCCACCTCCGCGAGCATGTCGGCGGCGAGCACCCGGTACTGCTCGCCGTGCGGCGTGCCCACCGTCACGTGACGGGCCGAGGATCGGTACCGGGCTGGCGCGTCCGTCAGGATCTCCGAGAGCCGCTCGACGACGGACGGCCTCTCCCGGTCCACGGGCGACCGGTGTCCGGAGGCCGTGCCGGGCATCCGGCGCTCCCCGCGGCGCGCGAGTTCCGCGCGCAGGATGTCGATACGCCCCTGGAGCAGCCGCCGGACATAGCTGAGGTCGGCCTCGTCCCGCTGGGCGTCCCGGCGCAGCGTCCGCAGTTCGGGCAGCCGGAGCACGGCGATGCCGGGCCGGGCCGCGTCGCCCGCCGACGGGCCGCTGTCGGTGCGCTGCACCGGCGGCCGGGCCGTCATCCTTTCCGCCCGTGCGCTCGTGCGGGTCAATGACACGGCCCCGGACTGCTGCCCGGTACTCGATGTGCTCATGTGCCTCTACCGTCCCCTCGACCGGCGCGGTCCACCCAGCGGGTGCACCGCAACACCCCGCATGGTGCCACCCCAGATGGTCGCTATGTGACCGAGTGACCCGATCAGCCCCAGATGGCGGGTTGGTTACCGCTGAAAATCACGCGAAGGGCCCGCAACGCGTGCCAAGGCCCGCCGCGCGCGGCGGCGCCGTGACACGGCATCATGGTCCGCATGCGTGCGGTGGTGCAGAGGGTGGACGGCGCGAGCGTCGTCGTGGACGGTGAGACGGTCGGCGAGATCAGCGGCGAGGGACTGTGCGTCCTCGTCGGGGTCACCCACGAGGACACCAAGGAGAAGGCGGCCCAACTCGCCCGCAAACTCTGGTCCGTTCGGATGCTGGCCGACGAGCGGTCCTGCTCCGACATCGACGCGCCGCTGCTCGTCGTCAGTCAGTTCACGCTGTACGGCGACGCCCGCAAGGGCCGCCGCCCCACCTGGAACGCCGCCGCCCCCGGCGAGGTGGCCGAGCCGCTCGTCGACGAGGTCGTCGCCCAACTCCGGGCTCTGGGCGCGACGGTGGCCACGGGCCGTTTCGGCGCCCGGATGCGCGTCTCCCTGACGAACGACGGTCCGTTCACCGTCCTCCTGGAGATGTGAGCCCGCCCGGGGAACGTGAGCTCCAGCGGACCTGAGCCCTACGGCTCGACCACGACCTCCTGCGCCGCAGCCGTCGTGTCCGCCATCAACGGGGCGTCCAGCGGGACGTTGCGCTTCACGAGTGCCAGGGCGATCGGGCCCAGTTCGTAGTGGCGTACGGATGTGGTGATGAAGCCGATCTTGCGGCCGTCGGGGTCCTCGGTCGCGAGGCGCAGCTCGGTACCGTGCGGAGGCAGAAGGACCTCGCTGCCGTCGAGGTGGAGGAAGACCAGGCGGCGCGGGGGCTTGCCCAGGTTCTGCACGCGGGCGACCGTCTCCTGGCCGCGGTAGCAGCCCTTCTGGAGGTGCACCGCGCTGCCGATCCAGCCCAGTTCGTGCGGGATGGTGCGGTGGTCTGTCTCGAAGCCGAGGCGGGGCCGGTGCTGCTCGACGCGCAGGGCCTCGTGGGCGAGCAGTCCGGCCGCGGGGCCGGCCTTCCCGGCGTACGACTCCAGGTCCGCGCGCGGGAGGAAGAGATCACGGCCGTACGGCGTCTCGCGGACGACGACTCCCTCGGGGACCTCGGCGATCGAACCGGCCGGGAGCTCGACCACCGCGAAGTCGGCGGTGCGGTCGGCGACTTCGACGCGGTAGAAGAACTTCATCGACTCCAGGTAGGCGATCAGCGCCTCCTGGGTGTCGGGTTCCGTGTGCATCCACACCGTCGTGCCGTCGTCCACGAGGTACAGCGCGTGCTCGATGTGGCCGTTCGCGGAGAGGATCAGCGCCTCGGTGGCGCGGCCCGCCGGCAGGTCGGTCACGTGCTGGGTCAGCAGCAGGTGCAGCCAGGTCAGCCGGTCGTCGCCGGTGACGGTGACGACTCCGCGGTGCGAGAGGTCCACGAAGCCGATGCCGTCGGCAAGGGCGCGCTGCTCACGGAACAGGTCGCCGTAGTGGGCGGCGACGCCTTCGTCCACGCCCTCGGCTGGAACGGCGCCGGGCAGGGACAGGAGGGAGCTCTTCATGGACATACACACTACGACCGCGCGGTCGCCGATTTTATTTCTGCGACGTCGACCGCATGATCGCCACAGTGGATCCCAGATGACCACCGGTGTTCGCACAAGGCCGTTCCGGGTTCACTTCTGCCGGGCCTGGCAGTCCTTGCAGCGTCCGAAGATGGCGAAGTGCTTCATGTCCGTCTCGAAGCCGAAGGCGTCCCGCAGCTTCGCGGTGAACTCGGCGGCGACGGAGACATCGGCCTCGATGACGTTCGTGCAGTCGCGGCAGACGAGGTGGATGTGATGGTGCCGGTCGGCCAGGTGGTACGTCGGCGCGCCGTGCCCCAGATGGGCGTGGCTGACCAGCCCGAGCTCCTCCAGGAGCTCCAGGGTCCGGTAGACGGTGGAAATGTTGACCCCCGACGCCGTCTTCCTCACTTCCACGAGGATGTCGTCGGGGGTCGCGTGCTCCAGGGTGTCCACTGCTTCGAGGACAAGCTGGCGCTGCGGCGTCAGCCGGTAGCCGCGCTGCCTGAGGTCGCTCTTCCAGTCGATGCTCACCACACTGGAAGTCTAGGACCATTCCCGTCCGAGCCGACCTGATGAACTGCACGGCGGCTCACGAAAGGCACGGTGGCCCGGGAACCGCACGGCGGCACGGGAACGGCGGGCGGTCTACTTGAAGAAGGCGATCCCGTCGTCCGGCATGTCGTCGGGCAGGTCCTTCGCCCAGCGCTCGACGTCCTCGGGGGTGACGACCTTCTTCAGGTGCCCGGACATGTAGGGGCGCAGCTCGACCTCGGGGGTCTGCTTCTCACCGACCCACATGAGGTCGCTGTTCACATAGCCGTAGAGGCGCTTGCCACCGCTGTAGGGACCGGACGCGGCCGTACGGGCCACGGCGTCGGTGACCAGGTCGATCTGCGGCTTCTTGTCGGCCAGCTCTCCGTACCAGATCTCGACGACACCGTCGTCGCGGGTCATCACGACCTCGACCTTGCGGTCGGCGTCGACGCGCCAGAAGCCCGCCTCCGACTCCAGCGGCCGGACCTTCTCGCCGTCCGCGTCGAGCACCCAGCTGTGCGAGCGGTACTCCAGGAAGTCCCGCCCGTCGTGCGTGAAGCTGACCTCCTGCCCGAAGTTGCACTTCTCCGAGCCGGGGAAGTCGTACACACCGACTCCGGCCCAGTCGCCGAGCAGGAAGACAAGGGGGACCAGGTCCTTGTGGAGGTCCGACGGGATCTCGATCATGAGCTGAGCAGTTCCTTGATGGGGGTCAGCGCTGGCCCTGGTACAGCTTCTTCACGGTCAGTCCGGCGAAGGCGAGCACGCCGACGCAGACCAAGGCCAGCAGGGTTTCGAAGAAGATCTCCACGGGGTGCTCCTCGGTGAGCGGAACGGGGTCCCCGCCCGGGCGCAGCCGGGACTGGGGAGGTACACAAAGGCCGGGCCCCAGCTTACGCGGCTGGGGCCCGGCACTCTCTTTCAGGTCGGCCCTGGCGGGCCGCGGCCCTCAGCCGAGGAGCTGGCTCTGCAGGGCCACCGTCTGCTGGAAGGGGATCTCCCGGGCGGCGCCCTTGCGGGACTGCACGACGAGGGCGATGACGTCACCGGCCGACAGGTACGCCTCACGGACCTGTTCGGCGCCGTACGGCTTGCTCTCCGTGTACGCGTTCCGGGTGATCTGGTCGACCGCGGCCCCCTCCGGGAACGCCTCGTCCCGCTCCGTCAGTTCGGCCCCGCGCAGGGCGTACTGCGGGGAGTCGTAGTACGCCACCTTGTTGGTGACCAGGTCCTCCGCTACGGCGGCGGTGTCGAACTGGAGCAGATAGATCCGCGTGTGCGTGCCGTCGGCGGTGGTCCAGCCGCGTGCGGTGATGTGCCGCAGGGCGTAGTCGGTCAGCAACTGGCCGACGGTGTCCCGGTCCGTCTTCTTCGCGTACTGCGCCAAGAAGGACTTCGTCGCCAGCCAGCCGTCCTCGCCGCGCAGCGCCGGGTCCGCTTCGGCGCCCTTCGGGGCGGGGAGCAGGAGCTTGCGCAGGTCGGCGGAGTGGACTCCGCCCTTGTTGGACTTGGCGAACGGCCCCGGGCTGCCGGACGGCAGCGGTGGCCTGACGATGGCCGGGTAGTCCCAGCGCCCGTCGGCCTTCGTCTCCAGACCGGGTACGTCGGTGCGCTCCATCGTGGTGATGCCGTACGCGACGGACGAGCCGACCGCCGCGAAGACCACGGTGGCGGCGGTCCAGCGCAGGACGGCGCGCAGCACCCGACGGTCCTTCTTGACCTTGGCCAGCGGCACCTCGGGCTCGTCGGCCATGGGTGGCACGACCGGCGACGGCGGCATCGCGGCCTCGGCCCCGGTCTCCGTCCCGGCTTCCGTCCCGATGTCCGTCCCGGCTTCCGCCACAACGGCCGACTGCTCCGGCTGCGGTTCGGGGGCCTGCGGCTCGGCGGCGCGCGGTTCGTCCCGCCCGGCGGGCGCCCCCTGCTTGACCTGTGTCGTGTCCTCGGCCTGTGTCGTGTCCTCGGCCGGTGTCGTCTGCTCGGTCATACCGCCTCTCCCGGCTCCTGGATACGGTCGAGCTGCTCACGGAGCAGGTACGCGACCCCGTCGGTGGTCATCGGCTTGGCCGCGTACGCGATGGCGCTGACCAGCACGTCACCCTGATAGGCGGAGCAGATCATCATGTCGAGCTTCTCCTCCTTCTCCTTGGGCGACAGGAAGCACTTGGCGTTCTTGTGGCCCTCGATCTTCGGTCCGGAGCGGAAGACCTTGAGGGCGTCGAACAGCCCGTTCTGGAACGTCGACATGTTCCGCACGGCCTGCTTGTCCTCGATCTGCGCCAGTTGGATGCTGACGGTGACGACGCCTTCGCCGGGGAAGCGGCTGTCGAGGTAGCTGCGCATGGCCATGCCCTTGGTGTGCTGCTTGTCGATCTCCTTCTCGATCCGCCGCCGCTGGGAGCGGGGCAGGCCGCGGACCGCCTCCTTGCGCAGGGCGGTGGCCTCACCCCCGCTGAGCGCGGCGTCGGACCCGAACCGGGAGATGTCCGGACCCCGGCTCCAGGTGTCCTCGTACGGCACGAGCATGGCGGCGAGCGAGGACGGCGCCACCTTCGTCTTCTTGGCCTCGCCGCTCGTGGCCTTCGGGAACTTCCAGGTCGGCGCGCCCGCGTCACGGTCGGCGTCCTGGACGGTCACCACGGTGCAGGCGCCACCCGCGACGACGGCGCCGACGAGCAGCACGGAACCGGCGATGGCGGCGATACGGCCACGCCGGACGGGCTTCTTTCCGGAAGCCGGTCCGGCGGCGACCACAGCGGGTTCGGCGGTGACCACAGCGGATTCGGAGGCGACCGCCTGCGGTACGACGGACTCCGGCAGGGTCGCTTCCGGCGCTTCGGGGTCGGCCGGCGCAGGGACCGTCGGCTCAGGGACCGTCGGCTCCGACGTGGCCGGCGCCGAAGCGGGCTCCCCGGGCTTCACGGCTTCCGCGGTCTCCGGGTTCGGGGATTGCTCGTTCACAGCCGCTCCAACTGCCGCTTGGCCAGGTCCATGATCTTCGACTTCGGGATCGGCTTGGAGTCGTAGATCCAGATCTCCATGGCGATGTCACCGCGCGAGGCCGTCGCCTGAGCCTTGTAGAGCGGCAGGTAACCGGCCTCCCTCTCCGGCTTGAAGAGGTAGACCATGCCGTCGCTCGCACCCGGGAGGGGCCACTCGCCGCTGGAGCCGTACACGTACCAGTCACTCGCCCGATCCGCGGCGCTGAGGTTCTCCTCCTGGCGGTACTGCACCAGCCGGATCTGGGTGTTGCCGTTGCTGCCCACGGTCCAGCTGACCCCGGCGGCCCGGCGGAACTCCGCCTTGGCCAGACGGCCGAACGCGACGTCCGAGTCCTCCAACGAGTGCGCATAGGCGGCCATGTCCAACCAGCCGTCCTGCTCCGGCGCCCAGTCGGGCACCTTCGTACCCTTCGGCCGGGGAAGCAGCAGCTTGCGCAGGTCGCCGTTCGTCTTCACCCGGTGGTCCTGGGCTGCGGACAGCGGCTCGGGACCGTCACCCTTGGCCTGGGCCACCACCGGCTGCGACAGCGAGGGCAGCTTGGTGGGCACGCGGTCGGCCTGGATCAGATATCCGGCGCAGGTGCCGGCGACGAGACCGAGCACGGCGGCCGTGGCGATGAGCAGAGTCGTACGACCGCGCCGACGGGCCCGCGGCACTGACGGAGCGTCATCCGGCTCGGCGGAGGATTCCGCCTCAGCGGACTCGGACATCACGGGAGCCAACTGCTCGGCGGACGCCGCAGGTTGCTCCGGCTCCGCCGTTGCCGCGGCCGGCGCCGGGCCCGGCGCCGGTGCCGGGGATTCCTCGGCCGGCACGGGCTCCGCGGGTTGTACGGCATCGCGAGGTGCCGTACCGGGATCAGCAATCGGCGCAACCTCGGGCACGCTCGGTCTTTCCGGTGTTTCGGATCCTTCGGGTGCTACCAAGACGTCCCCCCACGAACGTGAAGCGTGGATTCCGTATCCGCGCGCACAGGAGACCCATGGCCCGCGCATGGGGTTGCACGGACGTTGATCACGATTCGGCATACCATGGCGGCCATGGCGAACAAGCTCGTGATCAAGGTGACGGCGGGGGCCGATGCCCCGGAGCGCTGCTCACAGGCGTTCACCGTCGCGGCGGTGGCCGTGGCCAGCGGTGTGGAGGTCTCCCTCTGGCTGACCGGCGAGTCCGCGTGGTTCGCGCTGCCGGGCCGTGCAGCCGAGTTCGAGCTGCCGCACGCGGCACCGCTGCCCGATCTGATCGACTCGATCCTGGCGGCCGGCCGCATCACCCTGTGCACCCAGTGCGCGGCCCGGCGCGACATCACGGAGAAGGACGTCCTGGAGGGCGTACGGATCGCGGGTGCGCAGGTGTTCGTCCAGGAGGCCGTGGCGGACGGGACGCAGGCGCTGGTCTACTGACCGCGTCTGCGCCGGCCGCGCGTGTCCACCCAGAGACAGAAGGGGTGGCCCGCCGGGTCGAACAGCACCCGTACGTCCTCCTGGGGCTGATGGTCGGCGAGCCGGGCGCCCTGCTCCACGGCGCGGACGGTCTCCTCGGCCAGGTCGTCGACCTCGATGTCGAGATGCAGCATCATCCGCTGGTCACCGGGGCCCGCGGGCCATACCGGCGGTGTGTAGAGCGGCTCGGTCTCGAAGGCGAGCGCGATCCCGCCGAACGGCGGGCCGATGAGCACCCACTCGGGCTCCTCGGCGCGCACCTCGTATCCGAGCAGCCTCCGGTAGAAGTCGGCCAGTTCATGGGCGTCGGGCGCGTCGAGCACCACGGTGGACAACCTCGTACGCGACATAGACGCTTTTCCGCTCCTACCGCTGCCGCCGTTTCACCGCCGCGGTTCTCACCGCTGCCGCGCTACCTCTGCCGCTCTGCCTCTGCCGCTTTCACTGCTGTTTCTTCTTCTTGCCGTCCAGCTCGTCCCACCACTCGTCGGACTTCGGGTCCCCGGACGGGTCGTCCCACCATCGGTCCTCGGGCCCCCGCCGGTTGGCCACCATCGCGGCCACCGGCGGAATCACCATGGCCACCACACACATCCCGACGGCCGCGGGAACGGACCACAGCCGTACGACTCCCCAGGCGAGGACGAACAGCACGATGCACGTCCCCATCATGGCGAAGTACAGATGACGCCTGCGCGCGTACATACCCCCAGCGTAGGCCCGGACAACCCGTCCGGCTCAGTGTCGGCGGCGCCCGCAGGCCGCGGGCCGCCCAGCAGGGCAAGCCGAAGGGCCGCACCCCGATCCGGTAAGCGTCCAACCCCCGGGGGTGCGGCCCTTCGGCCGTTCAGTCGACTGCCGTCAGGGACGGCGGTCCGCCGTTCAGACGGCGATCGCGACCTCGGCGAGGCCGCCCGTCTGGGCGACGACCGTGCGGTCGGCGGTGCCACCGGGGACCAGCGCGCGAACGGTCCAGGTGCCCTCGGCCGCGTAGAAACGGAACTGACCCGTCGCGGAGGTGGGGACCTCCGCCGTGAACTCGCCGGTCGAGTCCAGCAGCCGGACGTAGCCCGTCACCGGCTGGCCGTCGCGGGTCACCTGACCCTGGATCGTGGTCTCACCGGGCTTGATCGTCGAGGCGTCGGGGCCGCCGGCCTTCGCTCCACACATATTTCGATTCCGTCCTTCAGGCCTTGAGGGTTACTTGTTGGCGCCGAGCTCGATCGGCACGCCGACGAGGGAGCCGTACTCGGTCCAGGAGCCGTCGTAGTTCTTGACGTTCTGCACACCGAGGAGCTCGTGCAGCACGAACCAGGTGAGCGCGGAACGCTCACCGATGCGGCAGTAGGCGATCGTGTCCTTGGCGAGGTCGACCTGCTCGCCGGCGTAGAGCTCCTTGAGCTCGTCGTCCGACTTGAAGGTGCCGTCGTCGTTGGCGTTCTTCGACCACGGGATGTTGCGGGCGCTCGGGACGTGGCCCGGACGCTGCGACTGCTCCTGCGGCAGGTGGGCCGGGGCGAGCAGCTTGCCGCTGAACTCGTCGGGCGACCGGACGTCGACCAGGTTCTGCGAACCGATCGCGGCGACGACGTCGTCACGGAAGGCGCGGATCGAGGTGTCCTGGGCCTTGGCCTTGTACGCGGTGGCGGTGCGCTCGGGGAGCTGCGAGCCGTCGACCAGGTCGCGGGAGTCGAGCTCCCACTTCTTGCGGCCGCCGTCGAGCAGCTTCACGTTCTCGTGGCCGTAGAGCTTGAAGTACCAGTAGGCGTAGGACGCGAACCAGTTGTTGTTGCCGCCGTAGAGGACGACCAGCGTGTCGTTGCCGATGCCCTTCGAGGAGAGGAGCTTCTCGAAGCCCTCCTGGTCGATGAAGTCACGGCGGACCGGGTCCTGGAGGTCCTTGGTCCAGTCGATCCGGATGGCGTTCTTGATGTGGTTCTTCTCGTACGCCGACGTGTCCTCGTCGACCTCGACGACGGCCACGTTCGGGTCGTCCAGGTGGTCCTGGACCCAATCGGCGTCTACCAGGACGTCACTGCGGCTCATGCTCGTTCTCCTCCGGGGCAGTTGCGGCGGGGTGGTGCGTTGGAGAGGCTGCGCGGTGCTGCATGCCGGTGAGGGCCGCGCGGCGCAATGGTGGCCCGGCCAAGAGAGGTCCAGGGGCCCGGCTCGCGGAAGACGGAAAGCTTCCGCTCAGAAGGTGCGACAGAGCATGGCGGCGACGCGGCACAGGTCTACTGCCCGCCGCTTCGTGAGGTCCGCCTGTCGCTTCATGGGTCCGATCGTAGGGACGGACAGGCGGGCATGTCACCGGCGTGTCGGATGATGAGACGCGATCGTCCGCATGGTGATACACGAACGCCGTCGAACCCCGGCCCGCAAGGATTCCGGGGGGCCGTATCGGTCATCATTTCGACGGCACATCTGCGGTGCGGACAGGGCCGTCTCGCCTTTCGGACAGCCGCCCCTCCGGCAGAGGCCTACCAACGGACACTTCCGGAAGAATCTTCCTGCCGGACCGGTCCGGAACAACTCACTGACGCGGGTGGGGCCCGACGCCAAGGCGTCGGGCCCCACCCGCCCGGCCGGGCCGGCAGGACCTTCTGCCGGCCCGGCAGGGCAGAACTTCCGCGGACCCGGCCCGGCAGAACTTCCGCGGACCCGGCCCGGCGGACTGCCTTTTACCCGACCAGCCTGACGTCCGAACCCTTCACCGTGATCTCGACACCGCCCGGGCCCGCCTGGACGCTGTCGAGCTTGATGCCGCCGGGCAGCTGTTCGATCTTCTGCTGGAAGTCGGTGACCGAGCGGATCCGGCCCTCGGCGAGCTGCACGCCCACCTTGGGCAGCGAGTCGGCGTGCACCTTCACGGTGTCGCCGGAGACGGTGACGGAGCTGAGCACCGAGACCGGGGGCACCTTGACGGGACCGGTCACCGAGACCATGACCTTGATCTTGCCGTTGCCGCCGTCGGAGAGACTGACGACCTCGGCGGTGAAGCCGGGCGCGACCCGCGCGGGCTCGGACTTGGACTTGGCGGCCTTGAGCAGTTCGGCGTACGAGATCGACGCGCTGCCGGTGGCGCTGCCGGCCGTGGCGGAGCTGTAGCCACCGTTGAAGGCGACGCCTCGCATCTCGGCGTTGAGGTCGTCGATGCGGATGGTGCCGGCGGAGGAGCCCGTGCCGCCCGTCGACGCCTCGTAGCTCTTGATCCCGATCTTCACGTCGTCGAGCTCGCCGCCGACGACCTGGGTGAGGAAGGGAAAACCACCGATGGACACGTCGGGGGTGGTCGCGAGGCCCTCGGTGCTCTTGATCCGGCCGGCCGCCTCGTCCTCCGCGAACCCGACCGCGACCCGGTCGGCGAGCACGAACAGACCGCCGAGAACGACTAACAGAATCAGGCTTATTCGCAGTGCGCGCATGCTCGATGTTCCCCCACCTGGGACGGCCCCGTATGAACGGCCGAGTGGCCGCCGAGCGTGAGCCTAACCCCGAAGGGCCCCCGAATCGGGGGCCCTTGAAGGTAGTTGTCGATCACCTGTGACGATTCCGCGCGACTTGACGACCTGACCTGATCGAGAACGACCGGATCCGACCGACGGGATCGGTGGATCAGCCCAGCGTGCGGCCCAGCAGGTAGACCGCCGGGGCGGCGGCGGCCAGCGGCAGTGCCACGCCCGCGGTGAAGTGGACGAACCGGGAGGGGTAGTCGTAGCTCGCCACCCGGTGCCCGATCAGCGCGCAGGCACCCGCGCCGAGGCCCAGGAAGGCGCCCCGCGTGCCCAGGTCCGTCATCCCGCCGACCGCGATACCGGCGCCCGCGGCGGCCAGCAGCGCGACGACCGCGGAGGCCGCCGTGGGCAGCGGCAGCGCGCGGGCCAGGATCGCCACGGCGACCGCGGCGGCGCCCACCGTCACGGCGTCCGGTTCGGCCGCCAGATGCCCGGCCGCGATGATCGACAGCGCGGCGGAGACCACGGTCGCCATCAGGCCGTACATCCGGGTGTCCGGATCGGCGTGACTGCGCAGCTGCAGCACGAGGGTCAGCAGGACCCACACGCCGAGGGTGCCGAGGATCGCGGCGGGCGCGTTCTCCCGGCCGGCCGCGAGCAGTGCCACGTCGGCGGTCACCGCGCCCAGGAACGCCAGCGCGATGCCCTGCCGGGCGGGCCACATCCCGTTCAGCCGGAACCAGCCCGCCGCCGTGACGGCCTGGAGCAGGACGAGGGGGACGACGAGCGCGTACTCCCCGATCGCCGCCGCCCCGGAGAGCAGCAGGGCCAGCAGCGCCGTCAGCGCGGCCGGCTGCATCCCCGGCTCGATGATCGGCGACCGTCCCTCGGCGCGGGCGCGCTGGGCGTCGGTGATCCGGCTCTGCCCGATGACGGTCGCCGGCCCGTACCCGGCGCCGGCATCGCCCACGCTCTCGGGGAGCGTCCCGCCGGGGCGGGACGGGTCGGCCGGACCGCCGGCGTCGGGTGCCTCCCCGGCGTCCGGCGCGTGCCCCGGGGTCCACGGCTGCGCCGGAGCCTCGGGGGGCAGGGGCACTCCTACCGCACCGCCGTACCCCTGGGGCTCGCCGTAGGTCTGGTACCCCTGCGGAGGCGGATACGAGGTGTCGGGGGCGGCAACCGGCGGCTGCGCCTGCGTCTCCCAGGTCCGCCCCTCCCACTGCTGGGTGTGCTGCGGCCACTCCGGCTGCTGCTGAGGCTCCTGGTGCTGCGGTTGCTGCGGTTGCTGATACGGGTCGAACCCCTCACGGCGACCCTCGTACGGCTGGTTGCTCATCGTCTCGCTCACCCTCCTGCGAACGGCGGGAGCACCTCGACCGTGCCGCCCTCGGCCAGCCGTACCGTCTCATGCCCGCGGGTCCCCACGGGATCACCGTCGATCAGGAACGAGCATCGCCGCAGGACGCGGACGAGTTCGCCGGGGTGTCGTTCGCGGGCCGCGTCGAGTGCCTCGGCGAGCGTGCCCGCGTCGTACGGCTCATCGCCGACGCCTGCCGCGGCCTTGGCGGCGGCCCAGTAACGCACCGTGCCCTTTGCCATCTCGTTCCTCAATCAGCGATCTGGTGTGTGGTGTCCGCGCGTCTGTTTGCGTGAACCCCGTCAGGCTAGCCCGCGTGGGTGACGGCCCAGTCCCCGATACGGGTGAGCAGGTCGTCGGCGGCGGCGTTCTCGGCGTGCCCCATGCCGTGCTCCAGCCACAGTTCGGCGTGGCCGCCGGAAGCCTCGGCCAGCGTGCGCGGGTGGTCGAGGGGGAAATAGCCGTCCCTGTCGCCGTGGACGATGAGGAGCGGCGTCGGCGCGATGTGCGGAACGCACTCGACCGGGGACGCCGGCACCGGGTCCCAGTCGCGGTGGTGGATCCGGGTCCGAAGGCCGAACCGGCCCACGATCCGGCCCTCCGGGCGGGTTACCAGCCAGTGCACCCGCCGCATAGGGGCCGTGCCCCGGTAGTACCAACGGGCCGGAGCGCTCACCGAAACCACCGCGTCCGTACGAGCCTCCGTGCGCCCCTCGTGCTCCCGGCCGGGCACCGGCTCACCACCGGGCCCCTGGCCCTTCTCCCCGTAGAGCGCCGCGTGCCGCAGCACCACCGAGCCGCCCATCGAGAAGCCGACCGTCACGATCCGGGTGTGCCCGAGTTCACGCGCCCAGGCGACCGCCGCGGCCAGATCGTGGACCTCACGGTCGCCGACCGTCGAACGGCCGCCCGATCCCCCGTGACCACGGAAGGAGAAGGTGACCACCGCCCCGCTCCGGGCGAGGGCGTCCGCCGCGCGGCGGACGTGCGGACGGTCGAAATCACCCGTGAATCCGTGTGCGACGATGAACGCAAGGTCACCGGACGACTCCGTTCCGGGGTCGTAGGCGGCGTCGATCGTCACCCCGTCGACCGTGCGCAGAAACTTCCGCAAAGGGACGTGCGACGTTGTCTCAAGGTGTGGACTCTTGAAAGATCGCGTCACTTGACCTGCCGGACCTGAGCTCATGTGGGCTATTCTGCTGGGCATGAGGACTCGGGCAGAGTAGCCCCCGGGTCCTTTTGTGCTTTCGGAAGCGTTGTATACGAAGCGGGAAACCGCAGGTGTACGGGCCCCGGACGCACAGCGGATCCCAGGGGCGCGGGAACCGCACGTACAGAGCAGTGCCGCAAACGTCCTCGCAGGGACCGAGGAGGAACCAGACGTTATGGGCGAGCGAACCGTGCACGAACGCAGGACGACCCAGGTGGGTGAGGCCCGATGAGTTCTCTGTTGCTCCTCACGAACGCCCTTCAGCCGTCGACGGAGGTGCTTCCCGCTCTCGGCCTGCTGCTGCACAACGTGCGCGTGGCTCCGGCGGAAGGCCCAGCTCTCGTCGACACCCCAGGTGCCGACGTCATCCTGATCGACGGACGACGTGATCTCCCGCAGGTCCGCAGCCTGTGCCAGCTGCTGCGCTCCACGGGACCCGGCTGTCCGCTCATCCTCGTCGTGACGGAGGGCGGCCTCGCGGCCGTCACCGCCGACTGGGGCATCGACGACGTCCTCCTCGACACGGCCGGTCCGGCCGAGGTGGAGGCACGCCTGCGGCTCGCGATGGGCCGCCAGCAGATCGTCAACGACGACTCCCCGATGGAGATCCGCAACGGCGACCTCTCCGTGGACGAGGCGACGTACAGCGCCAAGCTCAAGGGCCGGGTCCTCGACCTGACCTTCAAGGAGTTCGAGCTCCTGAAGTACCTCGCGCAGCACCCGGGCCGCGTCTTCACCCGCGCCCAGCTGCTCCAGGAGGTCTGGGGCTACGACTACTTCGGCGGCACGCGGACGGTCGACGTCCACGTACGGCGACTGCGCGCGAAGCTCGGACCCGAGCACGAGTCGCTGATCGGAACCGTCCGGAACGTCGGTTATCGATTCGTTACCCCGGAGAAGGTGGACCGCGCCGCGGACGAGGCGAAGGCCAAGGCGGCCCAGCCAAAGCCGGATGATGCGGACGAGACGGCGCACCTGGACGGCGCCGCCACCGCGGAGGCCGCCGGGGCGCCGCAGGAAGCCGCCGTACGCCCTGCCCAGAGGTAGGTCCATCCGCGTAGACTCCGCGCGTGGCCAAGGTGACTAGGGATGATGTAGCGCGACTGGCGGGTACGTCCACCGCCGTCGTCAGCTATGTCATCAACAACGGACCGAGGCCGGTCGCCCCGGCCACGCGCGAGCGCGTTCTCGCCGCGATCAAGGAGCTGGGGTACCGGCCCGACCGGGTCGCCCAGGCCATGGCCTCGCGGAAGACCGAGCTCATAGGACTGATCGTGCCTGACGCGCGCCAGCCCTTCTTCGGGGAGATGGCGCACGCGGTCGAACAGGCCGCCGCCGAGCGCGGAAAAATGGTCCTGGTCGGCAATTCCGACTACATCGCCGAGCGCGAGGTCCACTATCTGCGCGCCTTCCTCGGCATGCGGGTCTCCGGACTGATCCTCGTCAGCCACGCGCTGAACGACCACGCGGCCGCCGAGATCGACGCGTGGGACGCCCGTGTGGTGCTCCTCCACGAACGCCCCGAGGCGATCGACGACGTGGCCGTCGTCACCGACGACATAGGCGGCGCGCAGCTCGCCACCCGACACCTCCTCGAACACGGGTACGAGTACGTGGCCTGTCTCGGCGGTACGGCCGAGACGCCGGCCGTCGGCGACCCCGTCTCCGACCACGTCGAGGGCTGGCGGCGCGCCATGCAGGAGGCCGGCAAGCCGACCGAGGGACGCGTCTTCGAGGCCCCGTACAACCGCTACGACGCCTACCAGGTCGGCCTGGAACTGCTCGCCGGACCGCACCGGCCGCCGGCCATCTTCTGCTCCACGGACGACCAGGCCATCGGTGTCCTGCGCGCCGCGCGCGAGCTGCGCATCGACGTCCCGGGCCAGCTCGCGGTCGCCGGGTTCGACGACGTCAAGGAAGCGGCCCTGACCGACCCTCCTCTGACAACGATCGCATCGGACCGCTCCGCGATGGCCCGCGCGGCCGTCGACCTCGTACTGGACGACGGGCTGAGGGTGCCCGGGTCACGCCGCGAGCGGCTGAAGCTGTTCCCCTCGCGCCTGGTGGTACGCCACTCCTGCGGCTGCGAGTAGGCCCGGCGGCCCGCCCCCGCCGCCCCACTCACCACTCACCACTCACCGCGCAGAGCGCACAGTGTCTGCGGGCACCACGGACCACGCACCGCACAACGACAGCGGAGATCCCCGCGCCCCTTGAGGGGGCGCGGGGATCTCTGTTTGCCGAGGTGGCCCGCGGCCACCGGCCTTCGCGCGCACCCCGGGGACGCTTTCGAGCACACCGGGAACGCACCAGGAACGCACAGAGAGCGCTCAGGGAGCCCGCAGGGAGCTTCTTTATATCGGGCATACGAGGTTCTGTCGGGCTTCTCAGGGACCACTCAGGGAGCTCTCATGATCGAGGGACAGTCTTTTTTCATGACCGACAGCTTCCGCCGCAGCGGCGAGTACCCCCAGGGCGACGACCACGGGTCCGCGTACCCCGAGCAGCAGTCGCATCACTCCTCCCCCGCGAACCCCGAGTGGCCCCCACCGCCGGCGTACGACCCGGCCGCGCCGGTCCACGTCGAGCCGGGCACCACCGTGTGGCCGGGCTCCGGCCACGGAGGCGGCGGCGGGAACGGCGGCCACGGCGCCGGCCCGTACGCCGGTTACCCCGAGCCCGACCCCGTCGGCTCCACCGCGGCGTTCGCCACGGCGGCTCCCAGCCACCCGGAGCCCCCCGCGGCCGCCACCGGCAGGCGACGCGCCAAGGGTCCGTTCGCCCTGCTCGCCGCCGTGGCCATCGTCGCCGCGGCGATCGGCGGCGGCACCGCGTACGCCTTCCAGGAGCTGACCGGCAACGACACCGTCGCCTCCAGCAGCAGCACCAGCACCAGCGTGGTGCCCACCAGCCAGCGGGGCACGGTCTCCGGCGTCGCCAAGGCGGTCAGCCCGAGCATCGTCGAGATCGGCGCTACCTCGAACGCGGGCTCGTCCACCGGCTCCGGCGTGATCATCACGACCGGCGGCGAGATCGTCACCAACAACCACGTCATCTCGGGCGCCTCCGAGATCAAGGTCCAGCTGAGCGACGGCAAGTCGTACACCGCGAAGGTCGTCGGCACCGACAGCAAGAAGGACCTCGCGCTGATCAAGCTGGAGAACGCGCCGTCCGGTCTGAAGCCCGCCACGCTCGGCGACTCCGACGGCATCCAGGTCGGTGACCAGGTCGTCGCGATCGGCTCCCCCGAGGGCCTGACCGGCACCGTCACCAGCGGCATCGTCTCCGCCCTCGACCGTGACGTGACCGTCTCCACCGACGAGAGCCAGGGCCGGCAGCAACAGCAGGGCGGCGGCAGCGGCCAGTGGCCGTTCGAGTTCGGCGGCCGCCAGTTCAACGGCGACACCGGCTCCTCCACGACGACGTACAAGGCCCTGCAGACCGACGCCTCGCTCAACCCGGGCAACTCCGGCGGCGCCCTCATCGACATGAACGGCAACATCGTCGGCATCAACTCCGCGATGTACTCGGCCGCTTCGGACTCCTCGTCGTCCTCGTCGAGCGCGGGCAGCGTCGGCCTCGGCTTCGCCATCCCGATCAACACCGTCAAGTCCGACCTGGCCACGCTGCGGGCCGGCGGCTCCGACAGCTGACCCCGGAGGTCGCCATGACGATCAAGCGCGTCCCGCACACCGCCCCCGGCGACGACCCGGCCGGACTCGGCCTCGCCCTGACGGTCGCCCGCGAGCTGCACCCGCCCGTACGGCGCGCCCCGGAACTGGCGCCCGCCGTCTCCCGGCCCGCACCGCACCGGACCTCCGGCCACCGCCGTACCGTACGAAGCTGATCCATTCCGGGACAGCCAGGAACGTGCGAGGCTGAAAGCACCCGATCCCGACCCATCCCACCCGAGGAACCCGACGCCCATGAGCTCCGCCGAAGGCGACCGTGACACCCAGCGCATCCTGATCGTCGACGACGAGCCGGCCGTACGCGACGCACTCAAGCGCAGCCTCGCCTTCGAGGGGTACGACACCGAGGTCGCGGTGGACGGCGCGGACGCCCTGGAGAAGGCGACGGCCTACCAGCCCGACCTGGTCGTCCTCGACATCCAGATGCCCCGCATGGACGGCCTCACCGCGGCCCGCCGGATGCGCGGCGCCGGCACGACCACACCGATCCTCATGCTGACGGCCCGTGACACGGTCGGTGACCGTGTCACGGGGCTGGACGCCGGGGCGGACGACTACCTCGTCAAGCCCTTCGAGCTCGACGAACTCTTCGCCCGCATCCGGGCGTTGCTGCGGCGCAGCTCGTACGCGGCGTCCGCGGGCGCGGTCGTCGAGGACGACGCGCTGACCTTCGGCGACCTGCGCATGGACCTGTCGACGCGCGAGGTCACCCGGGCGGGGCGCCCGGTGGAGCTCACCCGCACCGAGTACACCCTGCTGGAGATGTTCCTGGCCCACCCGCGCCAGGTCCTCACCCGCGAACAGATCCTGAAGGCCGTCTGGGGCTTCGACTTCGAGCCTTCGTCGAACTCCCTCGACGTCTACGTCATGTACCTGCGCCGCAAGACGGAGGCGGGCGGCGAGCCGCGCCTGGTCCACACGGTGCGGGGCGTGGGGTACGTACTGCGGTCCGGTGGCGCGGAGTGATGCGCAGATTCAGGTCGCTGCCCCTGCGGTCACGGCTGGCCCTGCTGGTGGCGGCGGCTGTGGCGTTCGCGGTGGCGGCGGTGGCGGTGACGTGCTGGTTCATCGTGCGCGGGAAGCTGTACGGGGAGCTGGACAACGAACTGCAGTCGTCGGCGACCCGTCCGCAGGGCGGGAAACTCGTCAGCACCATCGCCAACTGCAACAACAGTTCCCAGAACAATCCGTCCGGCCAGGTGCCGCCCGACGCCAGGGGGTTCCGGGCGCAGTTCGAGTCCTACCTCCAGGTGGTCACGGCGAACGGTCAGTCCTGTGTCGCCCCCGTCTCACCGGGCAAGATCGAGGTCACCGACAGCGACACCGACTTCGCCAAGAACCCGGTCGCGGGCCACGGCACCTTCCGCGACGGCAGCGACACCAAGGGCAACCCCGTACGGGTTCTGACGGTCCCCCTGACCATCGGCGACCAGAACGGCACGACGTCGATCGTCCCGGACGCCGCGACCATGTACGCGGTCCCCCTCAAGGGCACCGACTCCACACTCAACGAACTGGCCCTGGTACTCCTCCTCGTCGGCGGCATCGGAGTGGTCGGCGCCGGAGCGGCGGGGCTCTGGGTCGCCCGCGCCGGCCTTCGCCCGGTCGACAAGCTCACCGACGCCGTGGAACACGTCGCCCGTACCGAGGACCTGACCATCCGCATCCCCGTGGACGAGGAGAGCGACGACGAGATCGCCCGGCTCTCCCGCTCCTTCAACTCGATGACCGCCTCCCTCGCGAGCTCCCGCGAGCTGCAGCAGCAGCTCATCGCCGACGCCGGGCACGAGCTGCGGACGCCGCTGACCTCCCTGCGTACGAACATCGAACTCCTCACCCGCAGCGAGGAGATCGGCCGTCCGATCCCCCCGGCGGACCGCAAGGCGCTGCTCACCTCGGTGACGGCGCAGATGACCGAGCTGGCGGCGTTGATCGGCGACCTGCAGACGCTGTCGCGATCCGACGCGGGGCACCCGGCCGACCGGGTGGAGGTCGTGGCGCTCCAGGACACCGTGGAAGCGGCCCTGCGCAGGGCCCGGCTGCGCGGACCGGAGCTGACGATCACGGCCGATCTGGAGCCCTGGTTCGTCCGCGCGGAACCCTCCGCGCTGGAGCGGGCGATCGTGAACGTCCTCGACAACGCGGTGAAGTTCAGCCCCGAGGGCGGCACGGTCGACGTCCGGCTGAAGGACGGCGAACTGACCGTGCGCGACCACGGTCCCGGCATCCCCACCGAGGAACTCCCGCACGTCTTCGACCGCTTCTGGCGCTCCCCGGACGCGCGGGCCCTGCCGGGTTCGGGCCTCGGCCTGTCCATCGTGGCCCGCACGGTCCAGCAGTGCGGCGGCGAGGTGTCGCTGCACCCCGCGGAAGGCGGCGGCACGATCGCGGCCGTGCGGCTGCCGGGGGCTCCGACGGCCCCGCCCGACATGCCCTGAGCGACTGACCGACTGAGCGACTGAGCGACTGAGCGGACGAGCGATGCGGTTGCAGGGCGAGCCTTCGTAGGCTCTGCGCGAGCGAACGAGCCCCCATCCGACTTCGGATGGGGGCTCGTTCATTTCCCGCGCACGGAGCCTGGACTGTCTACTGGACGACCGTGATCCGGTCCGCCGCCGGGACCGGGTACGGCGTCGCGGCCGAGGAGTTGGCCGTCAGGTAGGAACCCAGGGCCGCCAGGTCGTCGCCGCCGACGCGGACGTTCGTGCCCTTGCCGAGTTCCGCGAAGCCGTCGCCGCCGCCCGCGAGGAAGGAGTTCATCGCGACGCGGTAGGTGGCGGCCGGGTCGATCGCCGTGCCGTCGAGCTTGACCGAACCGGCGACGACACGCGCCGCGCCGGTCTTGGTCAGGTCGAGCGTGTAGGTGAGGCCCCTGGAGATCTGGAGGATCTTCGGAGCGGCCTCGTTGGCACCGCTGACCTGCTGCTGGAGTGCGGTGATCACCTGGGCGCCGGTGAGGTCGACCAGGTTCACGGTGTTGGCGAAGGGCTGGACCGTGTACGCCTCCCCGTAGGTGACCACCCCGTCGCCCTCGCCGCCGGTCGCGGTGTAGGTGAGTCCGGCGCGGATGCCGCCCGGGTTCATCACCGCGAGGTCGGCCCCGGGGTCGACGGACTTGGCGTACGCGAGCTGAGCGTCGGCGATCAGGTCGCCGGCCGGGGACTCGGTGCCGGTGTTGCCGATGTCGCCCGCGATGTAGCCGAGGGGACGCGAGGCGACCGGCGCGGAGAGCGCCTTCCACTTGGTGATCAGCGCCGTCATGTCGGCGGCCTTGGGCACATCACGCGTCACCACGTGGTTCGCGGACTTCACCGCCGTACGGGCGATGTCGCCGGTCCAGCGGTCGTACGTCAGCGTCGTGTCCGTGTAGAGCCGCCCGAAGGAGGAGGCGGAGGTGACCATGCGGGGCCTGCCCGCCGGGTCGGGAATGGTGCACGCGTACGCCTGGTGGGTGTGGCCGGTGATCAGCGCGTCCACGGCCGGCGTGACGTTCTTGGCGATGTCGACGATCGGCCCGGAGATGCCGTCACCGGCGCCGGGGCTGTCGCAGTCGTAGTTGTACGCCGTCGACGCGGGCGCTCCGCCCTCGTGGATCAGCGCGACGATCGACTTCACGCCCTGGTGCTGGAGCTCCTTGGCGTACTTGTTGATCGTCTCGACCTCGTCGCCGAACTTCAGTCCCTTGACGCCGTCGGCGGAGACGATGTTCGGCGTGCCCTCCAGCGTGACGCCGATGAAGCCGATCTTGACGCCGTTCTTCTTCCACACCCAGTAGGGCTTGAGGATCGGCTTCCCGGTCTTCTCGTCGGTGACGTTCGCCGCGAGGTAGGGGAAGTCCGCGCCGGTGAACTTCTTGCCGCCGTTGCAGCCGTCCGTCGGGTGGCAGCCGCCCTTCTGGAGCCGGGCCAGCTCCTTGGCCCCCTCGTCGAACTCGTGGTTGCCGACCGAAGTGACATCGAGGTCGAGGCCGTTGAGCGCCTCGATCGTCGGCTCGTCGTGGAAGAGGCCGGAGATCAGCGGGGAGGCACCGACCATGTCACCGGCGGCGGCCGTGATCGAGTACTTGTTGCCCTTGCGGGCGTCGCGCAGATGCGTGGCCAGGTACTCGACACCACCCGCGTCGATGGTCTTCGTCGTGCCGTCCGCCTCCAGCTCCGTGACCCGGCCGGAGGAACCGGCCGGCGGCTCCAGGTTGCCGTGCAGATCGTTGAAGGACAGCAACTGGACGTCCTGGTAGCGGCCGCTGCCGTGGTGGTGCAGCGGTGTCCCCTTGTCCTGGTGCGCGCTCGCGGGCATCGCCGCGGCCAGTGCGCCGACGGTGGCGAGACCGGCGGCGGCCGCGAGGAGGCGGTGAGTGCGTCTGTACCGGATCGTGGGCGGCATGGTTCCCCCTGGAGAACGGTGAGATGCGAAAGCGGTGTGCCGTACGTGCGCCGTGCGTGAGCCGAGCAGGTGGTGCGTGCTGTGCGGGCCGCCCATACCCGCGGAGGACGCGTGCTGTGCGGGACCCGCGGGCGGTGCGTGCTGTCCGAGCTGCCGGGACCCCGCCGGTGACGTGCGCCGTGCGGGACCCGCGGGTAGTGCGTGCCGGGCTGACTGCCGGGCCCGGCACCTGATGCGTGCTGCGCGGGCCCCTGCGGTCGTACGTACTGCGTAAACCGTGCGCGAGCTGAGTGACGGCGCTGCTTTGCACGCACTTTAGAATCAACGCGCGTAGCGCAAAAGGGGGTTCATGGTTACGGACTGATTGCCATCACCTCACCGAAGACCGACGTCCACGTCGCGACCGCCCGTCGGGCACCTCACCGGAGCCCCCTTCGGGTCCTCCCGCGGTCGACCGAGGCACGCTCCCTCCTCACCGGCTCGCCGCTGCCCGCCACGATCCATGTCCACGTCGCCCAACTCCTTGTCCCCCCTTCGCCGAGCCGTACCCTCGTATCCATGACCAGCGACGACGCGGCACCCTTCGCCCTCTCCCGCTCCATCGAGGCCTACTCCGTACTCTCCCCGGATCAGGCCGAGGACGTGCTCCGGCTGCTCTCGGAGGCCGCTCGGGCCGACGGTCAGCAGGCGGTGTCCGAGCAGGGGCGGCTTCAGCTGAAGGGCGGGAGCCGTGCGGGCGTCCGGCATCTGCTGCTGACCCTCGGCGACGAACTGATCGGCTACGCACAACTGGAGGACACCGACCCGGTCGAGGCCCCGGCCGCCGAGCTGGTCGTCCACCCGGCGCACCGGGGTCACGGGCACGGACGGGCGCTCGGCTCGGCGATGCTCAACGAGTCCGGGAAGCGGCTGCGGGTGTGGGCTCACGGCGGGCACTCCGCCGCCCGCCATCTCGCACAGGTCCTCGGCCTCACCCTCTTCCGCGAACTGCGGCAGATGCGCCGCCCGTTGGAGAACCTCGACCTGCCCGAGCCGAAGCTGCCGGAGGGAGTGACCGTCCGGACCTTCGTGCCGGGCCAGGACGACGCGGCCTGGCTCGCCGTGAACGCCGCCGCCTTCGCCCACCACCCCGAGCAGGGCTCCCTCACCCAGCGCGACCTGGACGACCGGACCGCCGAGCCGTGGTTCGACCCGGCCGGCTTCTTCCTGGCCTTCCGCGGTGACGAACTCGTCGGCTTCCACTGGACCAAGGTCCACGCCGAGGAGGGGCTGGGCGAGGTGTACGTCCTCGGTGTGCGTCCCGGCGCCCAGGGCGGCGGTCTCGGCAAGGCGCTGACCACGATCGGCCTGCGCCACCTCGCCGCGCAGACCCTGCCCACCGCGATGCTCTACGTCGATGCCGACAACAAGGCGGCGGTCACCGTCTACGAGCGTCTCGGCTTCGTCACCCACGAGACGGACCTGATGTACCGAACGGAATCCTGAGCCCTCGCTGCGCGAGCACCGCTCCGCGGGCCGAAGTCAGCGGTGGGCGAGGACGGTTGTCCGGCGTCGCCGCAGGGGTTCGGCCAGGGAGCAGGCTCCCACCAGCGCCGCCACCACCAGGACGCCCGCCCAGCGCCGGTGCGCGTCTTCCCAGTGCGGGTCGGACGGTCCGACGAAGAGCTCCCAGCGTTCGGGGAGCAGCAGCGCGGCGCCGAAGAACGCGCCCAGGATTCCGGCGGATATCGCGATCCCCGGCTCGCCCGCGTCCGAGTGCCGCACGGCGACGAGCGCGGAGGCCAGCGCGACCACCATGACAGCGGCTGCCTCCAAGGTGATCGCGCCCACCGGGGGGCGGCCCTTGGCTGGTTCGAGGAACAGTGCGGCTGCCCAGCACGCCGCCATGGACGGCACGACGAGCGCCAGCCGCAGCCCGGTCCGCACCGGGCGCCTGACCGGCACCGTGGCCGTGGTGTGCCGGGCCGGATCGTCGAGCAGGAACGCCAGCCCCAGGGCGAAGGCGAGGGCGGAGGCTCGCAACAGGTTCAGACACAGCCATGGATCCGGTGGACCGGAGACCGTCCGAGAGGCGGCGGCCGGCAGCAGTCCGAGGACGGCGCCTGTCATCAGGGCCCATCTCGGCAGACTGCGCCAGACAGGGCGGAGCAGGGCGCGGGCCACGATGTGCGTGGGAGGGGGCCCGGCGGCTTCCGCGGACGGGCCCGCAGAAGTCTCTCCCAGCGTCTTCGCTACTCCTCGCACGAGCCACTCCCCGAGTCCGCGTGCGTCCCCTCGCCACCGGCCGGCACGCCGAGCAGCTCGGCCACCCGTGCCGTGGACGTCTTCGCCGACGTCAGCTCCGTCCAGTGGGCCTTCACCTTGGCGGCGACGCTGTAGTGCGGCTTCTGAAGCAACTCGCGCACCACGGTGGTCTGTTGAGCGGACATGGAGATGGGGTCCGTGGGGGCCAGCGCGATGGCTGAACCCTTGATGCTGTCGTCGAGCCGGACGTTGCGGAGGGACTTGACCGGGTCCGGCTGTGTGCTCAGTGCCAGCCACATCGTGGTCACCACGCGGGCGTCGCACATCTTGCCGGCGGCGTCCTCGTCGCCCGCGACCAGGACCGAGGCGACACCGACCGCGAACTCGGGAAGGCGGTTGCCGCCCCAGCGCGTGCCGACCGTCACGGTGCCCGGCGTGGTGGACGGGGGAATCGCGGCATCGCTCTGAAGGCCGTAGCGGGCGTCGATCCGCTGGCGCACGGTCAGCCGCTCGCCCCCGGCCGAACCGCCCGCGCGGGACTGGACGCGGTCGACGGCGTCCGCCCAGTCGGCGGTGCGGTCGGCCCACTCCGGGAAGGCGCAGTATGTGGACCGTCCGTGCCGGACGCAGGTCTGCACCTTCTGCGGGGTCTCGGACGCCTTGGCTCGGGCCGCGATCAGCGAGGCCGGTTCGGCGGGGGACTGTCCGGCCACGCCGACGGCCGTCGCGGCGAGGGCGACCGCGGCCACCGACTTGACCAGCCGGGTCCGGCCACCGCTGATCAGCACGGCGAGGCACAGCAGCAGGACCGCGAGGCCGGTCAGATAGAGCGCGTGCCAGGCGGCCGGGCGGCCCAGCAGTTCGGAGGGGAAGGGGTCGGCACCCTCTTCCACGACGACCGGTCCGAGCCAGCTCACCCAGTGCTTTCCCTGGGTGGCCGCGGAGACCAGGGTGGTGAGGACGAACGCGCCGATCACGAAGGGCGGGGCGACGAACCCGACCGGTATCACCCGGGCGAGCAGGACGCCCAGGACACCGGCGAGCAGGACCATCAGCGGGCCCACGACCAGTTCGGCGGGTGAGCCGTGACCGACGGCGCCCGGCTTCAGTGCCGCCCAGGTGTACTGGAAGCCGACGACGAGCGCCGTGATGGCGCCGAGGGGCAGGACGGACAGCGCGTGCGCCACCGTACGCCGCCAGTGATCCATGGGCAGGATGTCGAAGTGCTGGTCGGTGGACTGCCGGCGGGACCGCAGCACGGCGCGGTTGACGCAGATGAACACGGCGACGGCCAGCAGCATGGGGGTCGGCTGGGTGGCCCTGTCGGCGTCCTGGAGGACCGGGAAGTCGTCCATGCCGTCGCCCCCGATGAACAACCTCCAGCCGGCGTAGCCGACGTACAGCGCGAGGAAGACCAGGACCGGGATCTGGAGCAGCAGTTCGCGTGCTTCGAAGCGGGCGAGGGTCAGGATCGCGGCGGCCCGGGATTCTCTGCCCCGGGCAGGCGGCTCCACCCCCGTGGGAGCCGCCTGCGGGATCGTGCCCGTGATGGCGCTCATGCCGCCACCTCCGAGATCTCACCGTCGAGAGTGAGCAAGTAGCCGTCCTCCAGTGTTGGTTCGAGGAGTTCGGCGCCCTCGGGCGGATCACCGACGTTGCGGAAGGCTCCCGTGCCCGTACGCCATCCGGCTCGGGCGGCCGGGTCGCGCTCCGTGCTGCTCCACACCCGGCCCGCCGCCCGGTCGGTCAGCTCGGCCGGGGTGCCCTCGAAGCGGATGCGGCCGCCGGCCATGACGATCACCCGGTGGCAGAGCATCGCCACGTCCTCGGTCTGGTGTGTGGAGAGCAGGACGGTGCGTCCTTCTCCCGCTTGGGCGATCAGCTCCCGGAAGCGCATGCGCTGTTCGGGGTCGAGGCCGACGGTCGGCTCGTCGAGGACGAGGAAGCCGGGGTCGCCGACGAGTGCGGCGGCCAGCGCGACCCGCTGGCGCATACCGCCGGACAGCCGTTTGATGCGCTTGCCGCGCACGTCGGACAGGCTGACGGCTTCCAGCACCCGGCGCACCTCGCGGTGCCGGGCGGCGCGGTCGGTCAGCTCCTTGAGGATCGCCACGTAGTCGACGAACTCGAAGGCCGAGAAGTCCTGGTGGAACCCCGGGGTCTGCGGGAGGTAGCCCAGCGCGCGGCGCACGTCCAGGCGTCCCGCGGTGGTGCCCGGGTCGTGTCCGAGGACCGTGAAGGAGCCCCGGTCTGCGGGCACGGCGGTGGCGAGCACCCGCAACAGGGTGGTCTTTCCGGCTCCGTTGGGCCCGAGGAGTCCGGTGACTCCCGTTCCGAGACGGACGGAGACGTCGTCGAGCGCGAGCGTCCCGCCGAAGCGGAGGGTCAGGCCGGAGGCTGAGACGGTGGGGATCATGCGGCGTTCCTGTCGGTGAAGTCGGTGAGCGGGAGGCGGGACGCGTCGAACCGGTCCCGCGCGAGGTAGAGGAGTCCGGCGGCCAGTACCGCGACGGCCCCGGAGACGCCCTGCCCTGCCGCCGTGAACGGGGCGAGCGTGGCGTCGGACTCCGTGGTCGCCCGCGCCACGGCCAGCAGGGCGACCCAGCCGCCGCCGACCAGGGAGGGGGCGAGCACGGGGCCGAGCCGGGAGGTGAGCGCGAGTCCGGTCGCGGTGAGGGCGAGGGCGGGCAGCAGCCAGGTCAGGGCGCGCAGTCCGTAGGAAGGGAGGGCGAGGGTGGCCAGGCCGTTGAGCCCCAGGCCCACGGTGAGTACCGCGACGGTGCGGATCATCAGGAGCCGGAAGCCGTGCAGGGGGGAGACGACCGCCATCTCGTACGTCGGGTCGAGCGCCGGACCGTAGGACACGGCGACCCCGGCGAGCGGGAGCAGCGGCGCGAGGGCCAGGAAGAGGGTGGGCGTGGCCCCGGCCCGCACCGCGTCGGCCGCGGCCACGGTCATGACAAGAAGGGCGACGATCGCGCCCAGCCAGGAACGGCGCAGGGCGGGGGCGGCGGTCAGCAGCCGTGCCGTGTGGTCGGCGACGCCGAGCCGGACGAGCAGCCACTCGACCGGGCCCGGTCGTGGGGCGTCGAGCTCGGCGTCGAGCCGCTCCCACCCGGCGTCGAGTGCGATCGGGTCGCTGACGGCGGCCAGCGTCTCCCGGCACCTCGCGCACGCGGCGAGGTGGGTGTCGGCGGACCACAGGCGGGGCGGTGCCAACTCGCCCTGCGCATAGGCCCGGAGGTCTTCCTCCGGCACGTGCCAGGTCATACGGCTGTCACCGCTCATGTCGGTGCCATCGCTAGTGCGACGGTCGTCGCTCATGCCAACGCCTCCCGCAACTGCTTGCGCGCACGCAGTGCCCGCGTCTTGACCGTGCCCGGCGGAATACCGAGCAGGACGGCCGCTTCCCTGGTGCTGAGCCCGTCGATCACCGTGGCCTGGAGAACGGCCCGGAGTTCGGGCGAGAGTCTGATCAGCGCGCCCGCCAGGTCGCCGTGTTCGACGCCTGCCAGCACACGCTCCTCCGCCGATGCCTCGTCGCGGTGCCGGAGCCGGGCCAGCGCGTGCCGGAGCCGGCCGCGCGCGCCGTCGCCGCGCATCGTGTCGACCAGCCGCCGTGAGCCGATGCGCCACAGCCAGCCGGCCGGGTCGCCCTCCTCGCGGTAGCGGGCGGTGCCGCGCCAGACCGCGAGGAATGTCTCCTGGACGATGTCGTCCACGATCCCGGCGTCGGCGCACCGGCCGCGCAGCCGCGCGGTCAGCCATGGCGCGTACCGCCGGTACAGCTCTTCGAAGGCGCGGCGGTCCCCGTCCGCTGCGATGGCCCGCAGCAGCTCTCCGTCGCTTCTCGTTTCCCTCACATCCCCTCATCGGACGAGCCCCGCCGATCGGTTCACACATCGGCGATGAAATTTCCGGACGCCGCTTCCGAACACCCTGGCGTGCCTGGCAGGCGGCCGGATCCTCCGCCGGAGCAACACCCTCCGCTTGTCCGCGACTTGACGGCGACCCACTTCTTCCACCACCCTTTCACTACTCAATTAGTGAAAGGGTGGTTGTCCGAGTGGTCGCGTACCGCATCGACCGGCGCAGCGGCGTCGCCACCTACGTCCAGATCGTCCAGCAGACGAAGCAGGCACTGCGCCTCGGTCTCCTGGAACCGGGCGACAAACTCCCCACGGCCCGCGAGGTCGTGGAAGCCACCGCCATCAATCCGAACACCGTCCTGAAGGCCTACCGCGAGCTGGAGCGCGAGGGCCTGGTCGAGGCCAGGCGCGGCCTCGGCACCTTCGTCCGCAGAACGCTCGGCGCCGCCCCGGCGGACTCGCCCCTGCGCGAGGAACTCGACGCCTGGGCCCTGAGCGCCCGCACGGCGGGCCTAGACCGCGAAGACGTGGCCGCTCTGTTCGGCTCCGTACTGGACGCACACTTCCCGAAGGGGGACCAGTGAGTTCCACCAGCACCACCCGATCCGCCGTCGCCGTCGAGGCGCACGGTCTCACCGTGCGCTACGGCCGACGCTCCGCCGCGGCCCTGGACGACTGCTCCTTCCGCCTCCCGGCCGGACGGGTCAGCGCCCTCGTCGGCCCCAACGGCGCGGGCAAGTCCACGCTGCTGGCGACGGCGGCCGGACTGCTGCGGCCCGCCGCCGGCACGCTCACCGTGTTCGGCACCAGCCCGGCCGGGGCACGCGAGGACATCGCGTATCTCTCCCAGAGCAAGCCCCTGTACCCCAACCTGACGATCGCCGAGACTCTGCGCCTGGGCGCCGAACTCAACCCGGCCCGCTGGGACGCCCCGTACGCCGCCGCGATCGTGGAACAGGGCTCGCTCGACCCGGGGACCAAGGTCCGCAGGCTGTCCGGCGGCCAGCGGACCCGCGTGGCACTCGCCCTCGCGCTGGGCAAGCGGCCCGACCTGATGCTGCTGGACGAGCCGATGGCCGACCTGGACCCGCTGGCCCGCCACGAACTGCTGGGCACCCTGATGGCGGACGCCGCCGAGCGCGGTACCACGGTGCTGATCTCCTCGCACATCGTCGCCGAACTCGCCGACGCCTGCGATCACCTGCTGCTCCTGGGCGGCGGACGCATCCGGCTCGGCGGCGGCCTGGACGACCTGCTCCTCGCGCACACCGTGGTGACCGGCCGCGGCACCCCCGCCGACCTCGCCCCGCACCTCGTCGTCGAGTCCCGCGCCGCCGGCCGCGGTCTCACCGCCCTGATACGCAACGACGGGCCGGTGGACGACCGATGGCAGACCGGGCGGCCCTCGCTGGAGGAACTGATCCTCGCCCATCTGCGCTCCCCCTCCGCCCCGGCGCTGCTCGCGCCCGGCACGACCGCGACCCCCGAGACGGTGACCCGATGAGCGCCACCACCCTGACGTCCCCCCTGGCCCGCGCCCTGCCCCGGCCCCGCGGCCTGGTCTGGACGGTCCTGCGGCTGCACCGCACCGCACTGTGGATCTGGACCGCCTACGTGGTGTTCACCACCGGCCTGCTGCTGTGGCTGTACGGCCCGGGTGCCACGCACACACAGCACCTGCTCGACACCTTCGGCTACGCGGGCGTGCAGGAGGACGCCTGGACCGTCGGCTTCGTCGGCATCGTCGGCTCCCCCTTCTCGACCGCCTACAACGACCTCTTCCAGGACCCGGCCTCCCTGCTGAACATCGGCTCGTTCGCCGTCGCCGTCTTCGCCGGCGGCTCGCTGATCGCCCGTGAGCTGGAGAGCGGCACCGCGCGGCTCGCCTGGACCCAGTCCGTCACTCCGGCCCGCTGGCTCGCCGCCAAACTGGCGGTGCCCGCGCTGCTCATCACCGTGGGCACGGGCCTGCTGGTCGTCCTGTACCGGTTGCTGTGGTCCGCCCACAGCAACCTCCTGCTGGCCGGTATCGGACCGCGCGCGCTGTACTTCTCCGTCGGCCCGGCCACCGTCGCGGCACCGCTCTTCGGTCTGGCGGTCGGTGTTCTCGCCGGTCTCGTGCTGCGCCGCACCCTGCCCGCCCTCGCCGTCGCCGGTCTCGCGCAGAGCGCGGTCATCGCTTTCCGTGCCAACTCCTGGCCTTTCCAAGGCAGTCACCAACAGCCCGAGCTGTCCGTCCGAAGCCGGGCGATCACCTCCACGGGTGCGGAGATCCCCGACCCGGGCTGCTACGAGAGCCGCGCGTGTCTCGCCCGGCACGATGTCGTCCGCTTCACCCGCGAGTACCTCCCCTCCCCCGACTACTGGCCCCGCCAGCTCCTGGAGACCGGCGTCCTGCTGGGCGCCACCGCGGTCCTCGTAGCTCTCGCCTTCGGCGTCCTGAGGAGGACGTCCACCTCATGAGCGCCCCGACCCCGCGTCGCCCGTCCGGCCTGACCTGGACCGTGCTGCGCCTGCACCGCACGGCCCTGTACGCCTGGGGCGCCGTCCTGCTCGCCGCCGCAGCGGTCCTGACCTGGATGCACGTCATCGGCCCCGACGTCCGCGCGGCCGTCGGCAACTGCGGCTCGCCGGGCGCCGTCGCGGCGGACTGCGCGCGCCTCCAGACGACGACCGTGGACGAGATCCACACGTATGGCCTCGACCTGGTCGCCACCGGCGTCACGTATCTGCTGTACCCGGTCGCGGCCTGGGCGGCTGCCGCCCTGATCGGCCGCGAGCTGGAGAGCGGCACCGCACAGCTCGCCTGGACCCAGTCCGTCACCCCGGTGCGCTGGCTGGTCGCCAAACTCACCGTACCGGCGGTCCTGCTCACGGCGGGCACCGCGCTGGCGGTCCTGCTCAGCGCCTGGGCCCGCCGCGCCGAGGACGGGGACCTGATCGGCGGCTGGTTCAACACCAACGTCTTCATCTCCACCGGCCCGGTCGCCGTCGCGTACGCCCTCGCCGGTCTCGCCCTCGGCGCGCTCGCGGGCCTGGCCCTGCGCAGAGCCCTGCCCGCCGCCGGAGCCGCTGTCGCCTCGGCATTCGTCCTGCACAGCGTGCTGGACCAGTTCCGGATGAGCCTGTGGCCCGCCGTGACGGTCACCGGGCGGACGGCCCTCCACCTCCCGACCGGCTCCCTGGCCCTCGAGCACGGTGCCGTCACGCGCCACGGCGAACGTCTGGGCAACGACCTGGCCTGCGTCGGCTCCGGCAGTTCCACCAGCATCGGGGAGTGCGTGAAGAGGACCGGGCTGACCGATTTCTGGGCCACCTATCAGCCCGAGTCCCATTTCTGGCCCCTCCAGCTGGTGGAGAGCGGCCTCCTGCTGGCCGTCGCGGGGCTCGCGACGGCCGCCGCCTTCGCCCTGCTGCGCCGCCGCACTCCGTAACCCGCGGTATCCCCAGCGGGCAGGCACCTGTCGAGGGCGGTGTGTACACGGCTCCCGGGCGTGCAGACGTCCGGGAGCCGCCCCCCGATAGCCCGCACGTCATGTCGCCGTAACCATCGATTCAGGTGACCTTGCGACGCTCGAGGAATGCAGCCTGCCGTGCCCGAGCCTTCTCCCTCGCCGGAGAACGAGTCCTCACCGTCTACGGGGAGTGAGCGTACGCCAGCCATGCGGAACGGGGATTTCCGCATCGGCGCGCTGGTGCCCGCCCTCTCCGACGCGCCGGTCTCGCCCTCGGCACGGAAGAATGGGTTCATGAACCAGCGAAGCGCCCAGGCACCCGTGCAGCACCCGCAGCCCTCCGTCGGCTCCATCGCCGCGCATCGTCCGCACACCGTCGCGGCCAACGTCTCCGACCTGGAGCCAGACCTCGACGCCGACCTCGACGAGTACGAGGACCTGGTGCAGGACGGGATCATGCTGCCGCAAGGCCGGTTCCTGGACCGTGAACGCAGCTGGCTGGCGTTCAACGAGCGCGTTCTGGAACTCGCGGAGGACCCGAACACGCCCCTTCTGGAGCGCGCGAACTTCCTGGCGATCTTCGCCAGCAACCTGGACGAGTTCTTCATGGTCCGGGTGGCCGGCCTGAAGCGCCGCATCGCCACCGGTGTCGCCACCAAGTCCGCGTCGGGCCTCCAGCCCCGCGAGGTCCTGGAGATGATCTGGGCCCGCTCCCGCGAACTCATGGCCCGGCACGCCGCCTGCTACCAGGAGGACGTCGCCCCCGCGCTCGCGGAGGAGGGCATCCACCTGGTCCGCTGGAGCGAGCTCACCGAGAAGGAGCAGGCGCGCCTGTTCACTCTCTTCCGGCACCAGATCTTCCCGGTCCTGACCCCGCTGGCGGTCGACCCCGCGCACCCCTTCCCGTACATCTCGGGCCTGTCCCTGAACCTCGCCGTCGTCGTACGGAACCCGGTCAGCGGCCACCGCCACTTCGCGCGCGTCAAGGTCCCGCCGCTGCTCTCCCGCTTCCTGGAGGCCTCCCCGAACCGCTACGTCCCCATCGAGGACGTCATAGCGGCCCACCTGGAGGAGCTCTTCCCGGGCATGGAGGTGCTGGAGCACCACACCTTCCGGCTCACCCGGAACGAGGACCTGGAGGTCGAGGAGGACGACGCCGAGAACCTGCTCCAGGCCCTGGAGAAGGAGCTCATGCGGCGCCGCTTCGGGCCGCCGGTGCGCCTGGAGGTCGAGGAGTCCATCGACCGGTACGTCCTCGATCTCCTCGTCCGCGAGCTGAAGATCTCCGAGGCCGAGGTGTACCCGCTGCCGGGTCCCCTGGACCTCACGGGCCTCTTCGGCATCGGCGCCCTGGACCGGCCCGAGCTGAAGTACGCCAAGTTCATCGCGGGCACCCACCGCGACCTCGCGGAGGTCGAGTCGGCGTCCCCGCCGGACATCTTCGCCGCGCTGCGCGAGCGCGACGTCCTGCTGCACCACCCGTACGACTCGTTCTCCACCTCGGTGCAGGCCTTCCTGGAGCAGGCCGCGGCCGACCCGGACGTGCTCGCCATCAAGCAGACGCTCTACCGGACCTCCGGCGACTCGCCGATCGTGGACGCGCTGATAGACGCGGCCGAATCCGGCAAGCAGGTCCTCGTCCTGGTCGAGATCAAGGCCCGCTTCGACGAGCAGGCGAACATCAAGTGGGCCCGGAAGCTGGAGGAGTCCGGCTGCCATGTGGTGTACGGCCTCGTCGGTCTGAAGACGCACTGCAAGCTGTCGCTGGTGGTCCGGCAGGAGGGCGACACCCTGCGCCGCTACTCCCACGTCGGCACCGGCAACTACCACCCGAAGACCGCCCGGCTGTACGAGGACCTCGGACTGCTCACCGCCGACCCGCAGGTCGGCGCGGACCTCTCCGACCTCTTCAACCGGCTCTCGGGCTACTCGCGCCGCGAGACCTACCGCCGTCTGCTCGTCGCGCCCAAGTCCCTGCGCGACGGCCTGATCGCGCGGATCAACAAGGAAGTACAGCACCACAACGCCGGGCGTCCGGCCTTCGTCCGCATCAAGGTCAACTCGATGGTGGACGAAGCGCTCATCGACTCGTTGTACCGCGCGTCCCAGGCCGGTGTGCCGGTCGACATATGGGTGCGCGGGATCTGCGCCGTCCGCCCCGGCGTCACGGGCCTGTCCGACAACATACGGGTCCGTTCCGTCCTCGGCCGCTTCCTGGAGCACTCCCGGGTCTTCACCTTCGGCAACGGAGGCGAACCCGAGGTGTGGATCGGCAGCGCCGACATGATGCACCGCAACCTCGACCGACGGATCGAGGCCCTGGTCAGGGTCACCGACCCGGCTCACCGCGCAGCCCTCAACCGGCTGCTGGAGACCGGCATGTCCGACACCACGGCCTCCTGGCACCTCGGCCCCGACGGCGAGTGGATCCGCCACGCGACCGACGCGGAGGGCCAGCCCCTGCGGAACGTCCAGGAGATGCTCATAGACGCCCGGAGGCGCCGGCGTGGCACAGCAGCACCTTGATCCCCCCACCAGCTCCGTGGCCGGGACGGCCCCCAGGGCCGCGGCCCCCCTCGACGAGGGAGGTGCCCCGATCGGTGACGCCCTGGCGGGCTATCTGCGGGCCCAGGCAACGGAGTTCCTCCGCTCGCTGCGCCAGCACCGGGAGACCGGTGCCACCGCGGCGGGCGGTGCCGGGGAGTCCGGCGACGCGGCGCGCTCCCTGCGCCGCTCCGCCCGCCGCATCAGCGGCAGCCTGCACACCTTCCGGCCGCTCCTCGACGCGGACTGGTCGGAGGGAATGCGCCCCGAACTGGCCTGGCTGTCGGGCACCTTGGCCCGCGAACACGCCTACGCCGCCCGCCTGGAACGGCTCCTCGGCGCGCTGAACCGGCTGTCGGGCACGGCCGCGGTGCCCGCCCAGGCCGGACGGGCCCCGGCCGCGGCCCCCAGGACGGGCAATCTGACGGTCGGCGCCGCGAAGGCGGGCGCGCTCCTCGACCGCCAGCTGACGCTCGCGCGGACCCGCGCCCACTCGGCGGCCCTCCAGGCGCTCGGTTCCTCCCGCTTCCACGCCGTCGCCGACAGCGTCGCGGTGCTCGCCAGTGAGGTCCCGCTGGCCCCGGGGGCGGACACGGCCGATCTGCGTCCGCCGGCCGCCGCGGCCCGAGAGCGGCTGACCGACGCGGTCAGCGCGCTGCCGCTGGTCGTCGCGGGCCACCCCTACAACGCGGAGGCCCTCGTGCACGGCCTCTCGGCCGACACCGCTCCCCAGCCGCAGGACGCGCCATGGCACCAGGTCCGGCTGCTGCTGCGGCTGCACCGCTACGCCAGTGAGGTGCTGCACGAGGGGGAGTGCCCCGTCGACGTACGCCTGCTCGGCGCGGGCAAGGCGCTCAACCGGCACCGGGACGCGTCGGAGGCGGCGTCCGCCGCGGCGTCGGCGGCCCGCACCCCGCGCATCGCGCCCGCCACGGCGTACGCGCTCGGTGTGCTGCACGCCGACCAGCGGCACGAGGTGGAGGCGGCACGGTTCGCCTTCCAGCAGGCCTGGCAGAAGGAAGCCGTACGCACCCCGTGAGGGAGGCCCCATGGCCGACGACACCATCCAGGCGGCGGGCTGCGTCCTGTGGCGCTGCTCCCCGGTCGACTCCGGACTGGAGATCTGCCTGGTCCACCGGCCCAAGTACGACGAATCGTAGCATCGGCTATCACGGTGCACTACGCTGCGTTGGGTGATCGATACCAGGAACCCTGCACGTCAGTCGAAGACGTTCTCTCGGTCCTACGTCGCTCCTGAGCTGCAAGCCCACCTGGACCAGGGCGGCACGGTCGAGAAGTGGCTGGACGGGAGAACGCCCATCGCCTCCATGGCGCGCATCTCTGCCGACCGTCTGAAGGGTGACGCCATCGGGGTCGGCCGCCAGCACAAGAACAACGCGCGGAACGCAGCCCTGCACAACTGCGCCGTCGTCGTGTGCTACGAGGACAACAACCTCACGGCCGCCAAGCGTGAAATCATCCGGCCCGCCTTTCTCCAGATGGTCAAGGACATCACCCACGGCTACGAGGAAGAGACCGGCATCCCGCTCATGGGCTGTGTCGCGGTCGAGCGAGAGCGAGTCTGGCGACTCCCGCGCGACTTCATCGCCCTGCAAGACGCTCTGGTCATGAACGGGACAGGAACGTTCATCGAAGACAAGACGCACCTGAACCTCGCCGACGATGACGGAACGATCATCGCCGACCTGGTGACCTCCGGAACGGGCGAGGCCGAGGTGCGCAAAATCCGGAAGAGGACAACGCGCAACGCCAAAGACCGGGCCGAAGAAGGAGCCATTCCCGGTGGTCCCCGCCGGTTCGGCTGGCTTGGACCGGAGAAGCGAGAGGGCCGCCTGAGCAACGAGAAGAGGAACCCCGCAGAGTGGTCGTACCTGATGCAGATGGTCAGGAAGCGTGCCGACGGCCGTTCTTGGCGTCACATCACGGGTTGGATCAACCAGCAAAAGGACAAGGACGGGAACCCAATCCTCACCGCTCGGGGTGGCAAGTGGTCCGAGCAGGGCGTGAAGGGTGCCGTCACGAATCCCGCATGGTGGGGCGGCCGGATCCTTGGCGGGGAAATCGTCAAGAACCTTGACACAGGCGAACCCACGCTAGGCAAGTGGGAGTACGCAGAGCCCGACGTTGACCAGGTGAGCTATGAGACCTGGAAGCAGATTATGGCCGGGGTTAACGCGAACCGCCTTCACCGAGGGATGGTGAACCCCGCCACTTCCGGGGCGCCAAGGGGAGAGAACACCCGCGTAGGAAAATACCTCTTCTCAGGGATTCTTCGTTGCGGTCGGATCAATGACCTTGACGAGGTGTGCTACTCGAAGCTCAGCGGCAATAAGGCGGGCGGAAAGAACGCCAAGTACGGCGACTATTACCGGTGTGGTGACGCCAATTGCAAGGGCGTAGGCCGACGAGTCGCGCCAGTAGACGAGTTCCTTGAGGAACTGGTTTTGTCTTATCTGGACAAGCACTTTTCAGGAACCAAGCCCCGAACTGCGCCATGGAGGGGCCAAGAAAAGCTTGACGGCCTAGTCGCTCAGCGCAAGAAAATCAAGGATTCTGTCGCAGACGGAGACGTCGAATGGGGCGACGTACACGACATGCTCACACGCTTCAATAGGAACATCAATACACTTCAGGAAGAGGAACAAGAACACCACCGAGCAGAGTCCAAGAGGAATCTACTACGCGACTGGAGTCGAAAGAAGTGGGAAAAGATGGAACTGGGCGAGAAAAAGGAAGTCATTTCTCAAGTTCTCGTCTCGGTTGTAGTTCTCCCAGTACCGAAGGAGCGGAGCGACAAAGCCCCGTTTGATCCCGACCTTCTACAAGTCTCTTGGCGCAAGGAGAAGAAGACTACTCCTCATGATCAAGGCCAAGAATCGCCGCCAAAGCCCGACGCCGCCTAGGTCCAGGATCGGGCGCTCTCGCTAGCCGGCCTTGCACTCATTGAGCCCTTTCAGCGTGACCACCGATCAGGTGACGGCTTTGGCGCCCCTGGCCTCAAGCACTCGCTGAGGAGGCAGTCAGTTGAAAGCGTCGGTCATACAGTCCACCCGGCAGTCGGCGGCCTCATAGCGCTGGCGGAGTGCGGCAGCTGCTTCTTCGCGCTCCACGAAGAGGTGTCCGTAGTGCTGGCACGCCACCCTGGTCACGTCCCCGACCGTGACGATGGCCGGTTCGCCCCCCGCGGCCCGGCGGCGCGCTTCGGCGATCGCCATGTCCGACGAACGCAGCAGGTTTCTGGAACGGTCCCGGATCACGGCCGCCTGGGCCCGTTTCACCGAGAGGGGGCGCAGGACACGTCCCCGCCAGACGAAGCCGGCGGCGACAAGTACGAGACCGAGCGCTATGAACAGGAGTCCGCCGGGATCGTGACGCATCTGTCCAGTCTTCACCACTCGGACGGTGATCGTCATGCCTGCGCCAGCGTGAAGCGGTCAATTTTCGGAGCGACTTGATGTCAGTGAGCCTTTCAGCGCGGCCACCGATCGGGGATGCCACCGGGATGCGCAACGCACGAGGCTCCCATGCCGTTGAGGGAGGTGTTCGAAGTCTCACCCCACCAGCACAGGAGCCGCGTTGGTTCCCTGTCCTGCCGCACTCGACCTGCCCCACGCACTGGTCGAATGGGGCACGATGCTCATCGTCACCCGCGAAGGTGACCGACGATGCAAACTCCCGCCGCACCAACGTGCGCTCGTCGGTCTGACGTACCTGCGTAAGCACGACACGCTCGCCCAGATCGCCGTCGGCTCCGGCATCTCGGTGGGCACCGCTCACGCCTACACCACCGCGGTCATGAGCCTGCTCGCCGACCGCGCGCCGGGCCTGCTCAAGGTGCTGCGCGAGACCGATCCCGACTACGTCCTGCTCGACGGCACTCTCGCGGAGTGTGACCGCCTCTGGGCGACGGCCGGGCCGACTACTCCGCCAAACACCGCCGACACGGCGTGAACGTGCAGGTGGTGACCGACCCGGAGGGGCGACTGCTGTGGATCTCGCCCGCACCGCCCGGCCGCGCGCACGACCTGACCGCAGCCCGCGCCCACCGGATCATCCGGACCTGCGAACGCCAAGGCGTCCCGGTCCTCGCCGACCGTGCCTACATGGGAGCCAGCCCGTGGCTGACGACACCCTTCAGACGCCCGCCCGGTCGCGACCTCACACCAACCCAGCGAACGGTCAACCGCGCGTTGTCCGCAGCACGGGCACCGGTCGAGCGCGGCATCGCACGACTGAAGTCATGGCGGATCTTCCGCAGGGCGCGATGCAGCCCGAATCGAATGACGTCAATCGCCGCCGCCATCCTCACCCTGGAGCAGCAACGCTGAAAGTGCTCACTGACAGCCGACGGCCCGTCCCAGCGCCGTTCCTGTTGCTCCCCCATCACAGCCCCCTCGTGTCTTCGTCCGTGACGATGGCGATGAGCGCGGCTGAGACCAGGTCCCGGTCCCTCTCGTGTGTGACTCGCTCACGGGCCTCGTCCGGCGTGAGCCAGACAAGATCGCTGACTTCGTCGTTGGGTGCGAAGGCTCCACCAGTCGCCTCAGCTACCCAGTAGCGGACTTCCTTGAGTCGGCTCTGATGGTCGACGTAGAAGGCGGTAGGGAGCGCCGACCCCAAACGGCACGTATGACCAGTCTCTTCCAGCACTTCACGATGAGCCGCCTCTTCGTGCGTCTCTCCCCGCTTCAGCTTTCCCTTGGGCCAGGACCAGTCAGCCCACCTAGGCCTGTAGACCAACGCCAGTTCCAGCTGACGAGCAGACGAACGGCGCCACAGCACGCAGCCCGCCGCCTGGACCACAGATGCACGTCCCATGGTTTCCATGTTGCCGTGTTGCTCCCGAATACGCTCTGACCTGCAACGTTGTTGACCGTGATCGAAGTTCGTGGAGGAGGAGACGGGCTACGACGCCGTCCCCGGCGCCGTCCTCCCCACGCTCCGCTATCTCGTCGCCGGCCGCCCCAAGGAGGTCCGCTACTGGGCCGCCGAGGCCGCCGCCGGCCGCTTCGCCCCGAACGACGAGGTCGACCGCGTCCTGTGGCTCTCGCCCACCGCCGCCCGCCATCGCCTCACCCAGCCCCGCGACCGCGATCTGGTGGACGCGCTGCTGGACGCGCTGCGTCTCGCCTGACGTGTTCCCCTGTACAGGAGGGCCCTGTACAGGAGGGCGCCGCCCGGCATCCGGAGCGGCACGTCGCCGCGTGCGGAGCGGCGGGTTCCAGCCGCGGACGGACACTCACCGTGACGAGCGCGCCCTTCGCTGGTGCTCAGGAGGAAACTGAGGCGAATGAGGCATGACGGGAACATGGGTACCGCAGAACGCGAACGCACCCGTTCGATTACCTGGAGTTTCCCTTTTGGACCCCTCTGCCGGGACACAGCCGTGTCCTCGACGTGAGCGTTCCGTGACCTCACCGCACCGCCTTCAGGGGTTCACCCTCCGTTCACTTACGACCTTCGGCGCCTTCACCTGATCTGCTTAATTTCGGCCTTACACGGTGCGAAGGACGCCCCAGGGCGAACCCTCCTCATCGCTACTGACCGCAGTACGCAGACATCGCACGCCGCCACTCAGACGGCGGCTCCTGGAAGGAACTCCCGAAGTGAAGCTTCAGCGCATGAACCGGCGTGCCCTCACCCTCGGTGCTCTCGCCGTCTCCGGCGCCCTGGCCCTCACGGCGTGCGGCTCTGACGACACCGGCGCGTCCAGCGGCAGCAGCAGCTCGGCCTCGGCCGGCAACACCGGCTCCATCAAGTGCGACAACGCCAAGGGCCAGCTGCAGGCCTCCGGTTCCTCCGCTCAGAAGAACGCGATCGACGCCTGGGTGAAGGCCTACACGGCCGCCTGCAAGGACGTTCAGATCAACTACAACCCGACCGGCTCGGGCGCCGGTGTCACGGCGTTCACCCAGGGTCAGACCGCGTTCGCCGGTTCGGACTCCGCCCTGAAGCCCGAGGACGCCGCGGCCGCCAAGAAGGCCTGTGGCGGCAACGCCGCGATCGACCTGCCCATGGTCGGTGGCCCCATCGCGGTCGGCTACAACGTCCCCGGTGTCGACAACCTGGTTCTGGACGCCTCGACGATCGCCAAGATCTTCGACGGCAAGATCAAGACGTGGGACGACGCGGCCATCAAGAAGCTGAACCCCTCCGCGACGCTCCCCAGCACCAAGATCCAGGCGTTCCACCGCTCGGACGAGTCCGGCACCACGGACAACTTCACCAAGTACCTCATCGCCACCGCCCCGGCGGACTGGAAGTACTCCGGCGGCAAGGCGTGGCAGGCGCAGGGCGGCCAGTCCGCCCAGGGTTCCGCCGGCCTCGCCCAGCAGGTGAAGCAGACCCCCGGCGCGATCTCGTACTTCGAGCTCTCCTACGCCGCTGACGGCATCAAGGCCGTCGACCTCAAGACGGACGCCGCCGCCCCGGTCAAGGCCACCGTCGAGAACGCCACCAAGGCGATCTCCACCGCCAAGGTCGTCGGCACCGGCAACGACCTGGCCCTGAAGCTCAACTACAAGCCGACCGCCGAGGGCGCGTACCCGCTCACGCTGGTCACCTACGAGATCCTCTGCGAGAAGGGCAACAAGGCCGACACCCTGGCCGCCACCAAGTCCTTCCTGACCTACATCGCGAGCGAGGACGGCCAGAACCAGCTGACGGCCGCCCAGTACGCCCCGATCCCCGCCGAGATCATCACCAAGGTTCGTTCCACCATCTCGAACCTGGGCTGACCCAAGAGTGCGGCCCGCCTCGCCGAGGCGGGCCGCACCGTCCGGTGCACCGCCGCCTGGAGCCGCCACTCGATCCGGCTCCGCAGACCGGAGACTCACGATGGACATAACGACAAACACTGACGCACCTCCCCCCACCCCACGATCTTCGGGTGCCACGCGGAAGCGCGCCGCCCGCGGCGCCACCCGCCCCGGCGACCGCGTGTTCCTCGCGCTGTCCCGCGGTTCCGGCATCCTCCTCCTGGTGATCATGGCCGCCATCGCGGTCTTCCTCACCTACCGCGCCTCCCTCGCGCTCAGCAAGAACGAGGGCAACTTCCTCACGACGTTCGAGTGGAACACCAACACCATTCCGCCGGTCTTCGGCATCGCGGTGCTGGCCTTCGGCACGGTGGTCTCCGCGATCATCGCCATGGCCCTCGCGGTCCCGGTCGCGGTCGGAATCGCGCTGTTCATCACGCACTACGCGCCGCGCAAGCTCGGCGGACCCATCGCGTACGTGATCGACCTGCTCGCCGCCGTCCCGTCCATCGTGTACGGCCTCTGGGGCGCCATCGTCCTCGTGCCGCACCTGAACGGCCTGTTCGGCTGGCTCGACCACTACTTCGGCTGGACCGGCATCTTCGCCTGGCAGGGCGGAGCGCCCCGCTCGATGCTCACCGTCGGCCTCCTGCTCGCGATCATGATCCTTCCGATCGTCACCAACGTGAGCCGTGAGGTCTTCCGCCAGGCGCCGCAGATGCACCAGGAAGCCGCGCTGGCCCTCGGCGCCACGCGCTGGGAGGTCATCCGCATGTCGGTGCTGCCCTTCGGCCGCTCCGGCGTGATCTCCGCCTCGATGCTCGGCCTCGGCCGCGCGCTCGGCGAGACGATGGCCGTCGCCACCGTGCTCTCCCCGAACTTCGACATCCAGGCCAGCCTGCTCGACCCGGGCGGCGGCACGTTCGCGCAGAACATCGCGAGCAAGTTCAACGAGGCCACCGTGTTCGGCCAGGACGCCCTGATCGCCTCGGGTCTCGTCCTGTTCGTCATCACGCTGCTGGTCAACGGCGCGGCGCGCTACATCATCAACCGCCGCAAGGAGTACTCGGGGGCCAACGCATGAGCAACGCACCCGTCACCCGAAAGCACGTCAGCACGCTGCGCGGCAACACCCTCCCCAAGTGGTCCTCCTGGGCCATCGCCGCGGGTGCCGTCGCCGTGGCCGTGGGCATCGGCCTGGGCGCCGGCCTGGACAGCAAGGTCCAGTGGGGCCTGATCGCCGCGATCCTCTTCGTCCTCGGTACGTACGTCATCGCCGCCCGCGTCGAGGGCCGCCGCCAGGCCAAGGACCGCATCGCCACCACCGTGGTGTGGGCCTGCTTCGTCATCGCCGTCATCCCGCTGGCCTCCCTGATCTGGGAGACCGTCAAGCGTGGCGCCAAGGCCTTCGACATGTACTTCCTGACCCACTCCATGGGTGTCGTCGCCGACAACGAGCCCGGTGGCGGTATCTACCACGCGCTCCTCGGCACCCTGGAGCAGGTGGGCATCGCGACCCTGATCGCCGTGCCGATCGGTGTCCTCACCGCGATCTACCTCGTCGAGTACGGACGCGGCAAGCTCGCGAGCGCGGTCACCTTCTTCGTCGACGTCATGACGGGCATCCCGTCGATCGTCGCCGGTCTGTTCGTTCTCAGCTTCTGGATCCTGATCCTGGGCATGGGCTACTCCGGCTTCGCCGGCGCGATGGCCCTGGCGATCCTGATGATGCCCGTGGTGGTCCGCTCCACCGAGGAGATGCTCAAGCTCGTCCCGAACGAGCTGCGCGAGGCCTCCCTCGCCCTCGGCATCCCGAAGTGGCGCACCATCATCAAGGTGGTTCTGCCGACGTCCATCGGCGGTATCACCACGGGTGTGATGCTCGCGGTCGCCCGTATCGCCGGCGAGACCGCTCCTGTGCTGCTGTTGGTGTGGGGTACGAACTTCATCAACAACAACCCGTTCGACGGCCCGCAGGCCTCGCTCCCGCTGTACATCTACCGTCAGTACAGCGCCGGAACCGATGTGGCCACCGACCGGGCCTGGGCAGCGGCACTGGTGCTCATCCTGTTCGTCATGATTCTCAACATGGGGGCGCGCGCCATCGCACGCTGGAAGGCCCCCAAGACGGGCCGCTGACGCGGCCGATCAGCGACCCGATCCTTTGCGAAAGAAGCAGTGACTGACATGGCCAAGCGAATCGACGTAAGCGGTCTCACCGCCTACTACAGCGCCCACAAGGCGATCGAAGACATCTCGATGACGGTCGAGCCCCGCTCCGTGACGGCCTTCATCGGCCCCTCCGGCTGCGGCAAGTCGACCTTCCTGCGCACCCTGAACCGCATGCACGAGGTCACCCCCGGTGGCCGCGTCGAGGGCAAGGTGCTCCTCGACGACGAGGACCTCTACGGGAACGGGATCGACCCCGTCGCCGTGCGCCGCACCATCGGCATGGTCTTCCAGCGCCCCAACCCGTTCCCCACGATGTCGATCTTCGACAACGTGGCGGCGGGCCTGAAGCTGAACGGCTCCTACAAGAAGTCCGAGCTCAGCGACGTCGTCGAGCGGTCCCTCAAGGGCGCGAACCTCTGGAACGAGGTCAAGGACCGGCTGAACAAGCCCGGCTCCGGCCTGTCCGGCGGTCAGCAGCAGCGTCTCTGCATCGCGCGGGCGATCGCGGTGGAGCCGCAGGTCCTCCTCATGGACGAGCCCTGCTCGGCCCTGGACCCGATCTCCACCCTCGCCATCGAGGACCTGATCGGCGAGCTGAAGGAGCGCTTCACGATCGTCATCGTGACGCACAACATGCAGCAGGCCGCCCGCGTCTCCGACCGCACCGCGTTCTTCAACCTCTCCGCGGTCGGCCAGCCCGGCCGCCTCATCGAGATAGACGACACGGAGCGGATCTTCTCCAACCCGTCCGTCCAGGCCACGGAGGACTACATCTCCGGTCGCTTCGGCTGACCGGACCGCCTCCGGAAAACCCCTCGCGGTGCTGCATGGCGGTGCCACCGCGAGGACGAGAAGGGCCCGCCCCTGGCTCCCGGGGGCGGGCCCGTTCGTTTCCCCCACCCCCGGCTTCCAGGGGCGGACCCGTTCCGTTCCCCTCGCCCCCGGAGGCCGGGGGCGAACCCGTTCCGTTCCCTGCCCCTGGCCTCCGGGGCGGTGCCGTTCGGTGTTCCCTGTCCCCGGAAGGCGGGGCAGACACCCCCGAAGCCATCCGCCCAGGGGCTGCCCCCACTCGCAGCCGTACGCCCCCGCGATCTCACGCGCCCGGCACCATCCAGCCCGTCCGGCGCTTGAGGACGAGGCCGTTCAGGCCGAGGGGGGTCTGGGGGCGCAGCCCCCGGGGTCGGGAAGGGAAGGGGCGGAGGGGGCGAAACCCTCGGGGCCGAACCCGCCGAAAACCCGCCTGCCCGCGCTGGCCGGATACAGCCGGCGCCCACCGCCCCACAGGCCGGGTGCAGCCAGGCCCGCCACCCCGCGGAGCGGAAACAGGGAAACACCAAGGGCCGGCCCTCTCGGAGGACCGGCCCCGACAAAACCAGGCGCCGCGGAAGCGAACCCGCTCCTACAGGAACACCAGGTTCACGACCCAGAAGCTGCACGCCGCCACGATCGCCGCCGCCGGCATGGTGATGAACCAGCCGAGGACGATGTTCTTGGCGACGCCCCACCGCACCGCGTTCACCCGCTTCGTCGCCCCGACACCCATGATCGCCGAGGTGATGACGTGGGTCGTGGAGATCGGCGCCTTGAAGAGGTAGGCCGTGGTGAACATGATCGACGCACCGGTCGTCTCGGCGGCGAAGCCCTGCGGCGGATCGAGTTCGATGATCTTCCGCCCGAGCGTCCGCATGATGCGCCAGCCACCCGCGTACGTCCCCAGCGACAGCATCGCCGCGCAGACGATCTTCACCCAGACCGGGATCGGGTCGTTCGGCCCCTGGACGTCGGCGATGACGAGCGCCATCACCACGATGCCCATCGTCTTCTGGGCGTCCTGAAGACCGTGTCCGAGCGCCATGCCGGCCGCCGACACCGTCTGCGCGATCCGGAATCCGCGCTTGGTCTTGTGCGGGTTGGACCGCCGGAACATCCACATGATCACGGTCATCACGAGATAACCGACGAGCAGACCGACGATCGGCGAGACGAACATCGGGATGATGACCTTGTCGAGCAGGCCGCTCCAGTAGACCGTCGTGCCACCGGCCAGCGCCGCGCCGACCATGCCGCCGAACAGTGCGTGCGAGGACGAGGACGGCAGACCGAAGTACCAGGTGATCAGGTTCCAGGTGATCGCGCCGATGAGCGCCGCGAAGAGGATGCCCATCCCCTTCGAGCCCTCGGGCGTCTGGATCAGCCCCTCACTGACGGTCTTGGCGACCCCGCTGCCGAGGAACGCGCCGGCGAGGTTCATCACCGCCGCCATGGCGAGCGCGGCCCGCGGCGTCAGGGCGCGCGTGGACACGGAGGTGGCGATGGCGTTCGCCGAGTCGTGGAAGCCGTTGGTGTACGTGAAACCGAGCGCGACCCCAATGGTCACGATCAAAGCAAAGGTGTCCATGAACGGGTCAGGACTCCTTGACGGCGATGGTCTCCACCGTGTTCGCCACGTGCTCGAACGCGTCGGCCGCTTCCTCCAGCACATCGACGATCTGCTTGAGCTTCAGCACCTCGATGGCGTCGTACTTGCCGCTGAAGAGGTGGGCCAGCAGCTTGCGGTGGATCTGGTCCGCCTGGTTCTCCAGACGGTTGACCTCGATCCAGTACTCCGTGAGGTTGTCCATGGTCCGCAGGTTGGGCATCGCCTCGGCGGTCAGCTCCGCGGCCCGGGCCAGCACCTCGATCTGCTGCTCGACGCCCTTGGGCAGTTCCTCGACGTTGTAGAGGACGACCAGGTCGACGGCCTCCTCCATGAAGTCCATGATGTCGTCGAGGGAGGAGGCGAGGTTGTAGATGTCCTCGCGGTCGAAGGGCGTGATGAAGGAGGAGTTCAGCTGGTGGAAGATCGCGTGTGTCGCGTCGTCACCAGCGTGTTCCGCGGCCCTCATACGCTCTGCGATCTCGGCCCGAGCGGAAGCGTCCGCCCCGAGCAGTTCCATCAGGAGTTTCGAGCCCGTGACGATGTTGTCCGCGGATGCGGAGAACATGTCGTAGAAGCTCGTCTCCCTGGGGGTCAGACGAAAGCGCACGTTGGGGTCCTCGGGATGCTTCGGTTTCGGTCAGGCTGATGCTAGGCGCATCATCCGGCCACGGCTAATGGGCCGTCCCCCAGTGTCGCCCATCGGGCACAGTGATCAGCACGGGGTCCGGTACCGCCGCCGGGCAAGGGCTCCATACCCAGCAAAGTTCGATACCATATACCCACCAGGGGTATATGTAAGTGGCGTTTCAGACAGGATCGCCGATCGGATCCAGCAGGAGGACGCGATGACGACCACAGAGGCCGGCGCGACGGCGCCCTCCGGCGACGCGCAGGAGATCGTGACCGACCACGACCGCGGCATCCACGGCTACCACGAGCAGAAGGACGAGCACCTCAAGCGGCTGCGCCGCATCGAGGGGCAGATCCGCGGCCTCCAGCGGATGGTCGACGAGGACGTCTACTGCATCGACATACTCACCCAGGTGTCCGCCTCCACGAAGGCCCTCCAGTCCTTCGCCCTCCAGCTCCTGGAGGAGCACCTGCGCCACTGCGTCGCGGACGCGGCCCTCAAGGGCGGCGACGAGATCGACGCGAAGGTCGAGGAAGCGACGAAGGCGATCGGCCGCCTGCTCCGCACCTGACGGTCGCGGGATCACGAGACACAGGACCTCCCGGAGGCACCGGCCCTCCGGAGCCCCCCGACGGGACCGGTCCTCCACACCCCCCGGCGGGACCGGTCCTCCGCACCTGGGAGTCGCGAGGGGCGGGAGACAGCGGCTCCCGAAAGGACTAGTCCTCCGCGCTCCGCTGGTCATGGGCACGCTCTTCGGCCACATTCAGCACCGCGTCGATGCTCTCCAGGCTGAGCCGGTCCTCGTGGGCCGTCGAGGCCGCGATGATCAGCTCGCCGCACAGCTCGATCTCGGCGAGGGCCACGTGGTCCTGAACTGCCGTACCGCCGACCGGAGCCACGCGCGTCACCTCTTCCTGCCGTCACCGACTTCCTAGAGTAGGGAGCGGCCTACACAACGCGCATGGCACGGAAGGGCCATTTCCGGCCCTCCTGTGAAGCTACCGCTCCGGATGCTCTTGCCCATCCCTCCGGAATCCACTACTCCGCGATCTTCCCGGCGAAGATGTCCGAGGAATCCGGCAGTCGAACGGCGGCGGGGCTGCCGAAGTCGTACAGCAGAATCGTCGAGGCGACGGCGACGGTGCCCTTCCGCTGACCGTTGACGAAGCTGAACCGGTGCCGGACCTTGCGCAGTCGCCCCTGGTCGTCGAGGTAGGCGTCGAAGGGCACCTCGGCGGTGGCGAACCCTCTCGCTGCCGCCCTCAGCGCCGGCCGCTGCCCCTCCGAGGCGTCCCTCGCGGCGACGTCGAGGTCGGCGGTCCCGCGATAGTGCCGTACCGGGATCCCGGCGACCTCGGTCTTCCCCACATACGTCACCGCCCGCGCGCCGCGCAGCAGCTCGGCCGCGGCGTACGGGTCGGTGGCACCGCCCGTGACCAGGTTCCCGTCCGTGAGACCGGCCGTCGCGACGCGGACCCATTTGTCGGCGGGCACTCCGGCGCCCCGGTTCTTCATGAACAGAGCGCCCGGGGCGAGGAGTTCGGTGATCGGCCGGTGCTCGGCCGCGCCCGCGGGGTCCTGCGGCAGCACCACCTTCAGCCGCCCCGTCTGCTTCCTGAAGTCGTACACGCCCTGCCCGCGGATGGTGACCCGGGTCCCACCGGTGGCCATCTCCATCGACGTACTGGCCTTCGAACTGCCGGCGCGCTCCAGCGCGGCCACGGCCTGACGCAGTGTCTCGACGGTGCCGGGCCGGGCACGGACGCCCGCCGCGGTCGCCCCGCCGCCCGAACATCCGGTGCCACAGACCACGAGCCCCGCCGCGACGAACGCGGCCACGACCGCCGCCCGTCCCTGCTGCTGCGCCACCATCGTCCACCGACCCCCAGCCGGTCCGTCCCGGGCCTTCCCGTCCTTCCGGTTAACGACGGGTACGGACGCCCGTCACGCGAGAGGAATCCGTTCACTTGGCTTGGGTAACGTTGTGGGTGTGGAGCATCTGGACGAGACGGCCCCTCTCCCCGACCACCGCACCACCACGGTCGAGCAAGGCCCCTTCTGCCTGGCCCGCTGCACCTGCGGCTGGCGAGGCCCGGCCCGCCGCGCCAGAAGCCAGGCCCGCACGGACGGGGCGGCCCACACCATGACGGTGACCGTCTAGCCCGGCGGAGCAGCGCCACGGCCGCCTCCCCCGCCCTCCCCACCCCATACCCCACCCCGCCGCGCCCGCCCAGGAGCGGGCGTGCTGGGATGCGGTGTGCTGTAGCGGTTCTGCGACATGCGCACGCGGAACCCCCGGGCCCGTGGGCCCGTCTCGTTCCACGGAACCCACGGGAGGCGCACATGCAACGGCGTTCGTTCATCGGCGGAGCCACCGCCGTCCTCGCGGCGGCGGCGACGTCCGCCTGCAACGGCAGTGACAGCGGCGACGGCAAAGCCGCCGCGACGGCCAGCAGCACGGACGCCGCGAGCACCGCGACCACCGGCATCCGCACGGCGACCGCGAGCAGTCGCGCGGCCGCCAACTGGCTGGCACTGTCCCATCAGCTCGACGGCGCCCTGCTCCGCCCCGGCGACCACAGCTGGCCTGCCGCCCACCAGCTGTACAACACGCGCTTCGACAACCTGAAGCCCGCGGCCGTCGCCTATGTCGCGCACGCCGACGACATCCGCACGACGATGGACTACGCCCGTGCCCACGGCGTGAAGGTGTCGATCCGCAACGGCGGCCACTCCTACGCGGGTTGGTCCTCCGGCGACGGCCGTCTGATCATCGACGTCTCCAAGCTCAACAAGATCCGCGCCTCGGCCAACGAGGCGGTCGTCGGCGCCGGTTCCAAACTGATCGACGTCTACCGCGCCCTGGCCGCGAAGGGCGTCACCATCCCCGCGGGTTCCTGCCCCACCGTGGGTGTCTCCGGGCTGACCCTGGGCGGCGGCCACGGGGTCGTGTCACGGGCGTACGGACTGACCTGCGACAGCCTCACCCAGGCGACGCTGATCACCGCCGACGGCAAGCAGCTCACCGCGAACGCCACCGAGAACAAGGACCTGTTCTGGGCCCTGCGCGGTGCCGGCAACGGCAACTTCGGCGTCGTCACCGAGCTCCGCTTCAGGACCCACCCGGCACCGCAGGGTGTCTCGGCGTACATGACCTGGCCGTGGGCCAAGGCCGCCGCCGTGGTGAAGGCCTGGCAGGAGTGGGGTCCGAGCCAGCCCGACGAGATCTGGTCGTCCTGCCACCTGGCCAACGCGGCCGGCGGCACGCCCACCGTCTCCATAGCCGCCTTCTCGCTCGGCACCTACGGCGAACTCCAGAACGCCGTGGACCGGCTGGCCGAGCGGATCGGCTCCCCCGCGCGCAGCGTCTCCCTCAAGAGGCGCTCGTACGAGGAGTCGATGGAGGTGTACGCGGGCTGCTCGTCGTTCTCCGCCGACGCCCAGTGCCACCTGCCGGGTTCGACGCCGGGCCGCAGCCCGCAGGGCGCCCTCGGCCGCGAGACGTACGGAGCACGCTCGGACTTCTTCGACCGCTCGATCTCGGCGGCAGGCGTCCAGACACTCCTGAACCAGATCTCAGCGGTCCGGGGCGGCACGGGCAGCATCGCGCTCACCGCGCTCGGCGGCGCCGTCAACCGCGTCGCGCCCACGTCCACCGCGTTCGTACATCGCCGCTCGCGCATGCTCGCGCAGTACATCGTCTCCTGGCGGGCGGGCACCTCCGGCGCCACCGCCCAGTCCTGGCTGACCGGCGCCCACAACGCGATGGCCCGGTACGCCTCGGGTGCGGCCTACCAGAACTACACCGACGCGACGCTGACCGACTGGCGCAAGGCGTACTACGGCGACGCGGCCACCCGTCTCACGGCGCTGAAGCACCAGTACGACCCGAACCGCTTCTTCTCGTTCCCGCAGGCGCTGTAACCCGAGTCGCCCCGGCCGCCGTCGGCATCGCCGTCGCCGTCGGCGTCGGCGTCCGAGGTGCCCGGTCGCGTCGGCACCGGCACCAGGCGGTTCGGGCCCTACGCGGCGAGGTCCCGTTCCTCCGTGTGCTCGGCGCACGCCCCCGGGATCAGGGTCTCCTGCCCGGCGGGTGCGGCGGACCGCGCGCGGACCAGCCGTCCCGCGCGCGGTGCCGTCTCCACGGCTTTCATGACCGGGGTCAACAGGGCCATGGCGAGCGGCGACAGCAGCAGGACGACGGCCGTGCCGAGGGCGAACCCGCCGATGACGTCCGTCGGGTAGTGCACGCCCATGTAGACCCGGCAGAAGCCTTCGAACAGCGCGAGCCCTATCCCCACGAGCCCGAACCTCCGGTTGGCGACGAAGAGTCCGACGCCCATCGCCATGGTGATCGTCGCGTGGTCGCTGACGAAGGAGAAGCCGGTCTTGCCGCTCACGAGGACGTCGACACCCGAGTGGTCGACGAAGGGGCGCGGACGCTGCACGAAGTCCCTTATCGGAACGTTCACGAGAAGAGCGACACCGGCCGCGAGCGGCGCCCAGACGAGTCCGGCCACGGACGACGCCGCGTCGGCCCCGCCGCGCCGCCGCACGGTCGACCAGCACCACAGGACCAGCAGGACCATCGCGAGGAGCAGACCCCACTCGCCGACGAACTCCATGATCCGGTCGAACCAGTGCGGCGCGTGCTTGGCCAGGCCATTGATGTCGTACAGCAGGTCGACGTCGGGGTTCGAACCGGATTCGGCGAGTCCAGCCATGGCACTGCGGCCCCTTCGTCGTCTTTCCCGCGGCCGCGCCCATTCGCGCGCCGCTCGATCCACCCCCGTGGTTGTAGATCAGTTCTCTACGTCAAAAGGAACGCACGGTCCCCTCCATTACGTTCCACCCTCCACGGAACGATCACGCACACGTTATCGAAGAGAGATACATCGCCGCAGATCAGAGGGCGGATTCATACCGAAGTGGGCAATGCTTTCGCGCCGTCCGCGGTCACCCGGGTGGCCCCGAAGTAGTCGGGCGTGTCGACGGGGTCGAAACGGATGACGGCTCCAGACCGGGGGGCGTCGATCATGTATCCGCCGCCCACATAGATACCCACGTGCCGGATGGCCCGGGAGTTGGTGAGGTCGTCCGAGAAGAACACCAGGTCCCCGGGCAGGAGTTCCTCCCGCCCGGGGTGCGGCCCCGCGTTGTACTGGTCGTTGGCGACCCGCGGCAGACTCACCCCGACACTGTCGTACGAGGCCTTGGTCAGACCCGAGCAGTCGAATCGTCCGCCCTGGTCAGCGGTGCCGTTGCCGCCCCACAGATAGGGCGTTCCGAGCTTGTTCTGCGCGTATGTGATCGCCGCCGCGGCCTGCCTCGAGGGGTCCACGCGGGTCACCGGCGCGGCAAAGCTCTTGGCCAGAGTGCGGATCACCTTGACGTAGTTCTGGGTCTCGCGAATAGGCGGAACCCCACCCGCCTTTATGACACGGTACGCGCCCGCGTTGTAGGCGGCGAGCATGTTGTCCGACGTGTCGCCCGGCACGTCCTTGACGTATTTCGCGAGCTCGCAGTCGTACGACGCGGCCGATGGAATAGCGTCATTCGGATCCCAGATGTCGCGCTTGCCGTCACCGTTGCCGTCGATGCCGTGCGTCGCCCAGGTGCCGGGGATGAACTGGGCGATGCCACGCGCGTCGGCCCGGCTGACGATGTTCGGGTCCCAACCGCTCTCCTGGTACAGCTGAGCGGCAAGGAGTGCGGGGTCGATGGCGGAACACAGGTTGCCCCACCGCTGCACGAGCGTTCGGTAGGCGGCGGGGACAGCGCCCTTGGCGAGCCCGACGCCACCCGCGCCTACACCGTTGGCCAGGTTCCCGGCGACGATGTACACGCCGACGACGAGCAGCATGACGAAGCTCAGGCCGAGCCCGACAGCCGCCCCAACGGCCACCCATACTTTCCGCACGGCCCAACTCTCCCCCATCCGAGCTCTGTTCAAAGCCATTTGGGCAGAGAGTGGCAGCGTTTCCTCCAGGGCCTACCTCACGGCGAAGCCGTCACAGGCGATGCTCGCGTACTCCTTCGGGCTCTTGACGTGGAGGAAGAGAACCGTCCAGTCACCCGGGTCGTTCCCGACGGGGATGGCGTCCCCGTACTTCTTGCCGTTCACGTAGTCCTGGAAATCGTCGGGGTACTTGAAGTCCAGCCAGTTGTTGTCCGGGTCCGTTCGGTAGTGCTGGTACAGGTCCACGGGCCTGCTCGTGTACCCCAGGCTGAGGTTGCTCCGGAGTCCTCCCGTAAAGGGCTTGCCCGTGTCCGAGTCGATCTCGTGCGGCGGCTTCACGACGACCGACAGGTAGTAGTGCTCTCCGGGCTGGGGATCCGCGTACTTCAGACGGATGCCGACGCGGCCCTTGCCTGACGTGTACGGGGCGTCGGAGCCCGCTTCGGAGACGGAGAACTGGAACTGATCGTTGCGCTCCTCGGGGGGCAGCCCGCAGGTGCCCAGCCCGTACTGGGAGTTCGCGTCCGCCGTCCAGTAGTCCCGCGACGGGCTCGTCTCCTCGACATACGTCGGCTCGGCCGTCGACGTGTCGTCGGCCGGCGTCGTCGGTGCCGCCGAGGTCGCCGCCGGGCCGGCGGACCGGCTCGCCGCGCGCTTGGCGGGCTCGCTCGCCTTGGCCGACGCGCTCGCCCTGTTCTTGCCGGACCCGCTCGCCTCGTTCCCGTCGGGATCTCCCTTGCCGGAGAGCAGGGTGGCCACCAGCGCCGTACCGACTCCCACCACGAGCCCGATCCCCACGACGGTCGCCCATACCGCCTTGCCGCGCCGGGCAGCCGAAACCGGCTGGGTGACCTGGGTCGGCGTATAGCCGTGAGCCCCGTTCGGCGTTCCGGCCGCGTACGGTGCGCCGGACGTCGGCAGGGCGTGCAGCCCCGGCTGCTGGTCCTGCTGAGCCATCGCAACCGGCGATGCCTGGGGCGCCGCCTCCGCCGACACGGTGAGCCCTCGATAGAACGGGTCCTCGACGAGCGCCGAGCGCACCCCGCACCGCGCGATCACCTCGTCCAGCCGCGGACGTCTCTCCGGCTCCTTCGCCACGCACTCCTCGACGAGGGCCGACAGCTCAGGTTCCACGCCCGCCAGATCGATGGCCTCATGAACGGCCCGATAACTGACCGCGGCCGAGTCGCCGACACCGAAGGGAGCTCGTCCGGTCGCCGCGTACGCGATCGTCGCCCCCAGCGCGAACACGTCTGCTGCCGGGCCCACCTCATTGCGCATCAGCACTTCGGGTGCGGTGAAGCCGGGCGTTCCGGACGCGAAGCCCGCGTCGGTGAGCGCGGTCTGGTCCACTCCGCGGGCGATACCGAAGTCGATGAGCTGCGGCCCCTGGGTGCCGAGGATGACGTTCAGCGGCTTGAGGTCCCGGTGGGTGACGCCGTGCGCGTGAACGGCGGCAAGCCCCTCCGCGAGCGCGGCGAACAGGCCACGACACGTCTCGACGGGGAACAGCCCCCGCTCCGTGACCGCTTTGCTGAGCGTGGGCCCCGCGACGTACTCGGTCGCCAGCCAGTAGGGAGTCGAGTCGAGCGAGGCGTCTATCAGATTCGCGGTGTACGCGCTCCGTACCGCCCGGGCGGTCTCCACCTCGCGCCGGAACCGTGCCAACGCGTCCGGATGGTCGGTGATCTCGTCCCGGATCACCTTGATGGCGACGAGCCGCCCACCCGGCGACCGCCCGAGATAGACCTGCCCCATACCTCCGGCACCGAGCCGTGCGAGCAGTGTGTGTGCGCCTATCTGCGCGGGGTCCTGAGGCTTGAGTCCGTCCACCGGACAGACCTTGCCATAAAGATCAGCCGGCCAGGGGCCCAGGAGCGTCACGATTTAGATGACCTTCACCACCTCAAAACCCTGTGACCTGCCCGTTCCGGTCCTTCGGAGGCCACGAGGCGCTCCGTCCGACCACCAGTCAGGCGGGAGGAGAGACAGCCCTCGGGGGAGCGGCCGCCGCGACCCCGTAGAGCTCCGCCGCCTCGCTCCCGAACACCACGCTGTACGAGACGTCGTCGGTGTCCCCGCCCTGCTCGTGGCCGCCGATGACACCGACGACCGCTCCGTCCCCGTTCACCCAGGGACTGCCGCTGGTTCCGCCGGCGAAGGCGGGGCATTCGACGCGCTGCTGTGTACGGCTCTGCGCGGTGGGCTTGTCGGTGCAGGTGATGGGGGTGTCGACGCTGCCGGGGTATCCGGTGACCGTGACGGCGGTGGCCCCGGTGGCGCGGTGCGCGGCGAAGGCGTTCCCGCCGACGACGTCCTCGACCTCCTTGCCGTCACGGGTGCCGAGGACGGCGAAGGCGACGTCACTGTCCTCGTCCTGGTCGTTCAGCCACCCCTCGGGGAGGAAGACGCCCTGGACGTCCCAGAACCCGTACGGCGCCGCGCCGTCCCGGAAGCCGGGCGCGAAGGACAGTTGCGCCTCGCCGTCCAGGCAGTGGGCGGCGGTGAGGACGAGGTCCCGCCCCTCGCTGTGCACGACGGAGGCGGTGCAGAAGTGGCCGCCCTTGCCTCCGCTCGCGGCGCTCCCGTGGAACAGGGCGCCCACGCGCGCGTTCCGGCCGTTCTCGGCGGCCTGGACGGTCACGCCGAACGGCCCGGGACCGTCGTCGGCCGCCGCGACGGACGAGGACGTCACCGCCAGCAGCACGAGGGCCGCACCGAGCAGTGCGGGCCGCCGGGTGTCTGGGAGACGGGTGATGCGGATGCGCTTCATCGCCCCTCACCTTGCCGCAAGCGGGTGAGAAAAACCTCGGACCCGTCCGAGTATCACCTGAGAAGACCCACCTCGCTCGGCCACTGGAGCCCGAGGGGCACCACACCCCGGTTCAGCCCCGCGCCCGCCCGGCGTCGCGGCACTCCGCCCACAGCAGCTTCCCGCCCCGCGACGCCCCCAGCTCACGCAGGACGGACACCCCCCACGCGTCGGCGCAGGCCCGTACGAGGTGCAGCCCCCGGCCGTGCTCGGCGTCCCGCTGGGGCAGATCCACGGGGGTGCCCTCCCGGAATCCGGACGGAACGGTCGGGTCCGTGTCCCACACGGCGACCCGCAGCCGGCCGGGTTCCGCCCACAGGACGCGCAGGGCACTGGGGCCCGGTGCGTGCAGATGGGCGTTGGTGAGGAGTTCGGAGGCCAACAACTCGGCCGTGGGCGTGAGTTCGGCGAGCTGGTGCGCGGCGAGAACCGCCCGGAGGGTGACGCGGGCGATACCCGGGGCGCGTGAATCGTGCGGGAGTTGGAGGGTGTACGACCAGGGCGGGGATACGGTGGCCACGGAAGTCTCCGATCACGGAGGGGAGTTGGGTGGTGTCGTTTCGCTACGGTGCCCAGTGACCGCGGCCGCTCCGTCGAGCGGGGTGCTTCTGGGCGGGGCCCCAGCAATAAGGTAGCCGCGCCCAGTAAAGGCATTCACCGGATCGCGAGAATCGGCTTTACTACCACCCATGTGAGTGACGAGCACCAGCAAGGAGGCAGCGAACCCGTGAGGACGAATCCGACGGGTCGCCAGCTCCGTTTCGGCACGGAGCTGCGCAAACTCCGCGAACGCGCGGGCCTGACGTCGACCGAGGCCGGTCAACTCATGGGCATCAAGCAGACTCAGGTCAGCAACATGGAAGCCGGGCGGGTCGGTGTGAGCGCCGAACGCGTCCACACACTCGCCTCCCACTACGACTGCATGGACAGAGCCTTGGTCCAAGCGCTCAGCGACATGACCGCTCAACGCGTGCGCGGCTGGTGGGAGGAGTACCGGGAGATCCTGCCGGGCAGCCTGATCGACCTGGCCGAGATGGAGCATCACGCCATCCGTCTGACCGCAGGGATCACCGCCCACGTCCCCGGTCTGCTCCAGATCCACGATCACGCCCGCGAGGTCTTCCGCCAGGTCGTACCGGAACTCTCACCGCCCGACATCGAGCACCGGCTGTCGTTCCGGATCAAGCGTCAGGCCGTCCTCTTCAACGACTCCCCCACGCCGTACCGGGCCGTCATCCATGAAGCCGCCCTGCGCATGCAGTTCGGCGGCCCAGCAGTCACGAAGAAGCAACTCCGGCACATCCTCGACATGAGCGAGCACAAGCACATCGCCGTCCAGGTCATCCCGTTCGCCGCAGGCGCCTACCCCGGGTCCGGACAGTCGATCCTGTACGCCCGTGGAGCGGTCCCCCAGCTCGACACGGTGCACCTCGATCAGTCCCACGGCTCCGCACTGCTCGACGCCGAGGCCCAGCTCGACAAGTACCGCGTACTCCTGGAGCGCATGACGGACCTCGCACTCGGCCCCCATGCCTCGCGGGAGTTCATCCACGACATCGCCCAGGACCTGTGAAAGGACCCGACATGCGCATCGCCATCTGGCAGAAGTCCTCCTACTGCGGCGAGGGAGAAGCCTGCATACACCTGGCCGGAGAGCGCGCCTCCGGCGCGATCCACCTCACCGAGTCCGGCGACCCCCGCGGAGCGATACTCACCGCCGCCCCCGCGGCCTTCCACTCCCTCCTCCGCACCCTCAAGAAGGAACAGGACCGTGACTGACATCCCCTCGGATCTCGACTGGGTGCGGGCCGCGCCGGACGACGCGACGGGGCCGGGTCCCTGGATCGAACTCGCCTTCGGCGCAGACGACCTGGTCTACATCCGGGAGACCGGCGACCCGGAGAACGTCGTCACCACGACCCGCAGGAAGTGGGACGCGTTCGTCCTGGGCGTCCAGGCGGGCGAGTTCGACCACTTCGTCGAGGGGCTGGAGGACGAGCGGCCCCCGGCTCCCGCCGAGGGCCGACCATGAGGTGAGGGCGGGCGGCCTCACGCCGATTCGGCCCCGGTGTACGCCGCGGTGGTCCGGTCCGCCGAAGCCCGTGCGGCCTCCTCCGGCGCGCCCGCGGCGACGTTCGCCGCGTACCAGCCCTCGCTGCTCAGCGCGATGAAGCGGAGGCCGTCGTCGGAGGCCAGCCAGGCCATGCTCTCCTTCGGGTCCAGGGTGCCGCCCGGGGACCCGAGGTGGCCGGCCAGGCCCAACAGGCCGAGGTCCCAGCCGACGCCGACCGCGCCGGGCCCGAACTGCCCCCAGCGTTCGTCGCCGACGTGGGCGATGTGTTCGAGCTCGAACCGGGTGCGGTCCCCCTCCGGGGTCACGCGCACCTCGATCCAGCTGATCTCGCCGCCGTACTCCCAGGTCGCGGCGAAGCTCTCCGGCGGCTCGCACCGCTCGATCGTGCCGCCCGCGTTGCCCTCCAACCGGTAGGTCCCGCCGAGGCGGAGGTCACCGGAGACGGGCAGGAACCAGCGGGGGATGCGCTCGGCGCTGGTGCAGGCGTCCCAGACGTCCTCGACCGTCGCGTCGTAGGTCTGGCTCAGCGTCACCACGTTGGCTTCGCCCGCCTTGAACTCGCGCGCGCCGACGGTGCGGCGCACGGCGTTGATCTGATAGGTCACGTCGATCACGGTTGCTCCTCCGGAGGTCTTCCCTCGGCGTCGCCGGACTCCCTCAGGCGACGCTCCCGCTTTCCCCGCGCCAGCTCGGTCCCCAGGGCGTCCAGATGCGGCGTCCAGAAACGACGGAACCGGTCCAGCCACACGTCGACGTCCCGCAGCGGTTCCGAGTTCACCGCGTACAGCCGCCGGGCCCCCTCCGGCCGCACCGTTGCGAAACCGTTCTCCCGCAGCACCTTCAGATGCTGGGAGACCGCGGGCTGCGATATCCCGAACTCTTCCCTGATGACCTCGCAGACCGCGCCGGAGCTCAGCTCGCCGTCGGCGAGCAGCTCCAGAATCCTGCGGCGCACGGGGTCACCGAGTACGTCGAATACGTGCACGCGCCGAGCGTATCAATAGCCACTTATATAAGCGACCGCTGATAGCGTGGGCATCGCCGCCATCGGCGCCATCACGGCCACCGCCGACACGGATGACCGGCCGATGACCGCGGCACCACCACCAGTGCAATTCCCCTGAATCGGCTGTGAGTTGGGTCAAGCGGCCGTCAGCCTCCCGCCATCCGGGAGCCATGGGGAGGTCACGCGCCTGCCGCGTTCAGTAAGGCGGAAGTAAGGCTTCCATAAGTCTCTTGTTGTCGCGTACTCAACAAGAGATGGTCGTCTGCGGGCCCCTCGGCCCACCGCCGGGGACACGCCGGCGGCGCACCCGCACTGCCCCTGTCAATCACCTCCAGGAGGCTGTACGTTGCGCACCACACTCCCCCAGAGACCTTCCGCCGGCCCCGAGCGCAGCCGTTGGCGCCGAACCGGCGCGGCCGTCCTCGGCGTCGCCGCCCTCGCCCTCGCGGGCCTCGGCGCCGCCGGGACCGCGGACGCCCGTACCGGCGCCCCCAAGGTCACCCCCCACGTCAGCTGGACCAGGGCGTGCGCGAGGTCCACCAAGGCCGACGTCGCCGCCTGCAACGCCGTGCGGGTCACCGGCGGCGTCACCGAGTACATGGCGGAGAACGGCTACGCCGAGGGCGTCACCCCCGATACCGCCGACGCCTCCACGCCGTCCGGCTTCGGGCCGACCGACCTCCAGGCCGCGTACGGTCTGACCTCCGCGGCCGCCGCCAACGGCACCGGTGCGACCATCGCCATCGTCGACGCCTACAACGACCCCAACGCCGAGGCCGACCTCGCGACCTACCGCTCGTACTACGGCCTCCCGGCGTGCACCACCGCCAACGGCTGCTTCAAGAAGGTCAGCCAGACCGGCTCGACCACCTCGCTGCCGTCGAACGACACCGGCTGGGCCGAGGAGATCTCCCTCGACCTCGACATGGCGAGCGCCATCTGCCCGAAGTGCAACATCCTCCTCGTCGAGGCCAAGTCCGCCACCATGGCCAACCTCGGCACCGCGGTGAACGAGGCGGTCGCCCTGGGCGCGAAGTACGTCTCGAACAGCTACGGCGGTTCCGAGTCGTCCTCCGACACCTCGTACGACACCGCGTACTTCAACCACCCCGGTGTCGCCATCACCGTCAGCGCGGGCGACTCGGGCTACGGCGCCGAGTACCCCGCCGCCTCGCGGTACGTCACCTCCGTCGGCGGCACCGCGCTGGCCAAGGCGGCCTCCACCACACGCGGCTGGGCCGAGTCGGTCTGGAAGACCAGCAGCACCGAGGGCACCGGCTCCGGCTGCTCCGCCTACGACGCCAAGCCGACCTGGCAGACCGACACGGGCTGCTCCAGGCGCACCATCTCCGACGTCTCGGCGGTCGCCGACCCTGCCACCGGCGTCGCGGTGTACGACTCGTACGGCATCACGGCGGGCTGGTACACGTTCGGCGGCACCAGCGTCTCGTCACCCGTCATCGCGGGCGTCTACGCCCTCGCCGGCACCCCCTCCACCGGCTCCTACCCGGCGAAGTTCCCGTACACCGCGGCCGGCACCCCGGCGCTCAACGACGTGACCTCGGGCAACAACGGCACCTGCACCGTCAGCTACCTCTGCACCGCCACCACGGGCTACGACGGCCCGACCGGCTGGGGCACCCCGGAGGGTGTCACCGCCTTCACCGGCTGACCTCCGGAGTGCGGGCGGCCGTCGGGAGACGTGGGGTTCCCCGGCGGCACCCCGGCGAACGGGCCGCGGCAACCAGCCGCGGCCCGTTCGCCGTGCCGGACACCCTTTGGACCGTCGGCCCGCCGTACGGCGTCCACCCCGCGCAGACGCGCCGACCCGGGGAACACCGGCGCGACGGACCGTCAGAAGTGGTGCGCCGGGGCCGCGTCCGTTCGAATTCGCCCCGCGCGCGAGCCGGGGAGCGAGCCGTAGAAGTGCACAACGACGGAACCACACGCCAGGTTTCGCTTCCGCTTCATTGCCCGGCGTGACCGACCGTGATACACAGAGTGACGATACGACTCTTCTTATACCGCCGTACGCCTCCCACGAGGGTCCCGCGTACGCCGGCGACAAGGAATTCGTACGAATCCCGCCAACCAATGCCGTCAAGTCGACATACGACGGGGTCATTGTCGGCGAGAATGGGCCCGACCTCTGCGCGCAGTGGCAGGGGGTGCAGAACTACCCACTAGGGGCGGTGACTTACATGCTTTTCGCAGCCGACAAGGGCGACATCAACACAATCATCGGTGGAATCGCCCCGGACTGGGGTCCCTTCGGCAGCCTGGGCAACGAAGCGAAGGTGATGGTCGAGGTGGTGATGGCGGTCGCCATCCTGCTCTGCCTCGGCATCGCGATCTGGGGCGCGGCCAAACAGCGCATCGGCGCGACCGCCCTCCGCGACACCTTCAGCGCCGAACAGGGCAAGGGCCTCATCATCGCCGGGCTCACGGGAGTCTTCATCATCGGTTCCCTCGGCACGCTCTTCACCATCGTGTACGGCATGGCCGTGTAGCCCGGCCGGGCCGCGCCGCACCCGGCGCACCGTCAGTCCCCGGCCGGGCGTGCCCGGAAATCCGCTCCACCGATCCACCCGTCCGTCGTGCCCACCGGCTGAGGTTGCGTTTCCCTGATGTCGAGTCACCACACCGCGCCCGCGCGGGAACCAGCACGGCTACCGTCGTACTACTTGGTTCAGCGAGAGGTTGAGGGGGCGTACGCGGCATGAGTCTCGGTGACGAACCCGGGTACGGCGACGGCCCGCGCGGCGACGACGGGGGGTACGGCGGCTCCGGCCAGACCCGCACCCGCCTGCCCGACCGCCCGGGCGACGTCTACGGCGGCGCGCGGCGCGGGCGCGGATCCTCCTCGCGGAGCCTGGTCACGGTCGTCGGCGTGGTCGTCCTCCTCATCGCCGCGATCGCCTTCGCGAACCGCGGCGACAACGCGGCCTCCCCGGGCGCCGGCGGCGGCTCCAAGGCGAAGACATCGCCGACGGCGGCCTCCGGAGCGAACCCGGTGACGACGAAGGCCGCGGGCATCCCGGCGGGCTTCGCCCACAACACCCAGGGCGCGCAGAGCGCGGCGGCGAACTACGCGGTGGCATTGGGTTCGGCCGACATGTTCGACAAGACCAGGCGGGACCAGATCCTCGCGACTGTGATCACCCCTTCCAAGGTGACCGCCTTCGAGGCGACGCTGGACCAGGCGTACACGCCGCAGTTCAACAAGAACGTGGGTTTGAACGAGAACGGCACAGCCCCGCAGGGCTACACATTCGTATCGCGTACGACTCCCATCGGAACCAGGACGACCGCGTCCTCGAACAACACGGTGACCGTGGAGGTCTGGTGCGGTGGTCTGCTCGGCCTCGCCGGTGAGAACTCCACCAACCCGGTCACCAGCAGCTGGTTCACCATCACCATGAAGCTGGAGTGGACCGGTGGCGACTGGAAGATCGTCTCGCACTCCCAGAAGGACGGCCCCGCGCCCGTCCCTGGCGACGACCGGGCCTCCAGCGCCGACGACATCGCGAAGGCTGTCGAGGAGTACGGAGGGTTCACGTATGCCCGCTAACCGCCGCGTACTCAAACTGACCGCAGCGGTCGGGGCCGTACAGGCCTCGGCGGTGCTGCTGGCCACGAGAGCGGTCGCCGCGCCCACGCCGTCGCCGTCGCCCTCGTCGGGCAGCAACCACTGCGGTCTCATTCACGGCCCCGCCAGGAACTACTGCGAGAGCGGCACCAAGGGATCCGGCAAATCAGGACTCACCGGGGACGCCGGGGTCAGCTCGACCCTGGATCCCCTCTCCTCCCTGGCGAAGGGCTGCGCCGACGCCGCCTCCTGGACCGTCGACAAACTCTCCGCCGCCGTGAACGAGACCGCCAACGTCGACTTCACGAACCCCAAGTTCCTCCAGCAGTACGCCGTCGTCTTCGCGGCGTCCTCGATCCTGACGCTGCTGCTGTGGCTGCTGGCCGTGACGAAGCGGGCGGTGCGGGGTGTCCCGCTCGGTACGGCCATCTCCGAGGCGATCGGGTTCCTCTGGCTGACCGTGCTGGCCTCGGCGTTCACCCCGCTGATCCTCTACACGGTGGTGTCGGCGACGGACGGCGTGACGGAGGTGCTCGCCAAGACGACCGGCAACCAGACGGACGCGTTCTTCGGCACGTTCTCCGGCGCGCTGAGCAAGGGCGACAACATCGGCGGCGGCCCCATCATGCTGATCGTCGTCTCGATGGTCTCGATCCTCGCCGCCGGAATCCTCTGGCTGGAGCTGGTCATCCGGGCCGCCCTGCTCTACGTCGGCGCCCTGCTCGGCACCGTCGTCTACGCGGGCCTGGTCGACAAGAACCTGTGGGGCCACGTCCGCCGCTGGGCGGGCATCATGATCGCGGTGATCCTGGTGAAACCGGTCATCGTCATCGTGCTCGGCCTCGCCGGTGCGCTCAGCTCCGACAACGGACCCGACGCGTTCTCCGCCGTCGTCTCCGGGCTCGCCATCATCCTGCTGGCCATCTTCGCCAGCGCGATGATCTACCGCTTCGTGCCGGGCTTCGGCGACGAGATCGCCGGCTCCCGCAACAACCGCATCATGCAGGGCGCCGAAGGCAAGGCGGCCGCCGTGATCAGCTCGCCGGCCACCCTGGTCGCGCAGGGCATCAAGACGCACAGCACGCGCGCCGACAACAACGGCGGAGGCGGCAACAGCCAGGCCCGACCCGCCAACCCCGCGTCCGGCGGTGTGGCCGCGCACAGCAGTCGTACGCCGAACGGAGGCGGATCCGTCCCCTCCGCCGCACCGCCGCCGCGTACCAGCCCGGTCAACACCCCGCACGCGAGCAACACCCGCAACATCAGTACCAACCGCACGGGAGGTGAAGGGCGTTGACGACCGAGTCCCACCTGTCCCATCCGGTCACGCCCCGCCGTACATATCTGATCGGCCGCGCCCGGCCGAACGCGATCGTCGGCCGGAACCGCGAGTCCGGCGAGATCGCGCTCATCATCGGGGGCGCGTTCCTGGGCATGATGTGCGGCCTGCTCGTCCCGGTACTGTCCATGCGGATCGTGCTGCTGATGGGCTTCCCCCTGCTCGCGCTCGCCGCCGTGTACGTCCCGTACAAGCGCCGCACGTTCTACAAGTGGTTCGAGATCAACCGCAGTTACAAGCGGAACCTGCGCCAGGGAACGGCGTACCGCAGCCCGGTGATGGAGTCCGGCACCCGCCTCGACGGCAAAGAGGTCGAGATCGGACCGCCGCCCGGCATCGGACGGATCTCCTGGCTCGCCGCCCCGTTCGGGCCCGACGAGATCGCCGTGCTGCTGCACGCCGACCGGCGGACCGTGACGGCCGCGATCGAGATCGAGGGCCCGGGTGTCGGTCTGCGCGACAGCGAGGACCAGGAGGCCCTCGTCGACCGTTTCGGGACGCTGCTCAAGCACGTGGCGAACGGCGACGGCTTCGTCACCCGCCTCCAGATGCTCGCCCGCACCCTCCCCGCCGACCCGGACGCCCACGCCAAGGACGTCTCCGTACGCGGCGACGAGCGCTCTCCCGGATGGCTCCAGCAGTCGTACGACCAGCTCCAGTCGATGGTGTCCACCAGCAGTGAGCAGCACCGGGCCTATCTCGTCGCCTGCATGCACTACTCGCGTGAGCTGGCCGCCGAGGCGCAGGCCATGGCGCGGGCGGCGCGACCGCAGGGCGGCCGGAAGGTCGACCGGGACGCCGGACTCGCCGTCGTCATGGCACGCGAGCTGACCGACATCTGCTCCCGGCTCCAGGAAGCCGACATCCGCGTACGGCAGCCGCTCGGCCAGGGCCGCCTCGCCTCCCTCGTGCACTCGATGTACGACCCCGACCACCCGATCGACCACATCCAGGCGATGACCAGGCGCAACGCCTGGCCGGCCGAGCTGGACGCCATGGAGCCGACGTACCTCCAGGCGAAGACCCGCGAGTCCTCCACCCGCGCGCCCTGGTGCCACGCCACGGCCTGGGTGAAGGAGTGGCCGATGACCCCGGTGGGCGTCAACTTCCTCGCCCCGCTCCTCGTCCACACCCCCGACGTCATCCGCACCGTCGCCGTGACCATGGACCTCGAACCCACCGAGGTCGCCATCGAACGCATGCTGACCGAGAAGACGAACGACGAGGCCGAGGCAAGCCGCGCCGCCAAGATGAACCGGACCGTCGACCCCCGCGACATCGCCTCGCACAACCGCCTCGACCAGCGCGGCGAGGACCTCGCGAGCGGCGCCGCGGGCGTCAACCTCGTCGGCTACATCACGGTGTCCTCCCGCAACCCCGAGGCGCTCGCGCGCGACAAGCGCACGATCCGCGCCTCGGCCGGCAAGTCGTATCTGAAACTGGAGTGGTGCGACCGCGAGCACCACCGGGCCTTCGTCAACACACTGCCGTTCGCCACCGGAATCCGCAGGTAGGGGCTGATGCACTGATGCGGGATCCGCTGTCCGCCGCTACGGACGCCTTCACTTCCTTCCTGTTCGGCAAGGTCGAGACGACCCGCCTGCCCGTGCGCACGTCCACGGGCCAGGCGCAGGCGGTCTACCTGCCCACCGCCGCACCGGGCCTCGGCGACTCGGGCGTCATCATCGGCCGCGAGGTGTACTCCGGCAAGGGGTACATCTACGACCCCTTCCAGCTCTACGGGCAACAGCTCCCCGCCCCGCACTGGCTGGTCCTCGGAGAGTCCGGCAACGGCAAGTCGGCCCTGGAGAAGACGTACGTCCTACGGCAGTTGCGCTTCCGCGACCGCCAGGTCGTCGTCCTCGACGCCCAGGGCGAGGACGGCGTCGGCGAATGGAACCTCATCGCGCAGGAGCTGGGTATAACCCCCATCCGGCTCGACCCGACAGCCGCCCTGGACATGGGAATCCGGCTCAACCCGCTCGACCCCGCGATCACGACGACGGGCCAGCTGGCACTGCTGCGCACCATCATCGAGGTCGCGATGGGGCACAGCCTCGACGAGCGGTCCGGCTTCGCACTGAAGGTCGCGCACGCCTACGTCAACGAGACGATCGTCGAGCGCCAGCCGGTGCTCACCGACATCGTCGAGCAACTGCGGCACCCCGAACCGGAGTCGGCCGAGGCGATGAACGTCGCCATAGACGACGTACGGGCCTGGGGCCTGGACGTGGCACTGGTCCTGGACCGGCTGGTCGACGGTGACCTGCGGGGCATGTTCGACGGCCCGACGACGGTCGGCATCGACCTGGACGCCCCCCTCACCGTCTTCGACCTGTCCCACATCGACCGGAACTCCATCGCCATGCCGATCCTCATGGCGATCGTGGGTGTGTGGCTGGAGCACACCTGGATCCGGCCCGACCGCAAGAAGCGCATCTTCCTGGTGGAGGAGGCGTGGCACATCATCAACAGCCCCTTTGTCGCCCAGCTGTTCCAGCGGCTGCTGAAGTTCGGCCGGCGCCTCGGCCTGTCCTTCGTGGCGGTGGTCCACCATCTGTCGGACGTGGTCGACGGGGCGGCGGCCAAGGAGGCCGCCGCGATCCTGAAGATGGCGTCGACGAGGACGATCTACGCGCAGAAGGCGGACGAGGCACGGTCGACCGGCCGGGTCCTCGGGCTGCCCCGCTGGGCGGTCGAGATCATCCCGACGCTGACCCCGGGCATCGCGGTCTGGGACGTCAACGGCAACGTCCAGGTGGTCAAGCACCTCATCACCGAGACCGAACGCCCGCTGGTCTTCACCGACCGGGCGATGACACAGTCGTCCGCCGACCTCCGCTCCGACGACGCGATGAAGGCCGCCGAACTGGAGGCGGAGGAACGGGCGGCGGCCTTCATGGAGCAGCACCTCAGCGATCTCGACGGCTCCACCGAGTCCACGGTGGCGTGAGATGAGACAGCACCCCGACCAGCACGACGCCCGGCGCGAGGGCGCGGGCGGCATCCCCGACGGCCTGCTGATCGGGGTGCTGGGCTTCCTCCTCGGCATGACCCTGATGGTGTGGACGGCGACAGGCCTCGCGGGCTGGTTCTCCCGCGGCGCCTGGCCGGACGCGATCACCTTCACCCGTACACCACTGGCCATGCGGCACCTGATCGGCGCGCCGCACGACATCGCCGGCGCCTGGCCCGACACCCCCGCCGCCCAGCTGTCCGGCTACGGCCTCTTCTGGGGCCTGTTCATCGGCCAGTTGATGGTTCTGCTGGTCCTCGCGGTGTTCGTGATGGGGACGGTGGCACGGTGGCGGGCGGGACGGGCGCGAAGACGCTCGAAGACCGCTGCGACCGCCGGTTCCACGGACGTCCCCGATCCCGTGGTGCCGACGGCCAGGACGGAACAGCAGCCGCTGTCGGCGCGACCGATGCCCGCGCAACCCCTGGAGACGGCCTACAGAGCGGCCGAGGGCGAGCGAGCGGGCACCCAGGCCCGCGAGCACATGGGCGCGCAGGCACACGAGCAGGTACGCGGGCATACGGGATCGCAGGCACGTGACCACGCGGGCGGCCGGGACACCGTCTCCACCGAGGCCATGCCGCCCGGGGCCGCCACGGCGCCCCTGCCGAAACCCACGTGGACGTCCACCCGCGCGGTCGTCCTCGCGCCCCCCGAGACCCGCCACCTCACCGCGGCCCAGGCCGTACGCGACGCGGAGGGCCCGGCCCTCGTCATCACCTCCGACCCCCGCACCTGGTCGGAGACCAAGGACGCCCGCGCCAAGCTGGGCCCCGTCCTCCTCTACGACCCGGCCCACCTCTGCGACACCCCGGCCCGGCTCCACTGGTCCCCCGCGGGGGGCTGCGAGGACAAGGAGACGGCCGCGGCCAGGGCGACCGCTCTCCTCGCCCCGATACGCCCCACCGCCAAGGCGGACCAGGCGATGGCCGATGTCGCGGAAACGCTCATGCGCAGCTATCTGCACGCCGCCGCGGTGGAGGGCAAGGCCTTCCGCCATGTCCACCGCTGGGCCCAGGGTGCACAGGTGCAGGACGCCGTACGGGCCCTGCGCACGAACCCCAAGGCCGCGTCCGGCGCCGCCGGCGAGCTGGAGGCCGCGCTCGTCTCGCACCCCGAACGCCGGGACATCGCGCAGGAACTGACAGCACGCGCCCTTGCGTCGTTCGGCACGGTCAACATCCGCGAATCCTGCACTCCGAACCGAAATGACAGCCTCGCCTTGGATTCCTTCGTCAATGAAGGGGGCACGCTTTATCTGGTCGGTGAACCCATCGAGGACCCCAAGGCGAACCCCGGCGCCATGCCGCTCCTGACGGCCCTCGCCTCAAGCGTGGTCGAGCGTGGCCGGCGCATGGCCGAACGGTCATCCTCCGGTCGGCTCGACCCACCACTCACGCTCGTCCTAGACGACATCGCGGCCGTGGCCCCGCTCCCCCAGCTCCCGGATCTGCTGACCACGGGCCCGGCCCGCGGCCTGCCGACCCTGGCCCTCCTGCGTTCCCGCGAACAACTCCGGTCACGCTGGCCGCAGTACGAGCTTCCGGTCTGACGCGGGTGGCTGTCCGACGTAGGTGGCTGTCCGCGCGCACTACCCCCGAGTGATCACGAACTCCAGCTCCAACTCCCCGGTGTCCCCCGGCATCGGCGCCGTCTCTCCGGTGGGCAGGAAACCCGCCTTCCGGTAGAACGCCTCGGCGCGGCCGTTCCTCTCGTGCACGAAGAGCCGCACGCGTTCGAGCCCGGCCTCCCAGGACCACGCGAGAGCGGCGTCGAAGAGCGCCCGGGTGACCCCGGCCTCGGTGCCCCGGTGTTCGGGGCGCACGAAGACTCCGACCAGATGCCCCTGCGTCCGCTCGACCGTCTTCCCGAGCCAGTCCCGCTCCCCGGCCTCCTCGACCAGCACGGTCACGGTCCCGGCCCACCCGCCGTCCTCGCCCACGGCCACGATCTGCTGCCGCTCGACGACGCCGACGGCCGCCCCGGCCGTCCGGTCCTGCCAGAAGGCGTCGGACTTGGCGGCCGCGTCCTCGTGGGTCTCCAGGAACGCGAGATGTGCGACGGGGTCGCGCAGGGCGTCGAGCCTGAGTTCCTTCACCTGACGCCACTCGTCGGGACGTATGGAACGGAACACGTGAGTCATAGGGGCCATGGCCGTCACCGTAGTACGCGCGTACGACGACGATCACCTGATTTCCACCCTGCCGATCGGCTCCGTCCGGACCCCCGTCATGCTCTTCCCTGTACGACATTTCCAGCCGCCCGATCCAGTGCAAGCTCGCCAGGGAGAACGCCGCATGCCCAAGGTCCAACTAGAGGAACTCCGCGATGTCATTCACCCTGCGGGCAAACTGGACAGCAGGGCGGAACACTGGGCCGGCCGCCTCTACATGAGGTCGCTCTCCCTGCGTGTGACCCGCCATCTCGTGGACGCCCGCATCTCCCCGAACCAGATCACCGTGGTCATGGTCTTCGCGGGGATGCTCTCCGGAGTCGCCCTGATCCTGCCGGGCCTCGGCGGCGCCGTGCTCTCCGTCCTCTTCATGCAGCTGTATCTGCTGCTCGACTGTGTGGACGGTGAAGTGGCCCGCTGGCGCCGCCAGTTCAGCCCGCTGGGCGTCTACCTGGACCGGCTCGGTGCCTACCTCGCCGACGCCGCCGTGATGGTGGGCATGGGCATCCGCGCCTCCGAACTCGGCCTCGACCCCTATCTCGTGGCCGGTCTGGCCGCCGCCATCGGTGTCCTGCTCCTGAAGTCGTCCTCCGACCTCGTCCATGTGGCCCGCTCCGACAGCGGCATGGAGAAGGCGAACGACCAGTCCGTCGTCCCGCGCTCCAGCGGTCTCGCGCAGGTCCGCCGGCTGGCCTCGGCCGTCGGCCTCCACCGCCTGGTCAACGGCATCGAGTGCACCATCCTGCTGCTCGTCACCGCGGTCGTCGACCTGGCGCTCGGCGATCTGACGGCCACGCGCATCGCGACCGTCGCCGTGACGGCGATCGTGTGGCTGCTCGTGCCCGCGCACATCGTCTCGATCGTCGCGTCGTCCCGCCTGAAGTAACCGCACCACGAGACCTGAAGTAACCGCACCACGGGAAAGGGGGCGGTCTCCACAAGGAGACCGCCCCCTTTCCCGTCCATCCGCCTTCCGCCCCCGCTCTCCGCTCTCCGCTCTCCGTCCACAACAACGCCCAGCCGTCCACAGGGCCTGGAGTAGAGGTGAACGGAGGTGAACGAAGGTTCTGGTGAACGGAGGGGAAATGCCCCTGAACGCAGAAAACCCCCGTGACCGGTTTCCCGGTACGGGGGTTTCTGTAATATTTGTTCGGCGGCGTCCTACTCTCCCACAGGGTCCCCCCTGCAGTACCATCGGCGCTGTGAGGCTTAGCTTCCGGGTTCGGAATGT